>NZ_QAJQ01000007.1:0-330441 GCF_003852395.1 Pedobacter sp. KBW01
ACTATTGCCGAAATCCCCAAATATGGAAATGGAAAAGATGGCCACGATGGTAGAAAACCAGTGACCATCCTTATTAAAAGCCTTATTAAAAGTAATTGTTTATCAAATAGATATCGCTATGAGAACGATCTACTGAAATGCACTTTCGAGCGCTTCAGGCTTTTTCGACCTCACTTTCCGCATCGACTCGCCCAAGGCCTCGATCCTATGGGCATCATGAACAATCCTATCCAGAACTGCATCGGCAATTGTCTTCTCTCCGATCATCTCGAACCAAGCGCTTACCGGAAGCTGGGAAGTAAAAATCATCGAGGTCTTACCATGAAGATCTTCAACAATCTCCATCAGCATTAGCCTGCTCTGATTATCCAGCGGATGCAGGCCAAAATCATCCAGAATCAATAGCTCTGCCCTAAGGATTTTAGCGACCTCCTTGAAATAACTGTTATCGGCCTTAGCCTGTTTCAACCTTGCAAAGAGTTTTGGTGCACTCCAATACAAAACCCTAAAGCCTTTTGCACAGGCCTGGTGTCCAATCGCAGAGGCGATATAACTCTTGCCTATCCCTGTCGGGCCGGTGATGAGCAAGTTGTCGTGATTTTCAACAAATGCACACTCTGCGAGCCTGAGGATCTGCGAACGGTCTATGTTGCGATCCCTGTTGAAGTTGATCAGTTCGATCGAGGCCTTATAGCGGAACTTGGCGCCATCGATC
This sequence comes from Pedobacter sp. KBW01, assembly GCF_003852395.1. Classification (NCBI taxonomy): domain Bacteria; kingdom Pseudomonadati; phylum Bacteroidota; class Sphingobacteriia; order Sphingobacteriales; family Sphingobacteriaceae; genus Pedobacter; species Pedobacter sp. KBW01. The sequence goes on from NZ_QAJQ01000007.1 coordinate 716, forward strand.
AGCCTGTTGATCTTTCTGTTCATCCGGTCTTCGTATTCCGCATCGACCAGCTCGGCCAAGAGCTGATCTGGTGTGTAGCCCTCCACGGTTCCTGTCTCCAAATTTGTTTTGAAGGCATGGAACATGCCGAAGAGCTTTAGGGACCTAAGTTTATCTAATGTATCTGAGTTGTTCATTATAATCGTTTAATAAGTTATTTATAGTATTCCTCACCGCGGATATTGTCGTGGGCAGGCATGGGAAGCTCATGAGAGAAAACATTTTCCCGAAGGCCATCAAGGTTGTTTTCCAGAATTGACTGTATGGTCTTAAAGACCCGGACATCAATACCATAATCCATTGCCCGTCTACATGCTCCTGCCAGCCGTTCGCTTCCAAACTTACGCTCCAGACCTAAAATGGCCTCACAGGTCTTTATTTTCTGGTCTTCATGACGACGGCTTTCCAGTATGGACTTGATCACGGTTACCACATCGCTATGAATGGCTTCGGCACGCTCGACAAATGTTTCCGGAGTGCGTTCGGCAGAATACCTGTGGACGTTTGAGAGATGGCTGCTATTGGTGGTGTAGGCATGAGGAACTTTACTGCGCTTATGGATGGCGATCCTTTCAAATTTGGAAAAAATTTCAACAATCGAAGCCGAATAGATGATCTTGACTTTTTTGCTCAGAAAACGCACCGGAACGCTGTAATAATGTTTGTCGGTTCCCAATAAGATATGGCCGTCTTTGTTCACCTTGGCGTGAAAAGATTGCTTAAGCTCGTAGCGTTCTACCGGCAATGGCTTAAGCTCTTTCCGTTCTATCTCTTCAAACTGCATTCGGCGGCTATAGGTGCGGCCTTTGAGCAACTGGTTATTATGCTTGGCCAGATATTCCCATATCGCAGCGTTGAGCTCAGAGAGCGAAAAGTATTCTTTTTGCCTAATGGGAACATACAACCTGGTGTAGATAATCCTTACAGCCCCTTCAACAAGTGCTTTATCCCTTGGTTTGTAAGCGCGCGTGGGCAGCACGCAGGTATCATAATGCTGCGCAAAATCTTCAAAAGTTTCGTTAACGGTGGGCTCATACCGATGGCTCCGCGTGACAGCGGCCCGAAGGTTATCTGGGACTATCGCTGCTGGTACCCCACCCAGAAAATGCAGGGTGTTTTCGCAGGCAGAGATAAAATCTTCCTTTTGCTGGCTGTGTACCGCTTCGACATAGGTTAGCTGGCTTGCACCAAGGATGGCAACGAAAACCTCGACAGGAACGACTTCTCCCGTTTTTTTATTGATATAGCTAAGCTTTTCTCCCGCATAATCCACAAAAAGTTTGTCCCCAACCTTGTGCGTACGGTGCATGGTAGGGTTAACCTTGGCCAGCCAATCGTTGAAGTGCCTGCAGAACTGTGTATACTGATATCCATCAGGAAACTCTTTCATATAGTCTTCCCAGAGTAGCATCCTGGTCACCCCGGTCCGTTTGAGCTCTTTTTCTACCTTTGGGAAGCAGCGCTGCAATGTCTGCATACGATGACTGCCCAATGAAGGCTTTTTTTCCTGTACAGTCCCGAAAAGCTCATCCAGTTCCGCGTCGCTCATGGAATCGACTTCCTTCAGGGAAAGACCACAGGTATCAAAGGCAGTGAGATATTTCCTGACGGTTGTGCGGGACAGATTTAGATAGCCAGCGATTGTCAGCTTTGCTTTCCCCTGATCATACAGCCTTAGGATTTTTCTAATTTTATTCATGCTAATATTAATATTGGCCATTAATGAATTGAATTATTAATTTTTCAAGAAGGATTGGTGCCACTAAAGCATGGGCTGGTAAAGCTCAGACTGAACATTTTGGTCTAGATATCAGTGAACATTTTGCCAGCAAAACAAGTGGTCAACTTGGACGGCTGAACGGTGGTCACGATCATCATAATATCCATACACCAAAAATTATTGTTTTTTCTGCAGCTACCCAGCCGCAACCAGTGCTTCTTTTTTACGGGTCTTTAAAACCACCCTCGAGAAAAATTTGAGCCTGTTTTCGGTATATTACTGCAAAAACAGGCTTGTCAACAATTTAGTTCCCACCCCGTGCACCCTGGCCCACAAAAGATCCTTGATGATCGTTTTCGGCATTTTGCTAGCATCTATTGCTACATTTTGTGTATCCGTTTGCAGGCCGTGTTTGGATACGGGTGAACATCATTTGTTTTTGGTTAGAATTGGAAGTGCTATACGTCCCAATTAATCCGATGAACTTTTAATACATTAATACCATCCTTTCCAATCTGCTCCTGAAAGGGCCGTTTTTAAGGCCGATAGATTGAGCTGGCCAAATTTGGAGACTATAGGATGCAATTACTTAGGCCAGTTTTTGATATGCCGGCTATGGCACTTCTAAAGGCTTGATTATCAATTGGAAATTTTTCATTTCGCGATGATTTTAACACAACGGCAGCATATTTTCAAATATCCAAGGCCTTTAAAGTTATCTCCTGCTAGGGCAGTTTCAGTCTTTGCAGCTAGGGCACTTCGAAGTTTTTCGCATTGACCGGAAATAGCCTACATTCGCAGCTTTATTTTTTTTGATTTATAACAACTAACCATGTTATGCGCCAACACGATCTGTCGGTATGGGCTATGCCATTTACCGGAAAGAAACCAAACTCTTTGCAGATAGAGGAATTTATAATCGAGCGGATACAGGCCCGTGCAGTCCAGCCTTGTGAGGGGATTCCCTCCCATCGTACGCTGGCCCGGCTTAATAAAGTAAACCGAAACACTGCCCTGCGTGCCTACACCAAACTGATTGCCACCGGATGGCTCACCCACAGCAAAGGCAGTAATGCCTGCGTCGCAGATCCCCTACCAAGCGACTCCAAAAAAAGCAGGCCTCCAGCTATGCCGGAAATGCTGCCACTTGTGCCGGTTCCTAACAGGTTTTATCAGAGGCATCCAGAGATAAACAATCGGCAAGGCTTCATTTCCCTTGGACTTCCCTTTATCGACAAGGTATACTGGCCAGAAAAAATAGTCTCCAAATATATACGGGAATTCTCCCGCAACAGCACAGATGCATCCAGCTTGCCAAAGCACAATGATAACGATGCCAAACCGCTACAGGCAGCGATCCTGCAGCAGCTCAACCTGAGAAGTTTCAATATCAGAACCGAACATCTAATGGTCATCCGCGGACGGAGTGAAAGCATGAGGGCGGTTTTTAAAGCACTCTGCGCCCCCTCTGATACGGTAATCAACACCTCTCCATCAGATTTTCTCATCAATGCGGTTCTACAGGAATGCGGGCTTAAAATAGCCTGGCTTAATGCAGTAGAGCATGATTTTATAGCACAATTGGAAGAGACCGTTGCAAAGAAAAGGATTACGGCAATTTACCTCCGGCCCAACTGCAGCTATCCAGAATGCAGGAGCCTGGACGAGGCAAGTTGTTTCAGGTTGGTGGAGCTGGCGAAAAAGTACCAGTTTTATATCATTGAAGAAGATGACGACCATGAGTTCTGGTGGGGCAGATTTCCATTCCGGCCATTGGTGCAATATGGGCACGGCGGATTTGTGGTCCATATTGCAGCTTTAAGCCGCGTCAGTCCATACATGCAGAACCTAAGGACTGTTGTTGCACCAGCTCAACTGATCAGAACGTTGAAGGCGATACCGAATACATGCTACGGTTTCAGGGATTTCTCCGAGGAAAAAGCAATCGCCCGTTTATTGGTCAATAGCGAGCTGCTCTGGTTCTCCAGGCAGGCGAAGGCGGCAAAACAGAAAGACCTTAAAAACCTGAATGAACTCCTCCAGCTTCAGTTAGGGGAATACCTCAGCTATGATCTACCAGAATCAGGAACGGCGCTCTGGATACGCTTTCCTGCAAAATTAGATCTGGTGTCCATTATCGAGCTGTTAAAAAACGATGGGCATCTGATCCGCTCGGAAATCCATAAGGGCAAACCCGAACAATCCATACATTATATGCGGCTGGATTTTGGGAGATTCGATCTGCGTGATTGCAGACAAGTGGCTATAAAACTGCGCAGCATACTAAAAAAGCGTATCAGATAGCCCCAAAACCAATGATAAATAGGCAAAAGCTTGGCTTTTACCCTGGCAATACCTCAACGGGAACCGACCGCCAAAGCATATAGCCCAGCCTGCCACAGGTTTCGGCCACAAAATATTCGATATCGGCTGGAACGTCATTCACAATCCGGTAGCGCATTTTGTACTTACTGTTGTAACTGATATAGATGACAAGGTCTTCACAAGAAAAACCGCGTCCATAAAGTGCTTTGAGGTGATTGTCCCTTAACTCCCTTGCCGCTCTTTCTAGGCGGTCATTCATCACCTTCGCTAGGTTCTTGGCGGGTACAAAATCGGTTTCTAAAATAGCTAATACGGTTACCGTCATGCGGCAAATATATCAGCCTCGGTGAAACTTGCAAGCATGTGGTTCCAATAGACTGAAAATGAGCATAAATAAATTTCAGACACAAGCAAAACCTATGGTTGTAAGCATATATCCTTCAGAAAACAAAAATGCCCTGACCGATGGCCAAGGCATTTTTTCCAAAACAGATATTGTTTATTTTGCGTTCTTTTTCTCTGTTACCTCAGCACGGATCTCCTGCGCCAGGTTTTTAAGGTCCTGCATGCCTTTTCTCAAACGGGTACCTGCAGCTGCGTTTCCGTTTTCATAAAATTTTACCGCATCCGCTTCAACTGAAGCTACAAGTTCTTTAACTTTTCCGAATTTTTCCATTTTTTAATTTTAATTAAATGTCCAACAATAGGTTTAACTGTATAAACAGGCTGCTAAAGTAACAAATTCCCTTAAATTCCCATCTGTCGGTTGACAGACTGTTTCTGGTGTTTGGTCTTTTCCTTCCCCACCTGAGCCACCAGTTGTTTCTGGTAATCCTCGCGCTTTAGCGATTTGCCCTCTTTACTGTAAAGGTTTAACTGAAGATAACGTGGAGTTGCTTCAAGATAGACAGGTTCCAGCTTTCCATTTTTCTCAATGGAAGCAAGGGCACGGTCACCATTACGGAGCGCTTCCATAATCCCATCTGAAATCGTCCTATTTTCCATCCCATTGATTGGATAACTGCCCAATAGGCTCTTGAGATCAAATCCATAGGAAGGGTCGTTGTAGGTATTTAGGGTATAATTCTGATACCTGTCCCTTTCCGAATCCATATCCAGCTTTACCCAGGCTTTGTATGGGGTACCGGCCTGGCTCATCAGGTCATCACGGTACACACTCCGGCCTTCCATCAGGTTCACGGCCTGCGAAACACTGAATCCACGTCCCCTGTCAACCCACATGGTCTGCGCAAGTGGTGGATTACGGTAAGTGGCAATAAACTGTGTGGGAATCTGCGAGAGTTTTCCGTCCACTTTCTCGACGATCAATTGGGCCTCGTCCAGGGATCTGCCAAAACCCAGCTTCGCATTCTGCAAGGGCTTTTTGAACTCGTCCAAAGCTTCCGCAACCTTATGCGTCTGCATTTTGAGCTCCAGTTTGCCCTCGGCTGATGGCACCAATAGAAAATACTGCTGTCCTTCTTCCAGGCTCCATCCCTTGGTCTGGGCGATCTCAAACTTATTGAAATAATAATATTCCGACTTATTGGATTGCCTGAAGTAAAGGTCGACCTCAAAGGGCTCTTTCAAACCCTTAACCTGTTCGCGTAAGGTAAAGGCAGTGATCCCAAGGGCAATGCTTTCATGCATCCTGTCTGCTATTTCCTGACTGAAACCAAGGCCGGCAAGTTCCTCCCGCAGTCCCCTAATGTTGTTCTCATTCATCATCTTTTATTTTGGTTAGAAATCACATTAATTATTTTTTGCCATTATCGCGCAGTAGCACCTGGATTCCGCCCGGTATCCTGACCCTCACCGAGCGGACCTTTCTACTCACCAGACCTTTTGCTGCATCAATGCCTGCTCCGGCCAGTTGGGTTCCGATGGACTGATCCATTCCCAGCAGCTGCAATCCGCGCACGGCATCGTCCGCTCCACCCGATGCCGACTGGGCAACCACAGGCTCACCCGTTTCAATGCCCCTGATCCCATCCAGGCCATAGAGGCTCAAATCCACGGGCAGGATCATTTTCCCAAGCCTTACCGTTTTGATATCCACCAGCAAACGCTGATTGGTGACCTTGCAAAGCCCGAACAGTTCATGCCCTGCAGGTACCATCACGCTACTCAAAATGGTGCTGTCGAGCAGGATCAATTTTAACACAGCGCCTTCCCTCACTTTTTGCTTCTCAGCAATTAGCGCAGGAATGGCCGAGAACAGTTTTTCACTTTCCTTGGCTTTCTCGGCCGGTTCATTATCCTTAACCTTAACAGGATTCTGAATCTCAATGATCTTTTCCAGCATGGCATTTAACTGGGTCACTTCAGGATCCTCGGTCTTCTTCTCCTGCATACTTTTCATCAGCAGTTCCAGCCGGTCGACATCACCTTTCATTCCCGGTACTGCCAATACCCTGCTTCCTTCCACTGCCTTTGGCTCCGCTGCAGGTGCTGCTAGCGTTTTCTGCAATGCAGCTAGTTTATCCTCTAATTCTTTGGCCTGCTTTTCCGCAGGGGCATGGCCCATCACCTCACCGGCATAATTTTCCGACCTGGACTTCCTTGCAGAATCTGCCTGCATGACGGCATAAAAATCCATCTTGCCTTCCGGCACCTTCTCCTTCAATTTTGCATCGGGGAGCGTTGTATTGATCCCCCTGGCCGTAAGCTTTTCCTGCCCATTCCCATTGCCACCACCGAGTGCATAAAAACCCAGTGCTAGGAAAGGCAAAGCCAGCATGGGAAGTACCAGCAATATTTTTCTGGCATTCCTTTTTTTCTCTGTTTTCATATCCGTTTTTTATTTGATTTTACCAAGTATAAGCGCCAGGCAAAGCAGCGATCCCAGACTGCAGAATATGACTAGGGCGGCCAGTAATATCCTCCCCGAAATACCCTTTGTCTTTGCGTTTAACCAGTCCGCAGTCTGCCTCTGGATGAGCAGCAGCCGATGTACCATCATATTGACCATTTTATTTTTGACCGGGTCATATCCTGGTCTTACCTGAAACCACTTCATATTTAATCTATTATTTAATTAAGTAACTTTAAGTTATTTTAAAACTGAAGATTATAATATTCACTATTATAAAAGACATGCTTTTAAGACCAGGAACGTCCAGGTCAAAAAATGTTATCACAATACAATTAACTTTCTGATTTATAATTAGATAATGGTTAATCAGCAACATGTTGGCGCACGAATAATAATTAACATGTTGTGATATAGCAGGTTAAATGTATATCCATTCAAAATCATGTATTTTAAGAAATCTGCCAATGACAATATCCTACATAGAATTACCCACTTATTTCACCACCAAATCCCGGTTTTCCAGCGTCTGCCACTTCTGGATCAGAAAGCCATGCGGATTTTCATCACTCCGATCTTCCAGCGCCCTGACCTCTCCCGCCGTCACCAGTTTGCGATAGGAAATGCCACTACTGCGCACCATTTTTTCAGTGGCAAAACAGGTGAACTTATAGGGGTAATTGTGCAGCGATAATGCAATACTATCCACTTCGATTTCCTGCGAAATATTGGCCGCGATCATCCGGTTATAAAAGCCCGATTCGCGCAGATTATCATATTCTTTTTTTGCCGACTCGTCCGCCAGGTAAAGCGCCTTATCCATATCCCTTTTTATCGCCCCGTCATCGGGACTGACCGAAAAAAAATACCCATGAAAAGTGCGGATATGATCCCGCAGTTCTACTGGCAGGTTCGCCCTCCTGTCCGCCGCCAATGCTTCCAGCACCTTACCATTATGCAGTATATAAATCCGCTCTGCTGACTTACCCACCAACTGGTAACTTTTATAGATGCAGAATGCCATGCATAATAAACTGGCCACAATAGCACCGATACTCAAAGCCTTTACATGTTTAAAAGCGCTGTCGATATTCCTCAACTGCTCAAAGCTCATCTTTCCTCCTTTTTTTTAGCTTTTACCTGAAATCCTTTTCTGCTGCGCTGAGCCACCGCCACCATCCTTAAAATAATCGCCCGATGCATCCGAACTGTAACCCCCAGCCTGCCTACGCGCCATATCCCCATAAGCATCCATGGCCATGCCACCAGCTCCGGTAACCACTTTAGTCCCTGTAGAAATTGTACCAGTGACAATAGCATTCATCTTGCTTAATATCGGATTGCTACCACCGGCATTGACAATATAATTGGCCACACTAGGCACAGAAAAATAACCTACAATGCCAATGATGAGGAACACCATGTAGGCAGTATCGGTCGAGGAGAAAAAGGTATCGCCCTGCGCCTCGATCTGCGAGAGGTCAAGTTTTAACATGTTCTGCTGAATCTTCCCCAAAATGCTCCCAAAGATGTTTGCCACTGGCAGCCACAAAAAGATGTTGATGTAGCGCGCTATCCAGATCGTAAGCGATTGTTGGAAGCCATCAAAAACCGCAAAACCGAATACCAATGGGCCCAGTATCGCCAGCACGATCAAAAAGAACGTCCGGATGGTATTGATGCAGAGCGCCGCTGCTGCATAAAGCACCTCCAATACTTCGCTCAACCAGGTCTTCACCGAGTTCCTAAAATTATAACTCTGTTTTTCCATCCAAAACTGCAGGTCATTGCCCAGCCCATCCAAAAAGGTCTCCTCATCTCTTCCCGGGTCTTTCGGATGGGTATATTTATACCACTTATCCGAATCCCCCATACCACTCTCTCCGACGTACATCTGCCAGTATTTGCTCTTTTTGATCGCGGCTTCCTTTGCCTTTAACAACCTTTCAATGGCTGCATTGCTGTCTGAAACCATCTGACCTGTTGCTGTAACCGTTGGTTGTAATACCCCGTTCATGATCCCGATCACCGTAGGAAACATGATGATGCACATGCCTAGTCCAAAAGGCCGCAACAACGGATAAAAATCCACCGATTCTGCCGATGCAATATGCCGCCACACCCGGTGAGCGATATACCACATGGCGCCAAAGCCTGCAAGCCCCCTTGCCACACCGATCAGCCGTGAACACAACGGCAGCATCTCTGAGTACACCCGATCCAATACTGGCTGCATGCCGTTGATCGTTCCTGCTACGCCTTGCGCATTCACAGCTGTCGCCATACAAATAAGCATGAGCACCATGACCGAACCCCTGCTCCATCCAGGCATAAAAATGTTTTTCATATCTTTTTTTATTAAATATTATTGACAGGATTTAAACCCCATTCCTTTTACCCACCATAACGGAACCAAGTCTAAACCGGGCAGAAAAAGAAAAATTAAAAGAAAATGATAGCAAGCAAGCTATTGCCCATAAACCGACTGCAATCCTTCAATAGATTTCTTCGCCCGCTCCCGCTGCACCTTCAACTGCACGACCTGCCCGTTAAAACTCCGCAGGAAACCCAGCTGATCCTCCACTTCAGTAAACAGCCTGTCAATCACCTTTAACCGTTCGTCATCATTCATCCTCAGTTCCGATGCCGTCAGAACCGTAGTCAAGGCATCCAGATTGGCCACACTCTGCTCAAACAATCCACCATAAACCCTCGCAAAGTAATCCAGCTCCCCATCCCTGAATACCCCCGAAATCCTAAAGGCTTTCAAGGCAGCCCTGTATTCCGACACGATCCTTCCCTGCGCGGTAATAATATCTGCCACTTTATGATATTTCTTTACCTCGGGACTCACCAGCATCAACCCGTCGAGGAAAACCTCATGCAGCGAAAAATTGCCCTGCGAGATATCCTTTACTGCCTGATAACCCTTTGAAACCACCTCCCAGCCCTTCTTCATATCCTCCAGTATGTTCTTGAACTGCGAAAGCTTCTCCACATTGATCAGCAGCTGCTCCACCTCCACGCTTTGCGCCCTTGCTTTACCCGGCATAAAAACACCAGTAAACAATACCATCGCAAATGACAGCAGTAATCCTTTAATCTTAAGCCGGGCGGCGAACCATTCCGCCCAGCAATAAGATACCTCAAACCAAACCAATTTCTTACTTTTCATGTAAACCTCCAATCACTCCAGCATCCTTCAACATTCTATCCCTTTGATGATTAAGCATAATCACATCATCACGAAACCACCTTACAAAATGGTACTTCTCTTCGACTGATCTATGCAGGTCATCCAATCTCATCAGCCGTTCCTCTTCATCCAATTCCAACTTTCCAGAGGTGATAATGACCATCAAAACATCTATATCCGATAGCGAGGATTCCAGCATGCTACCACCAACTGATGCGATATAGGCCAGTGTCATGGGCTCCAGTTTATCGAGCTTTGCCAGAGACCTAAAAACCGATACCATTTCCAACTGCATCGCGATCACCTCCGCCACCTTTTTATGCCGGGATATCACCGGGCTTACCTTTGAAAGGGAGGAGATAAAAAGCTCATGCAGCCCGAACTCCCCATTGGTAATATCACGCACGGCCTGTATACCATCCCTTCCGATCTCATAACCTTTTTTAAGGTATCCGGCATAAAGCTGGATAGCGGCCAACTGTTCAGCAAAGTATTTCCGCTGGGTTTTCTTCTGGTTGAAAAACTCTCCGAAGGTCTGGCCATAAGCCCAACCACTCATGCTAAATAATACCAACAGGATACAACCGACCCATATTGCTATTTTTTTACGACCAGGTTTTAAACCCGGTTCCCGACCTAAACCTATTCTTAGACTCATACTATTTCAATTACTTCCACCATTTTAGAACCAGGTATTTTTTCTGGCATATCAAAAACTCAGCATAAATTTTGATCGCAAGACATTGACCGTTCCGCTAAAGATTATTGATCAGCTATTCCTTCCTGCATATCAAAAAACACTTATACCTAAGCCTATACAATCAATAAGCTAAACACCATTGGCCATTATTGACCTGGATTTCACTGGGCTCATTATCCGCACGCGGCCCATCCTATCGCTTTTACTGTGCCGGAAACGAACCCAGATCCACCAGGCATATCATCAATATTCTGTATTAAAGCCGCAACAACTTACTGTACCCCATACAACTCTTTCAGTACCACCACCTCATCTGCTGACGCAGCCCGCTCTATGCTGATTATCGCATTACGTGTATTAAACTGCTTTAGGTCACGCAGGTTATCTTCCAACTGTTCACTGGCCTTATAAATAATTTCAAGCCTCGCCCCGTCACTCATCTGTGTTTTAAAGGCATTCACCACCAGCAGGATCTGATCCAGGTTTTTCAGGCTTTCTTCCAGTATCCCCGAATACACCTGCCCCATCTTTTCCAGCTCCTCTACACTAAAATGTTTATCCTTGGAAAACAGCCCCCAGGCCCATTTATATTCATTCACAATCTCCACCTGCTTTTCCGTCAGCGATTTCACCTGCCGGTAATAACTGATCGCTGCCTTCACCTTCCACAGTTCCTCATAATACTCCGCATAAAGTTTCCGCTGCCTTTCCGTCCAGTCCGCAATCTCGGTCAGCTTCAACTTCGATAACTGGTTCTCCAGCACCTTCTGCGCATTCTGCAACCAGATTGTTTCGTTCTGCAAACGCTGCACTTTCAGATCCACTGCCTTGATCACCTTTTTCACCCCTGCCTTAATCACCTCCAGCACCGCGATCTGCGCACTGGCACCTTTGGGTACCGACACAAAAAGCGTCATTGCGCTCACCGGCAGAATCACCATATACTTTTTCATCTCCCTGATCCAATTCATGTTACACCACCTGTTTAAATTCTTACTTGACTTTTCTGTAAACCCTTCTGCCCAAAATAAGCCCGTCTGAATCGCGGTCCAGGTACAATAGCCTGCCCTTCCGTAATTCCTTCAATGTTCCATCAGCTGCATTCCATACCGCTTTCCATTCCTCTGTCTCATATTCTTTTTTGCCCGGTTTACCATCGGTCAACCTTCTGAAACCTGTCCGACGATGGATCAGCACCAGGTTACCATCACCTTTTTCCACCACCAGTGTATCATCGGCGACACTGTATTTTCCGTCGCTGTGGCTAACGTAAGTGCCTTCGAGCACACTTTTACCCGTTAGCGAATTACAACCCGCCAGAACGAATCCCAGAAATATCCCTGCCCATATAAAATTCCTTTTCATATCGTTTAAAATTTGAATCATCATCTTTATTGTTTTTCACCCAGTCTTAACCTGATTCCTTCATCCGCCTGAAAGAAACCCAGCTAAATCCTGGTCATAAAATGAAATTGATTTGGAATAGTGGCTTTTAAGCTTAATCCCGCATCTCTTTTGCCAGCATCTCTATCCCCTTACGGATCGAACCATACCTCATCGCATATTCCTGCACCCGCATTTTCTCAGATTCCTCTGTGGTATAGGTTAAATACTCCTCAACCGATACCTCTGTGCGGTACACCTGCGAATGATTCCCCAGCACAAAGGCCACCTCTTTATATTTCCTTCCAGACTCATTGGCCCTGTTCATCGATAGGATCAGCGACCTGTCTTTATCAGAAAGCCCCAGTAGCGACTGGATCTGTTCAAACCTGTTCTGGTATTTGCTCTGATCAAGCAGTATCTTACAATCCGCATTATTGATAATGGCCTGCTTTACAATGGGAGACGAAATAATATCCTCTACCTCCTGCGTCACCACCACTGCCTCCCCAAAGAACTTCCTCACGGTCTTAAAAAGGTATTTGATGTATTCCGCCATGCCTTCTTTAGCAATCGCCTTCCAGCATTCCTCGATAAGGATCATCTTGCGCACACCTTTCAACTTCCTCATCTTGGAAATAAAAACCTCCATAATGATCAGCGTCACGGCAGGAAACAGTATCGGATGATCCTTGATCTCATCGAGTTCAAATACAATAAAAGGTTGCTTCAACAGATCCAGGTTTTCCCTCGCATTCAATAAATAATCAAATTCACCGCCCCTATAGTAAGGTCCAAGCACGTAGAGAAAATTCTGGATATCAAAATCGCGGCTGTTCACGCCTTTAGCCCGCAAAGCCTCCGAATAGCCACTCCCCAAAAACTCATAAAAAGTATTGAAACATGGAAAAACATCAGCTGAGATTGATAAATGCTCAAAATACATCGTCAGCGCATTACTTAATCCCACATACTCCGACCTGCGATACTCCTCACCCTCCTTCTTCCATAGGGAAAGCAATAGCGTTTTCAGGCTTTCCTTCTTCTCGGTATCCAGCAATCCTCCTTCTCCCAGATAGAACGGATTAAAAGCAATGGGATCAGATTCACTGTAGGTAAAATAATAGCCGCCCACCAGATCACAAAGCCCACGGTAACTATGCCCCACATCGACGATCAGTATATGGGTACCCTGCTCATAGTAACTCCGCACCATGTGGTTGGTAAAAAAGCTTTTCCCGCTACCACTACCACCGATAATAAACTTATTGCGGTTAGTGATCCAGCCTTTGCGCATCGGTTCATCCGATAGATCGACATGTAAGGGCCTTCCCGAAAGCCGGTCCCCCATGCGCAATCCAAAGTTTGAACGTGATGACCGGCAATTACTCTCCAGGTTAAAAAAACATGCCGCCTGCTCAGGGAAAGTATCAAAGCTGTCATTCATCGGAAAATCAGCCGCATTGCCCGGAAGCCCCGCAAACCAGATCTGTGCCGCACCATCACTCTCCAGCTTTGCCACCGCATCCAGACGTGACATAGCAGAAGCTACCTTGTTCCTGATCTCCCTTCGCCCTGCTATATCCCTCGACCAGGCCAGGACATTAAAATGTGCCTTCACCGGCATCCTCGACATCGCCACCGCCTCGGACAAATAATCATTCACCGCATCACGGGCAACCGCATTCTCTCTTGAATATCCGGCCAGTGAACCCAGACGCAGTTTCTTCGCTTCCAACCTTTTGATCTCCTTCTGAGCATCCCCCACAAACACATATTGGTTACAGATATGTTCACAATCCAGCAGCTGACCCAAAGGCGCGGCAAAACCGATCGAAAACCTGCTTTTATCGGTCGAGTAGGCATCATAATCGATCCTGCTTCCACAAATGGACGGCAGCGATTCCACATCACCCAAGGTATACAGCTCCACAGGCAGTTCCCCAACCATCAGTCCATCCTTCACCCTGATATCACGCACCACGCTCATCTCATCTCTTCCAAGCAAAAAGCAATACCTTTCCAGCAGTCCAGGCCGGACCGCTGTTCCAGCCAGTTCATCATCCCCCATCGCCTTAACTTCCACAAAACCACTATCCATCAAAATCTGGCAGAACTGGCTGCACCTATCCCTGAAATCTTCAACCGTTCTTCTTTCCACCACCTCAACAGGAACCAGGCTCCTGCGCAGGATGTTGCTATAAGCAGAACTCGAAAGCCTTTTACCCACCGGCCTTTTACTGAGCATCAAAAAACAACTGTGTTCCAGGTACTCCCTTTCGGCAAAATACCGCTCGGATGACCGCGACAAAAACCCCTCACCGCAGGCATCAAAATCCGCACCCACCTTTTCCCTTAAGAACCAATCCTGTTTATGCACCACTGAATACTCCGGCAGCACACGTATCGCCCGCACCCATACCTCGTGGAAAGCCTCATAATCACTGGCCGACATGGAAAATATTTCAGGCAGTTTCAGCTCGTAGGCATAAGTGATATCACCTTTACGTGACAGGATACAACCGTTTTCGATCTTATAAATTGGAAATATGTTTGCTGACTCGATCATGAGACCATTTTTTAGATTACTTTAAACTTTTATTTTTTTTTGCCTGGTATTCTTCCGGTACTAACCCAATCCCATCCCCTCATTTTCACCCTGATCCTACCTTTATTTGCCCGGCAACAACCTGGCTCCAACCAAGTCCCATAACCTGGATATTTAAATCCAATAGTTCTATTGGCCCGGCATCACCCTAGTTCGTACTTGGCACAGATTTATTTGAAATCTTTTCTAGTTTTTTGCTATGGGTCGGAACCAAGCCTCAACCAGGTTAATAAAAACAACACTTTAAGCTTGGATAAGAACTGCAGATAGGTATGTTACTGCTTAGCCTTTAGCGAAGTAAACGCTCTCCTCGAACGGAAAACAATCACCCTCGGCAGCGACCTCCTCGCCAGGTACTTCATCAGCCCATACTGTCCAAATCTTCGGCTCAGCGCAAATACCCCATAAAACAGTAGCGTCCCCAAACCCAGTATCACTGGCAACACCACAAATAGCGACAAGCCCAAAATGTACAATACCGCAAAGGTGATCAGTAGCAATACCAGCCCAACAGCCAGATATGCGATATACTGCGCTTTTAATCCTTTAAAAACGATCGGCCTCGACACGCCCTTATTGATCTGGAATACCCTTGCCATCGTTTTTCATGTGTTTTTTATTGTTTTTCATCTGAATTCTGGGAGAACGCTGCGCTTAGTTATATGCCGAAAAACGATTTCAAAACAGTGGCCACGACCACCAAAAATATACAGCTCCCAAACCATGCCGCGGCCACTTTGTTCGTATCGGGCTCTCCCGCATTCCACTTATTGAATACCTTGACAGCGCCTATGATGCCAACCACTGCACCGATGGCATACATCAGGTCACAGCCCGTATCAAAATAACCCTTCACTTTATTTGCTGCTTCCTGTATCCCGGCATTGCCATCCTGCGCCCGCACGCCTATTGTTATCACTACCAACAGCATGGAAAAAATGTAAATCAATCTTAAAAAATAAGCCCTTTTTTCCTTCCGCTTTCCCTTGTTTCTGTATTTCATCACTTAATCCCTTAAATACTATTCATTAAAATTTTTCTGTTCGTTAAACTATATCAACCTGTTCCAGCTAACCCAATCTTTCCGCATCGCCTGTTTCGAGTATTACCCAATCCAGACCAGATCTAAAAACACGCCTGCAACAGAAAGACGTTTCCATTTAATCCCACAGATTTTCAAACTCCTCATTACTTATCGAAAATGGAGCACTCTCCCTGATATAGGTATTTACCCTTGCCATACATGGACTTGAACCTAGTGGGCCAAACTGGCTCTTGAGCTCAGACACCATTCCAAAAAAGTCCTGTTTATTGCCATCATTAGCGGCCAGTATCTGATAAATCTCCCTTATACTGTTTACCAGGTCATCGTATAGACCAGCTCCAGCATCTTCATTGACCATCTCTTCCTCCAGGCTGTCCTTTGATGATGCTGCAAAGGACAGATCAGCAGTCTCCAGCTTTTCAAGCCCTAGCGGAGGTTTAGCCTTGCCCATGAGGTAATTTTCCGTTGTATTTCCATCCTTTTCAGTTTTGACCTGGTTTAAGCCTGGTTTCTGGCCGGATCCATCTCCTTTTTGCCACATGGTCTGATCACCATGTTCGAGGAGTCCATCATTTCTGTTTTCATTTTGTTCAGGAGAAGCAATAGCACGACCTGTCGTTGCAACATTATCATCAGCCCTGAACTTCAAGATCCCACTCGAAGCCGCATTGGCAGCATTTCCTCCAAAAAGTCCGACCATTTCTTTTCGATATGCAGTAAACAGCAGCCCTAAATACCACAGCAGGCAGACGGCTCCATAACAGCACAAAAACTCTCCCCATGTAAATTGTCCCAACATAAACTCATTGTTTTTCTCCCGGCTTTATTGCTGGGTGATGGAACAAAATTGCTCTGGAAAATGACTGACAGTGGGTAATAAAGGGGTAGTACCCATAAAAAAGGCTGAACGAAAAAAAGGCAGGTCTAAAAAATTAGCATTTAAGTGATTCCGACAGTTTTCAATGGTGCTGATGGATGATAAATATATCTTATCGCTGAGGTCGCATTACCCTATCTCGTTTATCATCAACGTAATGGGAGTCAATTGACGTTTTGGCTTTCGAAATCGTCAAATTATTTCGAAATTTAGTGTTCAAATTATAAGTAATGAAAGAAGAAATCGAACAAGCTCTGGCATCACCATCGGAAGGCTACTTAAGTACAACCTGGGGATCAGAAAACGATGGAAAACTGGTGTTGAACTACAGAGAAAAGAAAACAGAAACCGAGTTGGCCGAAATTAAAACCCAGATAGATAGTTATTACGAAAACGACACCGCATTCGTTGTGATCAAGGAATTGGAAAAAAGCAGGTATTTTGCATTAAGTTTGACCAATTTGGACGAAAGTAAAACTGTTGAGGTTTTATCCTCAGCACCATTCAAATATTTCAGTGATTTCGTTAAATACCTGGACAATAGCAAAACATTAAAGCTTCAACTCAGTTGCGAAGAACAGAATATAGATTGTTCGACTATTTTTACTGTAAAGATTGAAGAATCTGAAACCAATCCAGACGGTGCTTTCCAACCTGGATTTGTTAACGAAGGCGAGTGACCGATTACATGATCAACTTGGGGGGTTAACTGACCAATAACTGACTAGGGCAGCAATGGAATTATCGATAGCGCCAAAATAACCCTTTCAGTGGCATGCGCCCATATTTTTTAAAAAAAAATCAAAAAACATTAGCAAGTGGCAAGAATATTTCAGACCCCAACGATGGGTGAAGCCCATATAAGGGTTGCAGTGGTAACCGAACGCGCTCAAGCAGACCTACTGGTCTGCCGGGTTTCATCATGGGGCCAGGCCAATGGCGACGCCCGCTGGTTTATCACCCGTGAAAAACAGGATGCCACCTGCTGGCTTTTCTTTACTTCTATAGGTATGGCACAGGTCAAAATATGCTTTGTAGACAACCAGGGTGAGGCTGGGTGGCAAAAACTTAATCCATTTAAAGGAAGATTTGGTTAGATAAATCTACTATCACTAAAGATGTTGCCAAATGATAACAGGTCCTTCAGCATCGTTTCTAAGTCTTCCCTCCTTCTAAGTCCAAAGCCGTCTTATTGGAGGATCCTATAATCTTGTGGCTGCTATTCCCTGGACTGCTCTTTAGCATAATCAATGGCCATATCAATCTCATGATCGAGATCGGAAGCCGCCCTGGAGAGTGCCTCATGGATCATGGTTATTTCAGCCCTGAATGCCATGAACTTTTTGAGTGCTTGCGCCGCAGGAAGATTGGCAATCTTTTTGAAATGCCCCTCCAGTGTATCTAGCCTCGTGGTTTTGACGTAAACCCAGTTCTTTTGGTAATCCAAAACCATATTATCGCGGATCTGTCTGAAATTGTGCTTTTGATCACTCGATTTCAGCACTTTAAGTTCAAATTCCTTAACATTATAAAACGAATAAAACATCAGGTATTCGTTTAATTCCCAGGTTTCGCTATTGGCATGAAAGGCAGGATGATTATCTATGAGAAAGCTGTAATGGTCCCTTGATTGAGTTATTTTGCCAAGCAAATGTTCGGCAATTAATACTGAAGGTGTTTTTGACCGGTCTATGAAACTCTTAAAGTGCGTTTCCAAAAACAGTTCCCAGGCGTCCCTGCTATTGAAATCATGAAAAAAATAATCTTTACCGGTATCAACCTCATAAGGATCGACCGTTATTGTATCCCAGGAAGTAAAATCCCTTGCAGACTTCCATTGAGGTTGATATTTTAGGATCAGGTCGTTTAGAAACAGTAAGGCGATAAAGGTAAGCAGCGGCTCCTCCCTGGCCTGATGATAAAGGTTATTCCTCACATCATGGCAAAATGCGAGCAGATTCCTTTCATCGGCATCGATAATGCCTTCCAAAACGCAGGCCTTTAGCAGATCATTGTAATTGTATAGTATCTTCTTACGCTGATCAAAGTTATATTTCAGCGGCCTTGAGGTAAACCAGTCATCATGTGCGAAATTGGCTTTCATGAATTCTACCAATTGGATTTCCATAAAGTTATCCAATAGGATCACCGCAAGCCTTTGCTTTGCAAAATCCGGGCTACCTGCTAACTTCGCAGCCTCTGCCAACTGCGTTTTCAGTAGTATGACTCTTTTCATCAACACAATATAGAGATGAATCAACGTTAATTCAACAGAAGCTAAACAATAGTGATGGATTTAATTAGTCTAGTATCAACCCACTGATCGTATCTCAAGGTCTCGCTTAGCGTATAAAGGCATTAATTACTAACATCTACCCCATTGTCTTTCAGTTTGTTAAACCCCTTTTAAAATGCGACAGTCCAGCAAAATGACAATACTATTATTGTTAGTATATCTTAGCTACCATAAATTGTTGATAACTGGATTATACTAATATATTTTGCTTTATTTAAATTTGATATAGATCAAGATGACCTCAGCAATAGTTTGATTGACAATGAATTAATAAATAACAAAACATGGAAAACCAGGAGATTGAAGTAAAGCAGGCAAAAATTGTAGAGGATCCCAGACTCTCCCTCACACAGTTTTCAAGATATCATGGTTCAACGCTAAATGGCCGCAGGAGAATTTTGATCAATGGTAAATATCCAGGGGATTATATCCCTAAATACTACAACATTGCACGGGACATTATTACGGCTACTTTTTCAGCTAACTTTGATGATTACGATCTGTATTTCGAGGAATTCAGCAGGCATGCTGCCAGATTAAAGAAGGAAGCGTTAGCTTTCTCCCCTAGAACCGATAATTACAAAAACCGTTATTTCTCTGCCGGCGCACTGGAAAGCCTGGTTAGAATGTCCGCCAAATTGATCCCAATACTCAACAAGTATGTACTCAATACCAACCGAAAAAGGGCCTCTATTACGGTTGCCGGTGTAAAAATCAGCTCAAGGGCAGATATGTTGCTCAGTGATATTACCGGGGAACAAATCGGTCTGCTAAGGTTCAACTTCCCACAAGCCCGTCTCAGGGCAAATGAAGCTGAGCTGGCATTAAAGGTACTTAAAAGGTACTCAAAGGAAATAAGTGGTATTTCGCTTAATGCCAGGGACTGTCTTTTCATAGACATTCCCACTGGAAATGTGCTTACTGCTCAGGAAGGGCCAGGACTTGAAAGTTTATTGTTAGCTACCTGTACAGAAATCAAAAATATTTGGCATAACCTGTAAGCCACCCCTTACAGGCTAAACCTGCAATTAACATTTTGATTTGGCCACCTGCTACCTGGAAGCCTACCTCCCATCATCCTCATCCATCTTCCGGTCAAGTACATCCTTTAGCTCATCCAAAAACTTTGTTCTGCTCAGCCGCTTCCTGGACCTGATCGAAGCGAGCCTTCTTGCCGGAACCCCGATATTTACCGACAACTTTTCCTCCAGCCACCTGAACACCTGCGCGATAGCCGCCTGCCCATGGTTCAGCTGCCCGCTGAGTGCTAGGGCATAACCCAGCTCGGCCAGGTTCACGCTGTCCCCTGTCCATTTAAGTTCTATGGACTCCGCTCCTGCAAGATATGCCACTGCCGGATTCCGCTCCAGGTAATCCAGTCTTTCCATTAACCACGTCTTCAACATCCCATAAGCCTTGAATTTGGAGAACAGGTAATCTGCGGGGGTAGAAAATGAGCGGTCACGTTCTGCCGCCTCTGGAAACAGCAATCCCACCCCATCACTCTTCCGCAGGAAATAAAGCTCATCAAGTTCCGTTGCCCCTATACGGAAATACTCAAAAACAAAGGGGTTGGACAGAAAAAATCGTTCCACATACGCCACTTCAGCTAGCAGGAATAAGCGCTGCGCACCAGCATCCCGCTCCGGCATATTTCTTTCCAGCGTATAACGCTCCACGACAAATACCTGCCAGGCATAAAAGTCCGTTTTGATGTGCTTAAAAAAATTGACCTCTTCCGCTTCTGAGGAAAAACCCTGTTCCTGCACCAGCTGCTGAAGCCTGGTAATGCCTGCTTTTATAGCCCTTAACGAGCCACTCATCTTTTGTAATGGATCTGCACTGGCATAATCCAATTGCTGCAGCTCATCGAGCAAAGTAGCCAGGCTGCGTTTTGCAAATTCTCTGATCATAGGTAGTTGATTAGGTTAAAAAGCTCAAATGCATAAATCCCTTTGCATTTATCTGTTGTAAAACTACCCTGGCCTGGAAGGAAAAAGATTGCTTGCAGGCACAAAATGCCGACGAAAAAAACCCACTTTTTTGACCTTAAATTCACACTGCTGAAATCTAATTGTGCGCTCAGTCACAAATTAGGGTCAGATCAATGCCCTGTGATTTCGTTATTTAGGACCTCAAAGCATAACCACTTGTCACATGCTGCATCTGGGAACACCATTGATGTGCCCATAAATAACCTGACCTGAACAAAAAGCGCATCGCTTAATCCAAGCCGTTCAAAACAAAAAAGCAAAATGAACAGCAGATAATCTGAAATATTTTCGATCTTCATCTTTGTATCCCCTCATTGAAAATACCACAAGCCCCTAAGAAAAAATAAAGCTGGTCTGAAATAATCTGACCAGATGGAAAACATTTCGCAGCCAGCTACCGAACTGCTTGCCCTATTATCCCAGATCTGCCCCTTGTCCCTGCCCTTTCAGCAGCGGCTCCATGCCCAGCTCTGCACCAAACGTTATAACCGGCGGCATATCCTGCTCCGGCCCGGCGAAACCGCCAGGCATATCTATTTTATCCGCGAAGGCTTCCTGCGCGCCTATTTCATCGACACGGAAGGAAGGGAATGTACCAGCTGGTTTATGGGCGAACGCGAACTGATGATCTCAGTTTATAGCTTTCTCACCCAAAGGCCGGCGGATGAATACATCGAGGTACTCCAGCAGGCTACCCTGCAATCCATTTCCTATCTCGAATTACAAAGCTTTTATGCAGACTTTTCCGAAGGCAACCTCATCGGCCGGGCCATGATGGAGCGCTACTACCTGCTGAGTGAAGAACGGACGATATTCCTGCGTTCCAGAACTCCTATAGACCGGTACCACCTGCTATTGCAGCGCTATCCCGATATTCTGCAACAGACCACCCAGGTCAACGTCGCCTCTTACCTGGGGATCGGCAGGGAAACCCTCAACCGCATCATCACCGGAAAACTCCGCAATGACCAAAGGCCAAAAAGCACTAATCATCCTGCAAACATTTAAAACCTGACCGATTACCAAACCAGGGATACATCAACGCTAACCAAATACAAAACCATCATGAAAAACAATCTTATCATCAATCAATTACCATGCTTCAATGCCAGCTACCGCTTATGGCTATTTTTATTGTTCCTGGCAATGCTCCTGGCATCCTGTAAAAAGCAGGAAGCGGGCATCTCAGCTAACGCAAAACAGCAAAACGCCCAAGCCTTGTCGAAAGACGAGGTAATTTCGTTCCTCAACAACCAGATTAAAACCGCAAAGCAAAACCCTGCAGACAGCAATAGCCATTTCCTTATTAACATTAAAGCGGATTACCGTAAATTATACCGTAGGAAAAGCCCGTCACCAGGCTCCTGGAACCTTCCCCTGGAAGGATCACCGACATACCACGGTCAGAAACTTGGTTACCGGAAACTGCATATTTTCCGTGACAGTACCACCAAAAAAGTCACAGCCGAAGTCATCGAAGTACTGCCTGACCCCATCGCTTTGCAATTGGGTCAGATCAACGGGCCACAGCACTTCAGTGGAAAAATTTTCCGATATAACCTTAGCTACCATCTGAGCTCTGGCGCTATCCTTTCCAACGGAAAAACCACTGGAGAAATCCGGCCCGGCCCCGCACCATTCCGGGAGCATTTATTAAACAGTCCGGTCCCCATTAAAGGTTCCTCTTCAAATGATCCGCTGATGCTCGCCATCGTAGCATCGTGCAGCTGGAGCCAGGACTGGTATATCGACGGAGAAGGTAGTCTCACTATTCACAGCTCCATGAGTTGTTCCTATTCATTCTACCAGGACTGCATGTGGAGCATATACGATGATTTCGGTGGAGGGGGAGGAGGAAACTACGACTATGAATACGGCTCTGGAGGTTCCGGCAGTACAGGCCCCAGTACACCTGCCACGCCTGAGCCTTCCAACCTGCCTATGGAGGATGCAAAACCGGTTGATCCGGAAAAAATGATGGACTGCTTTGCTTTGATCACCACTCCAAATGCAGCATTCACTGTGCGTGTTCTGGTTGTTGAACCCTTTGCCGGAACCAGTTTCAACCTCGGACCCAACAGTTTCGGCCATGTGGCCATTCAGCTCTCCAAAACTGGAAACGGACAGACCATCACCCAGACCATCGGTCTATACCCAACAGGAACGGGCCTTGCAAAGCTGGAATCCCGTGGACAGATCCTCGATAACGGTGATCTGAAGTACGATCTTGGCGCTACCTATGCGGTAAACAGCGAAACCTTTAATAAACTGATCAGTTATATCGGCGGAGAACGCAAAGACTACCATTTCACTGACTTCAACTGCGCCTCCTATGTCTATCAGGCCGGTCAGGCCGCCGGGATCAACATCCCCAACCCCATTACAAACGTCGGTATCTCTGGTCCAGGCGGCGCTGGTTTTGCCGACACGCCCGCGGGAATGGCGGCTGCCTTAAGGGAACAAAAGGCAAAGAACCCTGGTATGGACCTCAACCAGGGCGGAGGAAAAGCTTCGCCCAGCAAAGGTCCATGCAATAAGTAACCATACATCTAAAACATCGACCATGACAAATCCAACAAAAAAACGCCGAATCTCCCGAATGATCATGATCACCATCTGCCTGATCGCCATCAGCAATACCCCGCCAGTCCAGTTCTTCACCCTGGATAATTACCATTATCAAAACGCGGATAAAAGCTTTAGCTATACTGAATTCCCAGGCAAAGGCCTGGACTTTGAAACAGGTATGATCAGGTGGAACAGGTTTCTGAAAGCACATCCAAACACGCCGCACAGCACGCTGTACCGCACGTTCAGCATCAACCCTTTGAAGTTCTGGGAATGGTGGCAGTTGATCGCCCACACTCAACGTTACCGGCTAGCCTATATTTCCCCGCAAAAACCATAAAAACTGTATCTAGTACAAGACATGTAAACGAACAAAACATCCACAAGAAACTAAGTCTATAACAAACTCAATTACAATATGATAGAGATTGAATATACCCATTTATAAGTATTTGAATATTCCTTAAAGTGGTTTAAATTTATGTGCAAACAGACAACTATTAGGTAACATTCAGTTCATAAGCAATTCCCAACTTGGGAGTAGTAAATCAAGGGATCGGGCTTTGTTTTCATCTCAACAGAACATTTATTATTCATCACCTTAACGCAAACAATTATGCCAACAAAAGAAGAGGTCACCAGAAAAGTAACGACCGAAGTGGCCAAAGAAGCAGGTATTTCACCTGACAGAGTCAAAGAAGAACATGTACTTGCAGACTACCCCATTTACCTTGATAAAGTAGCATTGGGCATGCTTACCCTGACGCTAAGAAAGTACATTAAAACTTACCGTTCCGATCAGACTATTGTTGTTAAAGAAGTACGAAAAAGCGGTCTTACAGTTAAATCACTTATTGAGCTGATCTATGAAAAACTTAAATAACATGAAAAAGTTATCGATGACCATTGTTATCATACTATTGTGCACTTTTACAGTCTTTGCCCAGGAGGAAGTCGACAAAACAAAACCCGATCCACCGACTTTTGTTTTGAAGATCAACAAAATTACCAAATGGCTGGAGAATGAAGGGTTTCAGATCCGCCGGAGCTTTGACGGGACCAAAAGTGAGACCAAACCAGCCGCCATAGCCTGGAACAGTGACTATGAGAACGAAAAATTTTACACCGTGATAGATGCAGGGATCAAGCTTATTGATTTCGAACTCCTGCCAAATTCTAAAATCATCTGGATTGCTTACCCTAAGACAGAGTGGCACCGCAATACCATTGATGACGTTACTAAAACGAAAAACAACCTTTCGGGTGGACTAGGCACAGAACTTCTGTATAATGGTGGACACTGGTATTCAAGACCTGTCATTACAGGATCTTTTGACTATAAAAAGGACTTTGTAAAAAATCTTAAAACGATACAATACAATATATTTGCTTCTTTACAGGGATACAATGTTGGCGAACCCGGTGGGCAGGTCAAAACGGGAGACGATGAGCTTATTTTTCGATATTACCCATATACGGGATTTGAGCAATACAGAAGTCTAGGTGAATCAGGTCAAAAAGCAAGTATATGGGCCAACCGTCTCTACATTGAGTTCTTCCCGATCTCAAACAAAGCCTATCAATATGTTCAATTGACGGTAGACTATACCTACAGGAAAGTTTTCAGTGACAATCTTTACAACAACGGCAATATGAAATGGCTAATGCTTGGATTAAACTTTTTCCCAAGCGGTAAGACCAATCTGGGCCTTGGCCTCGACTACAGCCAGGGCGAAGACCCAACCAGCAACTTCGTCAAAACCAAACTCCTTGCCCTAGGTATTAAGCTAAAAATATAATAACCCCTCTCCCTAAAACCATAAACCTTTCAAACCATCTAAAACAACACATTATGGCAGAACAAATTGTTGGCTACGCTCCAGGCTTTCTGGGCGAGCCTGTTACCTTCCCGGCATTTGACTCCGGCAATTGCGCCCCCCTGAAACAGGAATTCATCCATGAGGGCAGCGATAAAGAAATCCGCTACACCCACTTCAGCCTCTTTCAGCACCGGGTAAGGAAATTACCACTGCTTGCCGCGGTAAACATCAGCGGCGAGGCTTATAGTGCAAAACCACGCATAGGCGGAGACGACTGGCAGTTCTGTGAGCAGATCGATGAAAACTTCCAGGTGGACAACAAGTTTTATGGCAAAGACCTGAACACCTTTGATCGCGGCCACATCGTGCGCCGGGTTGATCCTTGCTGGGGCCCGGAGGAAACCAGCATCCTTGCCGACAAACAGACCTTTAACTGGGCCAACTGTACCCCACAGCACAAATTGCTCAACCAAAAAGGCGGCATCTGGTTCCAACTGGAACAGCACATCATGGAGCATGGCGTAAAAGGTAAAATTGCAGACATCAGTGTATTTGCCGGCCCGGTGCTGGACAAAAGGGACCTGAATTTCATCAAGCCCTATAAAGACAATCCCATCCAGATCCCTTCGGTTTTCTGGAAAGTGATCGTTTACAAAAAAAGTGATGGCAAACTCTATGCAGTAGGCTTTATGATGAGCCAATGGGAGTTTATCAAGGACAAAATGATCAACGGCGCAGAGATGGAAAAAGCCATGGTGGACATCAAAGAGCCGCTTCCTGACGACTATTTTGAGACACTAAGGTTTTCAGACAATAAAACCTATCAGGTTAGTTTGAAGGAGATCGAAAAAGCGACCGGTATTACCTTTAAATGGGATAACGTTTCATTTCCTTTTACCAGTGCCAAGCCACAGGCAATCACCGCAAGCCCCGTGGAAACCATCCGTCCCTATGCTGAAATCTTTACGGAGGTAAAAGCGGAAGCAAGTGGAGCCACTACCGAAGGCGCAAAAGCGTATGTAAAGACCGAAATCGATCCATTTACACTGGGCAGGTTATCCGCCTACCAGGAAACCTACACAGTTAAACAGTTTGAAATTGACAATATCATCCTTTAAACCATTGTACCATGATCACAATAATCCTATCACTCATTCAGGATCAAGCCACGCCGGCCGCTGCCGCTGTTCCGCATTTCCAGACCAATGATTTCATCACATCCGGTACCCTTGCTACGCTCGCCGGATCATCACTGGGCGTATATGCCGTCTGCGGTGGCCTCCAGACCGCACTCAACTGGAACCCCAGATGGCTGGGGCTAGTGCTGTCTATACTGATCTCGGTAATTCTTGCCGCCACAACCCACTCTGAACTTAACCCACTGCTCAAATATGTGATCGCCATATTGAACGGTTTTCTAATCTTCCTAACGGCCACCGGCGTAAATGCGGTACGCGGTACCTCCGGCCCACCGGCGGGCGGTGGTGCGGAAAAGCAGGACAACAGGGTTGACCTTAATCAGCCTCCTCCCCCAGTTAAAAGAACATTCAATACCCGTTGGTTCTAACACCTCATCCCATGAAAACTTCAAAAAGACAGAACTTTATTCTCCTGCCCTCATCGGGATCGGAGATCAGCCTGAAAAGCAACCCACATGTGGCGGACTTCCTGACCACTCTCGATAATGCCATAGACTTTGAAAGCAGTGGCAGCAGCGCGATGAGCTTTAGCGTGAGGAATATGCCACAGGCGCCACAGGAGGAAATCGCACTGGAAGTCATTGACTCCATCAAAAGCAAAGGTGCCAAACTGGTCAGCCTGGATACCGATGAAATGGCCAACTTCCGCTTCTCCTATCCCGGTCTGCGCATCATCCCCGAAAAATTCTATTCCAGGACCGATGCGATGCAGGAAAAGCTCGACCACAAAATAACCGCCAAATCCGCCACCAAAACCCTGGATGTGCTCATCACCGATCAGGCCGAAAAGCCGCTACAGGGCATCCTGGTGATTGCTTTTACCAATTTCAAACAACGCATCGGATCTAAAGCAAAAACCAATGCCAGTGGTTATGCCAAGCTCCAGCTCAACGCTGATAAGGTCGAAAGGCTCTACATTTACCCCGATCACAGCTATTGGGGCGTTCTCCAGAAAAACATCAAACCCAAAGCTACCCTGAAGGTCAAACTCAGCCCCATTGATCTAGGCACAAACGATGTGCTCAGGCATTTCTTTGATACCCGCAACTTCCATCCGCTCGAACACCCGGTGCGCATCGGTGTGATCGATACCGGTGCCGGCCCGCATGGCAATTTAGTGGTATCCGGCGGGAAAAACATGATCAACGGTGAGGATCCAAATGACTATAGCGATAAGGAAGGCCATGGCACCCACGTTGCAGGCATCATCGGCGCGTCCGGTGCGATGCCAGGCGTAGCCTTAGGTGCCGAGCTGCAGATCTACCGGGTATTTGCCCTGGGCAAAAATGCCTCTAACTTTGACATCATGAAAGCCATCGCCCAGGCCATTGCCGACAAATGCGACTTGATCAACATGAGCCTTGGCGAAAAAGACCTGGATGAAGGACTGATCAGCTCCATCAAGGATGCCTATAATGCCGGAATCGTTTGTTTTGCCGCCAATGGTAACGATGGCAGGCAGCCGGTAAGCTTTCCAGCCGCATACAGCCTATCGGTTGCAGTAGGTGCCATGGGCCGCAAAGGAACCTATCCTGCCGGCAGTACGCATGCAGATGCAGAAAGTGCCCCTTATGGTACAAGCCCCGATAACTATGTGGCTGCTTTTTCCAACATCGGGCCTGAAACCGATCTGATCGCACCGGGAGTCGCCATCATCTCCACCTATCCTGGAGACCATTATGCAGCAATGGACGGTACGAGTATGGCCTGCCCGGCAGCTACCGGTCTTGCCGCAAGACTGCTTTCCACCAGGCCCGATCTCTTAGGACTCCCCAGAAACCAGGTCAGATCTGACGAAATCTTAAAATTTCTGTCACAAAATATACAAGCTATGGGTTTTGGTGCTAACTTTGAAGGTAAGGGAATGTTCCACTTACCATGAACTATATCATCAAACATACGGGAGATAAGCCTGTTGACCTGAAAAAGGTGGCAGAGGTGATCAGGGCCCATCAGGGTGACTTGATTGATGGAAGTGCTATGCCCACTATGGGCCTGGTAAAGATAGCCCCCGAGGAAATCGAAAGCCTGAAACAAAACCTCGATGAATGGCAGGTATTTCCTGAAAAAAGCTATCAGGTTCCAAACACCAGAAAAAAAACCGGAGGACCTTTCGGAGGTTTTTAATCCGTTATTGATAAAACAAAGAAAAGCTGCATGGGAATGCAGCTTTTCTTGTTTATTGCCTACTGGTTTCCAAGACCTTTGTTCAGCATAGATACTAATCAAAATCACCTTAGTTATCTCACTTCTTTTGGTACGTCAAAAAGATCTAGCAAAATCCCAGAAACTGAGGGAAACACCTTTGCGAACATTTCACGGTTGGCAAGCGGAATATCGTTATCATCAGTTGCCAACAGGTAAACTACCAATTCGGGTATCTGGAAAAAATCACAGATTTTTTTCAGGGTACCACTGTTCGGTACAGTATTTCCAGACTCGATCTGTGAGAGCGATGTCTGCGTAATGCCAACAGAACCTGCAAGTTCTGATTGATTTAGCTTATGGTGTTTTCTCAGCTGTTTTACAGCTCTGCCGATATTCATTTTTAACCCCCATTGGAACGGAGAATCTCCATAAGCAGGTTAATGGCCTGTAGCACATTGACCGCGATGGAACCCCAATCTCTTTTTTTATGTTTGATGTTTTCCCCCTCAGTGATCAGTATTTGCCTGATCTCCAAAAGGTTTGTTTTCTTTTCTTCGCTAAAATTAGTTTCGTTAAGCAGCGATTCGTCGAGAACCGTTACCAATGTATTTATATGTTGAATGTTCATGTTGTCTTACTTTAAATAGTTTAATACTTTCTGGGATTAAAAAACTATTTAAAACCGCATGTTCATCATCCAGGTTTTTAAAAAATTGCTCCACGATTGATCTGAATATGGCCCTTTTATCTAAAAGTAAGCGCTTGAAGCTACCTGTAATCTGAATGATAAACCTGTTGACACCACAAATCCGCTTACGCAATGCATTGGAAACGTAGTCAAAAAACTCGGTGGAGTAATCTGGCTCAATATAGTCCATCACCTGAACCGGGCTCAGCAAGCCAATGGCTAGACTATTTTCCCTGTATCCGCATCTAATTAGGCGTAAGTATTCTGCGTGATCATCCTCGAAATCAAACTGTGCTAGCCCATTCTGTTTTTTCTCGAACTTCTTTTTGAAATCGCTTAGCAGTCCAAAGAACAGATCACCATCCTGCGGCTCTTTTAACCGCTCCAATTGAAGGGCATTGAATCGCTTCTGAGCTGTGCGACTGCTGTCCTTGAGATCAAACAGTTCCCCACGAAGTTCAAAATTAAGGCTTGTTTTGAACCCCTTGTCCATATTGGACACATAATCCATAAGGGATTCCATATGAACCTTATGTTTTTGCGCAACAATTAACTCCTCAGGAATGACACCAAATTTCATACAATCATTAATTATAGTTCAAACTTAATAAAATTACATTTAATATCAAAATATATTAAGTTTTTATTTGCTCAGTGTAAAAATGGAGTCCTCCTTGTCAAAAAAAGGCCCGCAAAGGATTGCAGGCCTATACCAACGGGACGCTGGAGTTATTTCTCTATGAATAATCAATAATCGTTAAAGTTGGCGCATCGGTCAAGATTTCCTGAAACTTCAGTAAACCTGGCTAAAATCACCCACCTAAACGCAATAAAATTCTGTTATTAAACCAGCTAATCTAAACCGGCCGGCTAAAAAACACAGGCAAATAACAACCCGTTATCGGCAGCTACAGCCAAGGCCGCTCAAATGCTGAAAACGGTCATAAATTATCTTTCGCCAGCAGCACGCAAACAAACCATTTGCCATATTAAATTTTACAGACGAGCGTATTACCAGCCCAAATGACTGAATTGATACAATCCCTTTCCCTTCAAAATCGCCCTGCCCATATTTGCAACAAGTTTAGGGGATATGCCGATCCCAGGGCCAGGTGTTAAGGTTCAGGGATCTTGAAAAATGTTTACCGCATAAAGGCATATCTGCCCACAGCAGCGAGAGCGGCTGTGGAGTTAGTTAATGATTAGTGGCGACCTGCGGTGCTGGTGGATGCCGCACCGCTTTGCTTTATTTCTCCTTAATGGTTTCCCGGATGGGCAAACCCAGTAATTATAGTGACATCTTAATTATTTTGTTTTTTGTTGGCCGGGCAGCACAGCTGTTCCGGCCATGTTGTTTACCTCTTAACAGGCAAAGCCGAAACCTTTTAGTTTCTTAAGTTAAATCTGCATTGAATCCAAAGTCAAACCCCTATTTAACCTCAGCAAATTACCATTCAACAACACTAGTTTTAGGTTAATCGTAAGGGATATAGGCTAATGCCTTACTCGCACCATTGGGCAATCAGGCTTACTTGATCCCTTCCATCCATTGCCCCGCCAGAATCTCCACATAATCCACAAATGTACCTACTCCGTTAATGGTATGAAAAGTATAGGCAGGCTGCCCTGGTAAAAACGCCACATTTTCAAAACAATGGTCGTGTGACAACATGTGGACGCTACCGCTTGCACGTTCATACATCACCTGTCCACCGTTAGCCTCGACCACAAAAACCATATAATCACTGCTATCAATCTGCCCGCATTTCTCATCTGCACACATCATTTCATAGTAATCATCGTAGTCTCCCAAACCCAGTGAACATTCCGAGCCCAAAAACATCCACTCCTGGTTATCACTCAATGCCGGAACGGATAAGCCAAAGTTCTCCCTGATCCCACTGATACCCCGCAACAACAATTCATGTTCCGCGCTCAACCCACCAGCATAACTATCGGGATCCTCCAATCTATTTAACCAGCCACAGATCTTACCATCTATGCCATCCCAGGCCAAAAGCAGGTAATCAGTTCCGTCAATGCTCAAGTAACTGGTTCTGGCCTTTTTTACCAAGGTAGTTAGTATCGGAAACACCTCCTTAAATTCTTCGCTCAGCCTTAAACTCCCCTCCTTGAAAACCACTTTTGAATCCGGTTTTAAAAACCAGCTAATCTCCTCCTTAAACGCGACAAAATCCCTGTTTTCCGTTTCCATGCCTCTTTTCAAATTGCCATACCTATCAATAAAGTTAAACTCATGGTCTTCCACCACCTTTCCGCCCATAGCTAGAAAGTTCCCCCATATACCACGCCAGTCTTCGGCATCCTGGTCTTTATCGGTATCCCACCTGACAAGGCCAAAAAGTCCGTCTTCGGAGTCCCCTAACACCACACCATACTCCCCTTCTAAACAAACGATACTGCCTGGCAGAAAGTCCTGATTGCGTTTCCACCAATCTGCCCTTTTAAAGACACTTCTACCGAGCTCAGCGCCTTGCTTACCCGTCACCCGGTCCCACTCCGCCCCCGGGGAAAACCATAACCAGACCCTGGTAAAATCAGGCACGTTAGCCCCCTCCAGTTCACCCAGTTCTTCAGAAAACCAATCCTTAAAGGCGATAAAATCAATGCGGGTATCATCCATTTGCTCCAGAACGGCCATCACTTTATCCAGATCATCGAAAAGCGCATACAATTCAAACGCCTTCCAGTAATCCACTTTAGATAAAACAGGTTCAGTTTTTTTCGTGCCGAAAAGCCAATTGAGCATAATGCGTTAAAATAATTTAAGGAGAATAAAAGACCAATAAATATACAGCATTTTTTTAGACCCAAAAGACCATTCAAAAACAACTACTCAGTTTTAGATCAAGGCCCTTCCCAAATTTATAATTATCCAATGCGTAAGTTTTAGCATCTATCTATTAACAAAACAACTAGTTTATCGTAATCCTTGTTTATCTTCCCTTCTGGCGGTCCTGAACTGTGAAAAAATGTTGAATTATCCAAAGATACCTCCGGGATGGTAATTGCGAAACACACTTTAAGACCATCGATGTTAAGTGACAGGTTCTTATCGAAAGTTTCCCTTATGAGTTCGATTCTAGCTGGCAGTCAACACTGCCGCCCACCTGCTATCTCGGACTTTTCCGTTTCACTGACTTCAGCTCAACCAAAGTGTAAATACCGATGCTGAATAGTTTCCCTAACAAGCTGATCAGCCATATCTAAATAGTTGATCATACAAATCTTAAATTGTATTGTTAACCAATCTTTTTTTCGAAAACTGTTTCTAGTGTTGAAAAATCCTCAAAACCTAACCTGCTATACTTGAAAACGACCAGGTTGCTGGCATCCCTGACACTCAGCGTATGGGTTTTGGGATCGAGGTGATAGTCCGTCGGCTTTTGTAAAATGATCTGCTCCTCGCCTAGGTCTAGCCTCTGGCCGAACAGTTCCAGGTACTTTTCCTGGGCATGTAGGACAAAAAACATATCAGGCTCTAGCTTTACCTTAAGTTTGTTTATCGTGTCGGGGCTGGCCTGGAAAACGATCCCTTCCGGGATTTCGACAGCATGGTATTTTTTATTGATCAGCGAGGTGAGCATATTGATATTCAACCTGTCTTCCTCGGTAATTGATCCGGGCTGGACATCTGAAAACCGGACATCAAAATAATTTTCGATCGTGGCCAGTGCGCTATAGATCTCGCGAAAATACCTGATTTCCTGCACCCGGCCGGGCAGCACCAGTTTTTGCTTCAGCGGTTCGGGTTTGCCAGGCCTGTAGAGCCTGACTTCCTCCCCCGATAACAGCAAATCAAACACAATATAGGCATCCCTGTAGGCTTTAACACTGCTGAACTCAGCGGGGGCAGCCATATGGATCTTGACATCAGTCTTTTTGGACTTGGTAATGGAACTGTTCAGCTCAAAATCAAAACCGTGGACCTTAGTTTTCAGCCTTAGGTTTTTATTATGGAATACAAACAGTTCTATTGGAAGTCCGCGCAGTTCAACATCGTGGTCCGGAAACTCCACATTGCAGGCTTCCGAAAGTACAGGTAGCATGGCCAAACCAAACCTGCTAATCTCCTCCAGGGTATTCCAGTGGAAACCCTCGACGGAATGCACAAAACTCAAAAGTTTATCTTGGGGTATTTCAACAACCGTGCTGCCCGTGCCGTCCACCAGTTTTTTGTATTCAGCTATAAAATCCTTATCGTCTGTGCGGAACTCGATTTTCGAATCCGTTTTACCATTGCGTTTCCCCAGTGATAGTAAGCGGGTTTTGTACTCATCCATTTCCGTTGTTGCCACCATACCAAAGCCGGACATAAAATTCAAAGCAACCTGCGGGGCAACACGGCCTTTTTCCATATCCGCAATCACATGCTGCTTGAGGTATTCCACTAGCTGGATGATAAAGTCTTCTCCACTCATTTGAATGAACTCTATCTTTTCCCGCTTTAACCTGGCCAGCTTGAGCGCATCGATACCCGGTCCGACCATAAACCGCCGTAGGCTGTGCCCTGGCAACTGCCCGTAAACCGAGTCAAAATCTGCCCATATGTTATCGTCCTCATAACCATAACCCAAAAACACCATGTGCTTGCTCGCAATCTCCCCGTTGATCCTGGACCAAAGCGGATTTTTCGCTCCCCGGTTGTACATCTGCGCATAGTCCTTTGAAGTGATGACCATACTGCCTCCATCATTGATATCCCCATGGATTTTGTAGATCACGCATTGATCTGTATTCAGGCCGGGCAGGTCTTTAGCTGAACGGACCACATAGGCTTTGCGGCTATAACTATCTTCGATCAAATGATCGTAATTGGTGGTGATAATGGTCTTAAAATGGCTGACCCGGCTAAGCAGGTCATGAAAATAGGTTGAGGCCGGGGCCTGCGAAAAAGTATGCTTCAAAAAACCTTCCAGGTCTTGCCTGCCTCCCTTTAGTACCGTATAATATTCCGAAAACTCCCGCAGGCTCTGGTAAGCTGAAAGCTGTGCCCGCTCTTCTTCCGGCAAGCCTTCCTCCAGCTTCTCCTTCAGCCCCCATCCGGTGGGATAACCTGCATACCTCGAAAAACCTGCACCGATCCAAAGGCAGACCTGCTGGGTACGTATAAGTTCAAATAATTCTTCTAGCATATGTAAGTAGCGACAAAACAGTTAGACTTGGCCGGCTGAACAATAATAAACAAAAGCTTCACTCATCTTCAATCGTATTTTTCCACAATGCACTAACCTACTTTTCATAATTCTAAAAATTGTACGATATTTAGTCCTGACTTTACTCTCAAACCACACCTAAATTAACAAAGTCATGGATGCACTTATTGACGACATTTTAACCATAATCGGCAACTACCGTATTGAGGAAGCCGGTTTTTTTTTCAGACCTATCGACCGCGACCGGGTAACACGCTGGATCAACCAGTTCGAAGCTGACGACCGGGAGTTCATACTTGGCGAGTTTCTCCACCTATTGCCCAAAAGTTACCTTTCCAGAGAAAATACATTACGTATATTTGGCGGAGAAATGGAAATATACTGCCGGGATTTTGGTTATGAAAACGTCACGGACCTGCTTGATGAATGCAGGTTCCTGGACTGCCAACAGCCGTTGAAAAGCCAAAAGGACATGCTGGCGATCATGAATGCTACCCTTCTGGAAAAATATGGCTATACACTGAATGACTGCGGTCAGGGGGATGTGAAATATTGGATTTACCTCGATGATGTACTGGCCTCTGGCGGTAACTTCAGGGGTGACATCGAAGCGGAAATTGCGGCCTATGGTCCTGAAGCTTTCCGGGATTCGGGCATCAAGATCATTGGCTCTTTCATCATCCTGCATAACTGGGGCGGTAGAAATGTCAGATTTGGCTTGACGCAAAAATTGGGTTTCGACATGGAAAAACGTATACGCTATTATTGTGTGAGCGAAACCATGAACTATCCTGTTATCAATTACTACAATCCTGACCCACTGTTGGACGTAGTTTATCCCAAACAAAGTCAGGCAGGCGAAAATTTCCTGCAGTTTATCGAGGGCGCCTTTGATCGGGACTACCCCTTAAAAAACTTCAAATACGCTTTCAGACCCGAAGGCCATCCGAAAACCGAAACCTATTATTCCTCCCCCGAAGCCCGCGACCGCTACGAAAACATATTGCTTACCAAAGGTATTGAAATCATCAACCGCGTTGAAACACTAACTGCACCAAGTGTACGCCCTTTAGGCTTCACCCCGCCGAGCTTCCAGACGCTCGGTACCGGCACACATTTTTTTACCTGGCGGAACATATCCAATACCTGCCCACTGGTATTCTGGTGGGGCAGTAATGGCTGGTTTCCGTTATTTGAAGTTAAAAACCGGGGGGCACACTGGTAGATGGTACTGAGCAGCAGGACTTATAAAAAGGACGAATGTATTACGTTTAAAAGTACGAAGGGTAAGTATGGGGCGCTTTCCAACATGGCACCCAACCTGCCCCTTTTCATTTCCGGCCATAAAATACTGTCAGCCGAAGCGCTCTATCAAGCCTTGCGATTCCCAGACAGGGCTGATATCCAGCGCAATATACTCGGCTACAAAAGCCCGATATCCGCCAAAAACTATGCCCGTTCGGTTATGGACTTCAACCGGCCAGACTGGGACCGGCAGCGGTTTGCAATCATGCGCTTTTGCATCGAACTCAAGCTCTACCAGCATTACGACATATTTTCCAATGTGCTCAAAAGCACTTCGGGTTATAACATTGTGGAGTACACCGATAAAGACAAAGTTTGGGGGGCTGTGGAGGATGGTGAATACTACGTCGGCACCAACGCATTGGGCCGCCTGCTAATGGAACTGCGCGAAAACCTCCTGAACGGTAATTTCAGCCTGCGCATTCCCAACATCCCCCACCTAAACTTTCTGGGAAGTCCGGTCACTTCTGAGCGCATAGACCCGCCCAGTGTGCATGACAGGCTATTTTAAACGTAAAAATAAAAACATGGAAAAAGGCATTAATCTCGCCGGGGAAACGCTCGAGGCATCTGTTGCCAAGGACAAGCTGTACGAAATTATCGGAGGGCTTGCGGATTCTACATTGGAAAAAATCCTGGACGTTGGTGACGCCGTCCCCATTTTTTCCTATATAGCCAAAGGCCTGAAAGCCACTATTGCCGTCCGGGATGCGGTATTTCTGGAAAAAGTGATTGCATTTCTCTCCGAAATCGGAAAAGTCCCAACATCAGCACGTCAAAAAATGATCGAAAAAATCCAGCAGGATACACAATACCGGCAAAAGTTCGGCAAATTTTCGCTTCTATACTTGGATAGACTGAATGATGAATTTAAGGCTGGATATCTTGGCCGTGCAGCACAATATCTTTCCCGTGGCGAAATCACCTATGATTTTTACCAGCGGTTCGCACATATAATGGACAATTTGACCGAAACGGATCTTCTGGAACTCACTGAAAAAACATTCCTGAATTTCGGGCGGAATACCTTCCATAGTTTTGAATCTTTGGGACTTATGACGATAACACTCAAAATCCCGACTGAAGCTGAACGCAAATCAGCTAGTAAAATGAATCCCCATATTGTCCAGGTCAGCCACCGACGGCTTACCGATTGGGGACAATGGACCAAAAACATACTTTTGGACCGGCCGGTGCATGCTACTGACCTATGAGATAGCGACAGGTAATTTAACAATTCATGAAATATTACTTAAGCTCTTGAACCAAGACATTATTAAATGGACATCAACGAAATCCTGTCAAAAATGAAAACCGGGTATCTGGGCACCTGAGCAATCCCTACTTATTTCTGTTTATTTTTTAAAAATAACACAGCTTTATAGTTGGGAGTGTTTTTAGTTCAGCGAACTATGCAATAAAATATAATGAATCCCTCTATCAATTACCTATGAAACAAAAATATTCTCCATATTTATGCACTCATCAATCTTAAATAAATGAGGAGCATAATATCACCACATGAGCGCTTTCATCTCACAATATTTTGAGGAATTTACTTCCTACCAGGACCTAGAGGCAGACAAACCAAAACAGAAGGTCAGCTTATATAGTAGATCGCCCTTCATTTCGCCAGAAGAGCTGCTTAATGATAAACAGGTCCTTATCCTAGCTGAGCCAGGTTATGGCAAAACGACTTTGATTAACCAGACCGCTGCGTTTTTGAACAAGCGGGGTGAGCAATACCAGCTCATCCGCGGCATGCAAACCAAGCCCACCCCTCTTAGAAGTGATATTAAATACCTGATCTACGATGCCCTTGATGAAAACCGGGACGTCATTCCCACATTTATCTCCATATCGGCCCATTGCAATGCCCATAATATCAACTTGATTATTAGCAACCGGACACATTTCACTTCCGTGATTGCTTATCTGCTAGATGGCCAACAGTTCCGATTCATCAAACTGATCCCTTTTAATCACTATCAGATATCAGATTACCTGACTTTTAGACTATCCCCTTCAAAATTTGAACCAAATCACATTGAGGCCATTGTCCGCAACTCTAAAAGTGGCATAGGTGAATCCATCTTAAAAGTACCCAGGTATCTTGATGAATTCTGTAACTACGTCATTCAAAGTAAGCTTCCCCCTGAGAGCACACTCCAGATCAATAAATCACAACTTTTTGATAAGGTGATCTATTATAACCTGGACAGCCATACCAAAAAAGGCAAAAGTAACCAAAGCCACCTGACCAAAAGGGTGCTCGAAAGACTGGCGCTAACCCTGGAGATCCAGGGTCTTAATCAGATCTCCAAAGAAGACTTTATCACCTTTCTTGATCAGAACAGCTCTAATATCAGTCTTATCTTTCTAAACCTGATCGAACTGGACACCTTGATCTCAAGGGTAATGAAGCCGACTGGTGACTATTTTAGTTTTGAACATACGGAATTTCAGGAATATCTGGCTGCAAAGGAACTGACAAGGCTTGGATACCGTTTTCAGACTGTTTACGATCTCATGATAGATACCGAACTGGATCTATTGAGGCCAAACTGGGTGGATATTCTCAATTTTGCGCTGGAAATGGAACCGGAGTTTTTAAGGCCGGTAATTGCATTCATCAAATCGGAAAAATACCACAACATTGATGAAAAACTCTTTTCCATTATCATGGATACTGATGCTAAGGCTTTTGACGAGCGTTTTTTAGATGAAGTCTTTGAAACCATTTTTTCTTACTACACCAAAAATGGCCTTTCCATGCTCAATATCCATAGTGCACTTGCAAAGTTCATCTCCGAAAATCATTTCCTGCTTGAAAAACCTCGCTACAGACTTGATGAGCTATTGCTTTCTGCCCCATTAAGAACTGAACAGGCCAACCAGATGCTGGTCATCGAGGCGGTAGCATCACAATCGCAGCTTTCTGCAGGCAAAAAAGCAACATGGATACCCTACTTACTTTCAGTTGCAAAAGAAGAAAATCTGCATTCCATGCACAGCACAGCCTTTTATGCAATGATTGCTATGGGCGAGGGAGAACCCGTGCTTGTTGAAATTGCATATTTTGAATCCAGTCCCGACCATATCCTAAATGAATTCCTTCGAGCAGCCTCGGAGCTTGCATCAAACGATGAACGATTAATATCGCTTCTGCAACGCATTATCCGTTCAGGTAAAAAACTGGAAAACCTTTCTACCGCTATCAATAATCTGGCGGACGAATATGCTATCATCAGTATCTTGAATGAATTTAAGGTTAAGACTAAAGCACTCAACCATGCGAATTTTGGCTATGGAAAGAGCTTTTATAGACTTTTTGATACGATAACTGCGCTTAACAGCAAAAAGCTTGACCTCTTGTTGGCAAAGCTTGTCAAAAAAGCACTCGATGAGGACCGCTACTATGACTATTTCCCAGAAATGATCAAACACGCTACAAGTTATCTGGTTAAAAAACGAAACGGTTTTCTGATGACCATTGTGAAATCGAGGAGTTTCAACAGCTCTGTTGATGGGATCATAAAAGCGGTTGTACGGCATCTCAGCCTTAGCGAATTCCGCGCAATCGAGCGTCACCTAAACCAAAATGGCGAAAGCTGGCGAATGGGCCAGGTCATCAGCAAGGCAAGACATGAGCTGGAGCCTTACCATTCTTCGCATCCCATCTACCTATACCTGGAAAAAAAATATCCAAAGAAAAGCGATCAAAACAACCAGGTGGCATCACTGAACGAACTGCTTAATGATCTGCGCAGACACTATGTAAGGAAAAAAGACCACTTCAATACCGGTCTGATCCCTTTCGTGGTGAAGGAATTTGATAAACTGGCTCAGCTCCTTGAGCCAAGTGATCGGTTTTACATAGCGCAGGTCATTGTTATGGTGCTGGAAAGCTATAATCCCGATCAGTTTGAACTAACCTTTCAGAGCCGTAGCGAGAGCCAGGTCAACTATAAACACAATAACAGCATCTGGCTACATATTGAGCTCTATTTCAAAGCGGCCTTTCTGCTCAATGAAATAGGCATTCTCACCACTTTCCGCGAAAAACTGCTCAAGAGTATTTCCAGACTTGACCTTTATGACCATGGAAATGATGACCTCACAAAAAGGATTATTGAAAGCCTCCATCCGATATCTCCGGCCGA
The DNA here is from genome assembly GCF_003852395.1 of Pedobacter sp. KBW01. NCBI lineage: Bacteria > Pseudomonadati > Bacteroidota > Sphingobacteriia > Sphingobacteriales > Sphingobacteriaceae > Pedobacter > Pedobacter sp. KBW01. Next base: position 40,779 of record NZ_QAJQ01000007.1, read on the forward strand.
AACCGAAATGGTTGTCACCTTTTTTAATACGCGTAAGGACGACCTGATCGAGATCAGTGCACGTTCATTTGCTCAGACTGTCGCACAGATGAAGCTTTCCGCGTTGAATCCCATCCTGCTCAGATTAGCCGAAGATAACAAACTTTCCACTTTTGACCAGGAACAGGCATTAACTGCTTTTGGAAGGTTGGCTGATGGAGAGCAGGATAAAGCAGCGCTCAGGCAACTATGGAAAAAACATGCGAGCAATGACCAAAGCAGGATCAAAGATATTGCAAATGCCTTCTTGATCACACGATACAGGGACGAGGAAGCTATAAAATGGCGGTTTGTTCAATTAAAATCAAGGATACAAGGCTTCAACGATGATATTTTCAGAAGTGGAATACGCGGTGTGTCTGACTTTGAGAGCGAAATGGATCGCCCCTCATTCCCAAAGTGTCTTTACGGGATTGATAATGAGCTAATCAGGGCTGAAATGTTCAGTTTGCTGGAATATTCCTTTGAAATCCGTATAGAAAAAAACTACTGGAAATATAGCAGCTACCTTCAACGGGCTGTATATAGTTACTTCCGCGGTCTAATAAGCATAGATTTGCTTAGCCAGCTTCGCCATCATACTGCCGGATATCAATTCAGGGAGAGAACCTATGCATTTAACCAGTATCTAAGCCAGCTTGCAGTAGACCTTTTGAATCAAAAAGGCAATAATGAACCCTTTGTGACCGCCGTACACAGGTTGAACGAACTGATGGCCAGAAAGTATCTGCCGATCAACAGCAATTTCGAACTTAAAGAATTCGTAGGGAATGTTTTCGAAACGGAGATCAGGAACCTCATTGAAGATCAAGGTTTTTACCGTTTGACGGCCGATTTCAAGATTAATACAGATAGCCCGGAAGTCAATATTGGCGAAACTGTAATCCAAAAAACACTCAAAATCGCTTTAGAGAAAAGCTTGCTGGAGAAAGGACTGAGAAAATCGGATATCCACCGCGAAGTGCAGAGTTTTGACAACCTCCGCTATGATTATCTGATCAGTTATGGCCTTTATGGTCCTCTTGTCGTTGAACTAAAACTGCTACACAATCCCGAGATCCAGGATCCCACAAAGCGCGAAGCATATAAAATAAAGCTTGAAAAATACCTTTCAGCAAATGGCTATCAAGGGATATATGCCATCTTTCAGACCAGAAACGACGCAAAGCATTTGCAAAACTATCAGTCCCTGATCCAGGAATATGCTGATATCAAGGGGCTTCACATTCTCCTTCTGAATTGTCTACCCTCCACGTCAACGATCAGCAATGATGAAATTACGGAGACAAACCAAGCAACATCACCAGAATTGTAGCACCAAAAAGAATGACACCAAGGAAAACAATGACCACCAAAACAGGAATAAACAGACTGATACTCATCGGAAACGGATTTGATCTTGCCCACGGGCTAAAAACGGGCTACAACGACTTCATTCTCTGGTACCTCAACCTCGCATTTGATAAAGCGCAGAGCAGCTACCAATATGAGGATGAACTGATGACAGTTACGGTCCGCGATATCAATACCTTGAGCGGGCTCCGCGGCCCCAAGGTGGATACTGTCGCTGCATTTATCAACCATTTTTATCATGAGGGATTTTATAAAATGATCGGACATCAGACCTTAAAGTTTGAAGGGTGGAACAACGATTTTTATAACCCTTTTGAAATCAGCGTCAAATCCAATCTGCTACATACGCTGTTGTCGGACTGTAACAGTGCCAAATGGGTCGATATCGAAAATACGTTCTATGACCAGCTCAAGGCTTCCCTGATCATGGCGAATGCGGAGGAAAAAAACATGATGGTTGCCGATCTGAACAAATCCCTTACCATTCTGATCGCCCATCTGCAGACCTATTTGAAGACCGTCAATACCGATACTGTTGTTGATGGATATCATGCGCTCTTAAACAGTCCGTTTGATCCCTCAGACTTCATAGATAAAGAATTCCAATATTTGGATACGCACTATCTCAAATCCATGCATGTACTCAATTTCAATTATACTTCGACTGTGGAGAAATACGTTAATGGCCACCAGCCAGCGGGCCAACCGATTGAAATCAACTACATCCATGGTAAGCTTGGTGAAAAGGACAATCCGATCATTTTTGGATTCGGGGATGAACTTGATAAAGATTATGCAGGTTTTGAACTGGAACGAACTAAAGGCATATTTGAATACATCAAATCCTTTTGGTATTTCCGTACTTCAAATTATCACAACCTGATCCGCTTTATTGATGAAAGTCCCTACCAGATCTTCATACTTGGGCACTCCTGCGGCCTTTCGGACCGCACCATGCTCAATATGGTTTTTGAGCACGAAAACTGCAAATCCGTGAAGATATTTTATTACAAAAACGGTGCATTCAATAACTATACGCCCATAACACAGGAGATTTCACGCCATTTCAGAAACAAACAGCAGATGAGGAGGAAAATTATTCCGTTTGACCGGTCAGTCCCTATGCCACAGGCTGACCGTTAAAATAAAAAAGGCCCAAAAAAAATTAAATCACCGGTCGGTTTAAACAAAAGTGGAGAAAGGCCTATGTGTAGAATCTTTTTATTTTACTTTTTGCAGACCGGTATCACTATCATACGCTACCACTAGTTTGGTACCAGTCATTACATTTTATGACGTCAAAAAACAAATAGATTTGTCGATGAAATTATTAAAAAAACTTTTCGGAATAAAGCCCAGTGGCTCAAAACCAGCTTCCCTTGAAAGTAACATTCTATCAATTGAAAAAACTTTTTCCCGGTTCAGTCAGCATCAGCAAATGGTTGCCATCCATGAAGCGGGCCATGTCATCGGGGCGCTTTACATGGGAGCAGGCACTCCACTCCGCGTCCAGCTGGATGATGAGTATGGTCCGGAATGGAGCGGTAGGACCAAATATGATTTTACCGACCAACTAAAAGTGTATGAACATGACCAGGAATTTCCGACCGAAAAAGCCAATATTGATGCTCCGGACGAAGCTCAGACCATTGCGATTGCCAGAATGCGTTATGGAATTGCAATGGCTGGTCCAATCGCGCAGGCTAGGTTCCAAAAAGTGAGTTACCTGCATATCCGTAACCTAAAGAGCTACCAAGGAGGTGAAGATATTAAAATATGCCAGGTGGTTGAAGATGAAATCGATCGAATTGGCCTGGATAGTTTCGAATTCGTTCAAAAAATAGACAAAGAGATCAATGAGGTTTTTCATCAGCCAAAAGTCTGGCATGCAATCGCACTGATCGCCCAAGCCCTTCTAATCGCTGAAAACCATAAACTAACCAAACAACAGATCGATACGATATTGGCACCCGAACAACTTTTTCCATTGACACCGTGATGCCAGTCGACGAGTCAGTTATTAAATTAGCAGCATCAGTATCCTACTCGGCAAAAACTCCCGATTAATACCATTTAGAAAAAATACCGGGGATACGGACGGTTCCCGGTACTTCATTCTTAAACAACAGAATCCCTGCTGCCTATATCCTTTAAGGATACCTAATAAGTGATGTCCAAAATGCTACTGTTTAATCATCGGTAAACATTGAATATATATTCTGAACTACTGGTATATTTTTCACCGGGACGCAGCACGGTCGAGGGAAATTCAGTCTTGTTTGGACTATCCGGAAAATGCTGCGTTTCCAAGCAAAAAGCCGTTCTAAATTCATCCTTACCGTTTCTCAAGGTATTCTTGCCCTGCATAAAATTCCCCGAATAAAATTGTAGACCAGGCTCAGTGGAAAATATACGCATCTCAATCCCAGAATGCTCTCCCCTCACTATCGCTACCGGTGCCGCTTTTTTACCATCTACTACAAAATTATGGTCGTAACCCCTGCCATATTCTAACTGCTGATCAACCGCGCCGATCCGCTCTCCAATCTTATGGAAGCCCCTAAAATCAAACGGCGTACCGGCCACCGGGCTAAGCATCCCCAGGGGGATTAATCCGGAATCCACCGGATTATATCTGGCAGCACTGATCTGCAGTTCATGCCCTAAAATATTGCCACTCCCGTTCAGGTTAAAAAAAGCATGATTGGTCAAATTAACCACTGTCTCTTTATCAGTAACCGCTTCATATCTCATCTCCAGGCCATCCCGCGAATTCAGTGTATAGGTAACGCTAATATCAAGGTTCCCGGGAAAACCGTTATCACCATCCGGGGAATGCAAGCTGCAGATCAGTGCACTATCACCAATCTTGACCATTTTCCATATCCTATACTGAAACCCTGTCTTTCCACCATGAAGGGTATTTTCTCCATTGTTTATGCTCAGGTGATATTGCTTTCCAGAGAGCTTAAACTGCCCTTTAGCGATCCTGTTTCCGTACCTCCCGATGGTGGCTCCGAAATAGGGCTCTGTCGCCGAATCATAATCCTCTGGCTTTTCAAAGCCAATCACCACGTCAATCCGGTCACCATTCCTGTTAGGAACCATTAAACTCATCAACCTTGCACCATTCTCACAAAATTTCGCTGTAACTCCCCTTTTGTTCCTTATTTCAAATACCCTGTAGCTTTTTGTTGCGCCTTTTGGTTTCGAGCTTTTGCTTTGGCATGATATACATACTACTGCAAAAACCATTATGGCAAAATGCATCTTTCTTTTTTCTATCATTTTTCTGATTTAGTTGTTGTGTTTTGAGACAGGTCCATTACCGGCTATGGCTTTCACCAGCAATGCCATCTGAGGCAGCAAAAAGAGCATTCGCAGAAACAAAACACTTCGATTACTTTGAAAAAACGGTAGACAGATTTGCAGCTACTATAACAAAACTATCTATGTTACAGCTTTGGTATTTTTCTCACTTCTATGAAAAAACCTTGAGTAGATTTCACGACATTTGCGCAAAAAAAACAGCAAATGGCAAGGGATAACTTCACCACTGAAACCGTTAACAGTCTTGGAAAACGAGTAGGCTTTCTCTGCTCCAATCCTGGATGTGGCAAACATACCTCCGGCCCTCATTCCAACCCCGCAAAGGTGACAATTATTGGCGAGGCAGCGCATATCTGCGCCGCTTCAGTTGGTGGGCCGCGTTACGATGTGCAGATGAGCCGTGATGAAAGGCGCAGCATCGAAAATGGCATATGGCTCTGCTCCAGCTGTTCAGATCTGATCGATAAAGATGCTGACTCTTACCCTGTTGCCCTATTGAAACAATGGAAGGCGAAAGCGGAAGCGTCAATGCTGGCCAATCTGATGGGCATACAAGCAAAAACAAAATCAAATAAAAAACCTTATCTCGAACCCGATCTTATCTGGACAGGTGGACAAAGGCTTAACCGCGGATACAGTCATAAAAACCCTATTACCATTGAAAATGGCGTAGCGGTCAGGGTGATCGGAGGAGGCTCATCCCTACCCATCATCCACTGGGAAATCAAATGGAAATTCTCACTGGCTATCCATAACAACTCCAGCCACCACGCCATTAATGTTGGTATTGAGAGTATTGGAAATGCACATTTTTCGTTACTGGAAAAACTGCCTAAGATCAATAATATCCCACCCTTTAGCAGTATCGAGTTAAAAGCTGAATTTCTACAGCGCATCGAAGATACCCATAAGGTTGCAGATAAAATTTTCGACCACTATATCCCCGAACTGGCAGAAGGCCTAAAACTGAAAATTGATTACCTGGATGAAGATAGAAATTCACATACTACGATAATGGAAATATTTGAAAACCAAATGATCCACACAAAACTATAACAATATTGTACCTAGCCTAAGCTACAGGATATCCTCTTGGAATATCCTGTAGTAATTCAAACGCATTCAGTATTTTTTCTTCAATGCACGCTATTACATGAAGTGCTATCAACAAGTTCCAGTTTATCCGATCATCGCACTTTCTACCACCTCTGTTCCTGTGACAATGGATTCGATCTGGACCTTAACATTTTTCAAGTCAATTTGTGTATTTTCCAGCAGGGCAAATGATGGTTCAATCGATTTCTGTTTAATCTGTTGCGTGATCAATCTTATTTTGAGTATATTTTCATCAAGATTCGAAAAAATACCGTTAAATGATTGCTGAAAACCGGAAACCAGTTGATTGTACTTTATTATTTCACTTATCAGCTTGTCATTTTGGTTATTTAAGTCTGCTAGCAATTGCTGAACCTCCAAATTACCTGCACCCGTTACCTCACCGATCTTTTTTAGATAAATACTTTCCAACGAAGGCAGCTTCTTTGGCCTCGCCTCGTTTATAGCCTGCGAAATCCCGTTAAAAAAATCTTCGTTAAAGTCTGATTTTATCCGCTGAATGGACTTTTCCCGAAATGCACGGTTGTGTTTTTCAGTTAGTGTGGTTAGATCATTCTTAAATATCGCAATTATGTAAGCCAGAACCGCCCAAATAAAGCTCGTCCCCAGGCCAATCCCAATTGTCCAAATGACACTCGCTGGGGTCACCATTTTAAGTTTAAAAAGTGCAACAGCAAACAATGCACCGAGCACCGCCGCAATAAGTGTCCATTTAGCAATTGCCCAGATCCGGATCTTATTTTGTTTTTCTTTTCTTTCAAGATATACAAGATATTCCTTCCGGTGATCCTCAAAAACCTTCAATAACTTCTCCTGATAGATCCGGTTAACCTCTTTTTCAATGGAGTTTTTCGCCTCCTCCATAATGTCGGTAATCTTGAATTCCTCTTTTTCAAAAAACGTGTTTAATGTACTATCTCTTTTAATTTGTTCGGAACTCAATTCCCTCTTAAGTGCCAAAACCTGATCCTCAATCTCATGCACAGCAACCCTGAGTTCAGCAATCTTATCCTCTTTTTTTGGATAAATGGAATCAATCGCTTCCTCCTTCTTGGTCTGCTTGTACTCTTCCGGAAACTCGTCATCCAGTTCATCCAATTGTTTACCTATCCGCAACTTCTGAATGGTATCCTTTGTATTTTTAGTCAGTACACTTGCCTTGTACATTTCTATTACATCAAAATACTTATCAAAATTTTCCGAAATGGTCTCTCCCCCATGTTTGTAGATATTTTCTAATGTGTTGACCACCGGTTTCTGATTTAATGCCGTCAAAAACATTTCAATCCTTGAAATAAGCGCCAATCTGAAGCCATCTGCCAGGTTATATAAGCGGTTAAGGTAACTGATTACCTGAGCATCCATTTTTGAAAAATCAACACCAACTTTTTCTTCTATAGTGGACAGTTCTATTCGTGGAGGTAAAACATTTCGGATATCTTCTATAAGGATATCTTCATTTTCTAAGGCATTTTCGAGATCCTGTTTCACAACAGTTATCCTGCTTCTTACCTGTTGGTAAAGTACCGAGGCAAACTGACCGATGTTGCCATTTGACTGGTTTTCTATAAAGGAATTGATTATCCGCTGCTCAGACGCCATCTGCTCCGAGTTGAAGAGCACTACCGGAATCCGTGCCTTAATGAGATAATCTAACTGTTCTATTTCTGTTTGTGAGGACTTTTTTAATTTCCGTTCGCTGTCGATCCAGACACTTCTTAGTTTTTCGTTATTGACCTCAACGGCTGCATCAAATTTATGGATATTTTCGCCGGCAGTTGTCAAAAAGTCCGCTGTAATCCTAATCTTGTCGCTAATAGTCTTCAGGAAATACTGTTCCAGCTCATTCAGGTTTCCGGAATAGAAATCAATTTTATGGCTATGGTTGTTCCATATTGCAGTTTGGTCAAGGGCTGATGACCAGGATGAAATTTTGCTGCCAAGTTCATCAATGTTATATTTATCACGGTTATCGATAAATATAAAGTCATCCACGGTAAGTTCATCAGTTTTCGCAAACTCCTTCAATCTAGAGATCAGTTGACCGGTAAAATTATCTCTCTTACTATCGTCAATATTTTCAGATGAAACGGCTGTTCCTCCGACCTTGCAAAATTCATTTGACCTGGTCACCACAAATTTTAGCGGAATGAACGGCAGTTTGATATTTTTTTGCATCAACAACGGTATATCGGCCTGATCAATGGGATTGGCTGCTGAGATGAAATACAGGATATAGTCACATATGGGTAAGAAATCCTGGATCAGCTCATTGGCAATGTTAGGATCACCCGATCCCGGTGTATCAGCAACCACCACATTCTGCAGATAAACAGATTCAATCAGAAATGTCCTTACCGGCACCAGTGTACTCTCCTTAGTCATATGCATGACTTTATGCGAATTGCTTTTGTCGGTGATCAGGGTTATCGTTGTATCTGTTGGATTCTGGTCCGTATGCCGTTCATCAGGCGTATCTGAAATTTTCAGGATACTGTTGATGGTACTCGATTTTCCGGAGGAAAAATGGCCTACAAATCCAATGTAAACCAGATTCTGTTCCTTTGCAATGTACTGTTCAAGGCTTGAAATTAATCTATTGAGTAGCTTCTTACGTTCTGCACTTGCAGCTAAACTATTAATCTCCAGTGCCTTTGTTGCAAGATCCTGATCGATAACAATATTTAGCTCCTTCGCCTTTGAGAGGATTTTTCTTATTTGGTTTTCGTCCATGAGGGTGTAATTTAGATTAAGTGTGCGAATTGTTTGAGATCCCGAGTTTTAATACTGGTAATTTTTGGCTTGATCACCGGTTTTTGTTATCAGAACCTCTATTTTTCGGAATGTCATGTTGTATTCTTTCAATAAGTGCTCTATCGTACCAAGTGTTTCGGCTGATACCGTCCCGATATCCAGACCCTTTTTGTAATTGGTCAAAAAGTATTTGATTGCGTAGATGTCCCTGAGCGGTTGTTGACATTGGTATTGAAAGCTGCTTTTAAGGCTCTTTTTAATACCTACTATTTTTTTATCGACCACATTTAGCCCAAGTTGATCGAAGGAGATGCTATTGCGGCTTAGGTACACATCAATAACCGGAATGATTTCAGCCAGGATACTTGGTATTTCAGTTATAAGTTCCCCGACTGCATCATCTAGCACATTAGGGATGAATATCCGTCTGAAGTCATTAAGCTCATCAAGATAGTGATCGGATTGACCGCTGGCTGAAACGCTGAGATAAAGTTTTATGAATAGGGATAAGTCTTTTATGGAATGAAATTCTGAATGGTCACGTTTTCTGATCAACTTAAAAAGGTGCATGGTATCCACGTCGAGGTTATTGAAGATCACAATCACTTCGACAAGATCATGAATGACCTCCTTGCATAATATCTGTATATCTTCTGTAGAATCTGTTCCGTAATGTAAAAAACGGTTACGTTGATGCGGGAAATGATGCTCAAAATAATCCATTCCGGTAGAACGTTTGCAGAATGGTGTTACCAGACCAACCTTATCAGGCAGGGACTTTGCATCTGCTGGCTTACCGCATATCCTGCACATTTCAGTAAAAAGCCCTTCTACCTGTGGAACTGCCAGTGCGTAAAAGCCATAAAACTTCCCCTCCCTGTAAAGCTCCACAAGTTCCCCAAAAATCGCCTTCCGCTGTGGACTGAGAAAAGGCAGGAAATCGATTGAGGATTTCATGCTTATGATAGCCTGCTCAATAGGAATATATGCTTCCAGCTGCTGATAAAAAGACTGCTTGTCCGTCTTGTACACCCCTTTAAGCTCATTTGCCTTTCTTAAAGGTATTGGCAGCAGCCTATGGGTGATCCTATCAATTTCTTCGTAATCGAAATAGCGTTCAGAACGAAAATGCGGAAGGGTATATGGCCGGTCATAAAAGGCATCCATCCACCAGCTGCCAAGCATATCGGAATAGGCCCCAGCTTTCACAAGGGCACGTTGCTTGATCCCGTAGCGTTTGTATGTCCAGATCTTTTTGCGTTCTGCCACGCATCTTTCAAAGAATTTTTTCTGGGTACGCTGGGCTTGATTTCTTGGTGTTGTACCCGCTCTGATAAATTCTATAGACTGGTATCTGGTAATCAATGCATCAATGGCGTTGAGGTCTGCTGCGACCTTCGTTTCCAACATTGATTTATGGACAGCAGGGAGCTCTTTCAACTCAAGAAAATAATACATAAACCCCTCAAGTGGGTTGTTATTAACTCTCTTCCACACTTCTTTGGAATCCTTTCCGTATCCCATCAGTTCAATGATTCTCTGGGCAGCATGCTCAAGTTTTTGTGAGTCATAGGCACCGAGGTCAGTCTCTGGGAAATCAAACCCAAGCAGACAGTGATAACATAGGTTTGGAACAGAATTCCCAAAAAGGACATTATCAGGAACTTTCTTTAATATTTCAGTCCTGGCTCTTTGATGTTTGCCAACTGTAGAAAAAGGTATTGTTATCGATATTTTAGTGCTCTTCATTCTCCAAAATGATTAATAATACGTCAATCGAAACTGATCTGATTGCATGTGTGGCTATCAAGACACTGGATTTCATTAAAGTAATTGGGTTTGCCAGCTACTGATATTACATCAGTGGCTACTGCGACCTAAAAACGCAGATTTAACTGTCAGAATAATTTTACTGTCGAAGTATCCATTCTGTCGGTATCAATTTGTTTCCATCTCTCCAAACTGCAACTTCATGTACATCTTCATTACCGTAGATGCTCTGATCGGCATGGTCCAGAATAATCGCCTGCCAACTTCCATTACTTTGTTTGATACAATTGGCAATAGTCCTGAAAATTTTCTTCACTGCTTCGGCATCCTCATCCTCCTCAAACTGAACATCTATTTCTCCAATCTCTGCAGATTGGGCTTTACTTAATTTTGGAAAGTACACCTGACTAGGTTGATCAAATATCACAAAACCAGGAACGGCTGAATTTTTAAGATCTTTGAAAAATTCCTGTAGTGCACACATCAGAGCTATATGGAATGATACCCAGTTGGATGCACTTCCCACCTCAGACAGAAAATACCAATGGTCTCCACTACCCAAGACCTTGATATTTAAATCTTTTATATCAAACCTGGGAGGGACTTCTTTGTACTTATCTTCAACATCAAGTGTTTTCAGATAGGTCAACATTTTGCTAGAAATCCGCTCTGTTGCAGCGGCAATTCTCCTGTTGACGCCCTGAATGTCTACAATCTTGCTTAGCCTATCATATTCAGCCTGCAAACGTTCGATATCCCTTTGAAACTCTCCGCCGTCATTCAGTTTTTGAAAATAATCGTAGTTAGCCTTCAACTGGCCGAGAAAAAGGTACATGTTCTTATTTTGCTGAAATTCCTGCTGAACCTTTTGATCTCTCGCCCGCAACAGGTCAAAACTGTCCTGAAGTATTTTCTTCTCTTCTAGTAATCTATCTAGATCGATCTTAAGCTTTTCTTCTTCCCGGGGAAATGCACCGGGGATCTCCGCAACCTTTTTTGACTCCCCCTCAAGTTGTTGGAATACGTTTGCAATCTTTAAAATCTCGTGGCGTGCCAAAGGATGTTCAGCACTGCCACATGAAGGACAAGGACCACCTTCGCTGTCCATATCAAGCAACCATTGTGAGATATGCAGACGGTCCTTGCGGCGTCTCACCGAGTTGCCGTAGTTATATAGGCCCGATTGTAGGTCCTTAAGATCATGCAGGCGTTTCTTAATGGAAGCGATACTGATGCTAAGTTTTTCCTCCTTACGCTCCATTTCAAGTCTCTCGGCATTGGAAGTCTGAATGTCTCCAGCGGCTGTTTTCGAGTGGTCCGGAGTGGTATGCAACAAACTTGCAGCGGTTTCCAAAAGAATGGAGGGATCGGTAGATTCTTCATAATCATCCGGAAGCAATCCATATTCCCCAGCAATCCGGAGATGTCCCTGCATATTTGCAACCCAGGCCGCAGAAACAGTTCCCATACGTTCAACCTCACGCTTTAAGCGGTTCAGATTACGTTCTATTTCCTGTATCCTGATCCTCGCCTGAAGGATTTCGGTAGTTTCCGCTCCTATGATGAACGGAAACCAGTTGCGTAGTTTCTCCCTGTGCTCATGTGCATGGGTTTTGTAAAACAATATATTTTGGTTGGCCACAATATCCTGGCTCTGAAATACAAAAGCCATCAGGTCCCTGAATCCTAAACGGGCCTGATATGAGGTTTTCTCTCCTGAACTGTTAAGGTCCAGATATGGTAGCGCAGAAAGGCCATCTAACATCAGTTTGATGCCGTCGAGCGTTTCATTTGATTCAACTAAAACGACGGGGACAACCAGTTTTTCTCCCCTCAATAAATAGAAATGATTGGGTGATTTGTTGATCACTGGAGCCCTTCTTGCTATGAGAATCTGCTCCATGGCTGTTTCAACAACGATGCCATACCAGGATGCATGATCCCTAATGGTGTCAATTGGTATCGAGCAATCGCTTGAGGCCAGGCAATAGTCGATAATGGGAATTATCGCTGATTTACCAGTTCTTGAGGAACCTGTAATTACGTTGAGCTTTCCCGGAACAAACTCGATCACCTGAGGCAGGGTACCTTCGAGTTTCGGCCATATAATTAATTTTAATATCTGAAATTTCATTAAAGTACTATTTTAAGGTATGTACAAACGGTACTGATATCATGCTCGGCGAACCACCTGCCTAATATTTCTGCTTTTTCTCCGTCTCTTTTTAGGTCCGGTTTGGGAGCATTGCCCCTTTTTAGTAATTCCTCGCCACTCCTTACATAAAGGCTGGCCTCATCGGGCTCCCAAAAAAGTAGGCCCGTAGAAACAGCAATATCTATTGCTGCCCAGGTATAAGACAGTTTGGCTTTCACGCGCTGCTGGATATCCAGCAACAGGTCTGAGTTCTTGTGGTCTTCAAAACTGCGCACGTAGGACTGCAGGTCATTCCGCATATTGCTAATAGGCGCTTTTAGCTTGTCATTGGTCAATATTGCACCCGCTATAAAGTGGTTAAGCGCATTCGGTGCCGCTCCTTCCTGATGGGCAGATACAAAACCCTTAGTGAACCAATAAAGTAAAAACGCACCTACCGCAGGAGTGTTCCATATCTTTACCTCTTCAATCAATTCACTCATCTTCTGCTTTATTTAGTGGTTTGAACGAAGTTTTCCAATTGGGATGCCAGCCTAGACTTAGGCCATTGGACATCAAGTGGTAAGAACCTGCTATTGTGTAGATGGGCGGTTCCTGATTTTTAATCAGCAATTGTCTCTTCATACAGGCCAGGTAGACCAGTTGCCCTTTGCTGACATCTGGAAGTGCAGAATGGGTAATCCGTACCTCCTTTTCGCTATTCCGCCAAAAGGACATCAGCTTTCCTTCAAAATCTAAAGCAACATCCTCATCAATGAGTTCATTCTCTATCCACATTTGCCTATTCACCTTAGCGCGTAGAAAAGCAGTAACTGCGTCCTGGATTTCATCATCATCACTATCGATAGCTTCTAACTGTTGAATATACAGTGGACGCTGCAGTTTTTGCTTTTTTGTATCCTCTTCATTAGGTGGAAATTCAAGTGCAAAATCGATAAGTTCTCGCTTACGCGCGCTTTCGAGAAATTTGGTCGCATTTTTATCGAATTCTTCCCAAGTTATAACTGCCTGCTGCTTCACGGCAAGCTTAGCCATTACGTCTTCAAACAACCATCCCAGCAGCCTCTGCTTTAAATAATCAACCTGATTCACGCCCACGTGTTTGGTCAAGATTGCTTTCTCAACTTCTTTTAAACCCGTTCCGCTACCCGTAACGAATTCGAACTTTTCAACAACAGACGATAATTCAGATGTATGCTTACTCAAAAAATCTACATGCTTAAAAATTTCATGTTTTGAATCTATCTTTTTAACTTTTAGAAGGGCAGTCTGGATTGCCGCATCTGCATCAGTTTTCGTTATTGCCCTATTAAATGAATCTACTATGCCTTTTCTGCCTTTTTTGTTTGCGTAAAGCATAAAAACTGTGTTTGCAGGATCGAGTTCTCCACTAATGACCTGATTGGTCCAGTTGTAAAAAGTTTTCCATAGATCAGACGATAGGTCCGTTACAGGATTGCCGTTCTGGGATGATTTATCCTCTTCAGCGAGTTTTGATTGGTCTTCTTTAGCAACGCCAACATCTCCCAATACCTCTAAGCTGATTTTATCACCCGGACCACTGGTCAGCAGGTGCCATAGAGCTCTTGGAAATTGTAGCGAAAAACCTAATAGTTGACCTGGAGCGTTAGTTCCCATTAGTTTTTCTTTATTATACTATTCTCAAACATACACATAATTTTCAAAATTAAAATCGTAACTTAATTATTGGGTGAATGCTTAAAAACAGCAAGATCCTATATCCCACCAGTACTTCAAGTTTTTTCTAGATTAAGTCGTGTTCATCCTTTTCAATACTGCTTGTTGGATACCTGGCATCTCCGCCTTTTACAGTCAGGTATTCAATTTTATCCATAGACGGAAAGCGTTTAATACTAGACTAAAGGAAAAAGGCCGGAACTCTCGCAGCCCCGGCACTCCTTTACTACAACGTAACAATAACCTATATAGTTAACATTTGTTATTACCTATTTATCCCTTAAATAAACCAGCTCCCCTTTTTCAGTGTGGTCCGGAAACACCGCTGCGGTAAGCAATACCAGTTTTCTTCCACCTTCTTCGATCTTCCAGTCCTCTGTGATCTTGATCACCACCGCTTCCTCTTCACTGCCCATTACCATCTCAGATTTCAATGTCATCACACCTCCATCGGCAGACCAGCTCCTATTAACAGTCTTCAATACCTGCAGCCCATTGCTTAAAGCCACCAGGTGCTGTTTACCATCAAATACCACCGTATCCAGCCTCGACTGCTCTTTTCCCGAACTGTCTACCGAAAACTTCTCCAAAACCATCCTATCGGATAACTGGGATATCTTCAAGCTTTTCTTCCCGGTATTCGGAAATGGCTTGTCTGCCATGCGGCTACGTTCATAATCTATCGTCCATTTCCCGGAAAAGTCCGTTTCTGCTTTAAATAACTTGCTTGAAGTTAAACTGATGAATGCAATGGCTAACACAGCCAGCTTGATGATCCTATTTTTCATATCTATTATTCTTTCTTTATTGATATACCACGAGTAAATCAGTCCTACCATAGCTTGTCGGATATGGGAACAAACTGCCTCGGGGATGATTACTTGTTTTGATTACCCGAAGCTTATTTCACAGGCCAGGTAGGCAAGGAATTCAGCATTTTATTGTAATTTTCTTTGATTTCTTTATTTTGAGGATCAATTGCTAACGCTTTCTTTTCCCAGTTTAAAGCTTCTTCTCTCTGACCCAATTTATAAAGGATATTCGCATGGGTATCCATGGCTGCATTATTATTTGGCTCACTGCTGAGTAACCGCTTGGTCCATTCCAGTGCAGTAACGAGATCTTGTTCATCGTTAGCATGTAAAAAGATAAACCAGGTATCATTGGTAAGTGTAAAATTTGAGAGCAAGGATGGATATTTTGCCAAAATCTCTGCTTTAGTCTTCACAAAACCCGGGAGATTTTTTTGAAAATAGTAGTATAAAGCGATGTTTTCTAGGATGGCCTGCTCGCCAATCGGCCCGAACTTATCTGCTTCTGTTCTCAATTGCAAAAAATCCGGCGCTTTGTTCTTGTCAAAAACAACAGATTTAATTTCACCGTCAATCACATCTTTTACCAATTTGCCTATCTCTGATTTAGCCGCTGAATCCTTTTGTAAGTTGTAGGCCGAAAACAACTTAGCAAATGCGCCGGAAGATGTACTTTGCGTGGTTTTCTGGAGCACAGTTAGGTTATCGGGGCTTAACGGAGACTGGATGACAGAAAAATAAACATCTGCAATCCTTTGCGTGTTTGAATCATCTTTTTGCCTTAAAGACATCAAAACTAATCTTCTTAAGAAAATGGAATCATTTTTTCCATCCTTAAATAGTTTCAAAAATTCCGCATACCGCTCATCCGTGTCATTAGGATCTATATCGGTCCCAATTGAGAAACCAGGATCAATTGAAAAGCTTTTATCCTCGGGTTTTATCAATTGGCTGTGTATCTCACGTAGACGCTTCAGTGGGATCTTAATCACCTCCCTGTCGTATGTCATCAGGCCATTTTCCTCACCCTCTACATCAAATGGCTGCGTGTATATGCTTGCAGAAAGTCCCTTGGGAACTAGTGTTTGTAGTTTTTTAACCATCTCATCATATCTCTTATCAAGCTCCCGGGGAAGTACCTGCACATACCCCCAACCTGTAAGATCAGTCCACTGATGTCCCGGTACGGGTACGCCGATTCCCCCGAATTCACCGCAAACCTGTGCTTTTCCATCTTGTTTCAAACTGATCATAGGATCTGGATAGGCATGCACATCGGTCATGTCCGAATTAACATAAGCGTCCGGACTTGGGCTTCGCAATTGATTATTAACATATAGGTACTCTCCACTGTGCCCGTTGACTATCCTGGTAGGATCGACTTCCTTTAACCACCTGGTCAAATGCGCCTGGTCATATGCTCCCCACTTCTCGTTGAACAATACCCAAGTGGTAATGCTAGGGTAATTGTGTAGCTGTTTGATGATCTCGGCGTTCTGGGATTCAAAAACCTCCCTGCTCCCTTCAGGCAATCCCTGATTGGGATTTACCATGTCCTGCCATACCATCAACCCAAGTTTATCAGCATAATAATACCACCTTGCCGGTTCTACCTTAATATGCTTTCTGATGGTATTGAAACCCATTGATTTTATTGCCTTGATGTCGAAAGCGAGTGCCTCGTCATTGGGCGCAGTATACAGCCCATCTGGCCAGAACCCCTGGTCAAGGGTTCCAAGATTAAAGGTGAACCTGTTGTTCAATAAAATACGATCGACGCCCTGATCATCCTTTCCGATGCTGATCTTGCGCATCCCGAAGTAACTTTTCACCCTGTCTCTGCCCATTCGAACTGAGAGTTGGTAAAGATATGGATCATCCGGGCTCCATAATCTGGTGTTTGATATCGGAATACTGATCGTCTTATTGCTCCTCCCCTTTATAGCCTTTCCAGCTGCTACTAAAGTAACTTCTTTATTTGACGCCGCATTAACGGTAACATTGACCAACGACCTGTCAATATCAGGTGTTATCGTTAAACCCTCAATATGCTCCGCAGGAACGGTTTCCATCCATACCGTTTGCCATATCCCGGAGCTGGGCGTGTAGTATATACTTTCCGGTTTGAGTACCTGCTTACCGTGAGGCCCGTTCCCTTTATCGCTGGGATCAAAAACCCTGACCATAAGTGTATTCTCACCTTCTCTTAAACGATCGGTAATATCGAAATCAAATGCTGTGTAGCCACCAATATGTGCCCCTAACTTCTCCCCGTTGAGGTAAACTACAGCCTGGTAATCGACTGCCCCAAAATGAAGGATAACCCGTTCGCCGGCCCCAATCTTTGGCTTTACGATTTTTCGCTGATACCACAGGAACTCATCGGGCTGTAATGCCTTCTTAACACCCGAAAGTGCAGATTCAATCGGATATGGTACAAGAATTTTGTCGTTCCCAAAAACAGGCTTGGCTGCCTTTCGATCCGTAATGGTATATTGCCATAATCCGTTTAGATTTTCCCACTTATTCCTTTCCATCTGTGGTCTGGGATAAAGATTATGGGTACGTGCGGGGGATACTTCCTTTGCCCATCTTGTAGGCAATACATTTTCCTTTGCAGTCCAGCCCTCCTGTTGAGCCGATAGCCTCATTGTGCTTAAACAAGTGAAAAGCAACAGTGCATAAAATTTCAAGTTATTCATTCGTGTTTATTTATTTTGTTTATTGATTTCTTTGGCTTCAAGTTGTAGCCCCTCTTGCCCGGAAATTCCCAGGCTCATCCATTTTGGGAGCGGCTTATCTTTTAAATAGTGGTCAAAAAACTGTTTGATCCTGACCGTATAATCATTGCTTGACTCATTGGTCAAAATATGTCCGGCTCTTGGGTAATCGATCAGCCATGCCTGCCGTCCAAGTCTCTTCAGCACTGAAAAAAGCTCCCGGCCCTGTGTGGATGGTACTGAGGAATCTAAGCTCCCAACCTGTATCAGCACTGGGGTACGAATTGAATCCGCTGCGTAAATCGGTGAATTTTGGATATATAACGCTGGATTTTCCCATAGTGGAACCCCGATCCTACCCTGCCCCTGTTCAGTATGAAAAGTGCCGTTCGCATTATTGAAACCATATGTTTTAGCTATCAGATCGCTCACCCCTGCAGCAGAAACTGCGGCCTTGAACTGATTACTATGTGAGATGACATAATTAGTTTCATACCCGCCAAAGCTGTGCCCCTGTAGCCCCAAACGTGTAGAATCAACACAATCAAGCTTTTTTAATTCACTGGCGGCCCCAAGAATGCAGGCCAGTGCAGATTTTCCCGGATACCCGATTTTATACTGTATATCTGGTACGCAAACGATATAACCATTACTCACAAAATAGGGTATGGCAAGCGGACCTCCACTGAGGTCAGGGAAAAGAAACTGGTTCTTAAAATCACTTATATGTTCATAATAATAGAATATGACCGGGTACTTGAGGTTTGGATCGAAGTTTTCCGGCTTATATACAATAGCCTTCGAAGGCTTCCCATTTACTGTATAGTTAAGTAATGATGAGTTAAACCAGCTATACCGGCGCTCGGGGTAAACCGAGGTAAGCCGGCGAAACGCTTTAAAATCCCGGGTAAAGAAAAGATTGGGACTGGCGTTTTTTTCAGATTTGAGAATAAGATAAGCGTTGTCCTTTTTTGCTTTGATGGGACCGATACTAAAAGCGGATGGTATTGGTCCAACGAAGGATTGTCTGTATGAATCTCCACTTAACAGAAAATCAGGTCCCATAGTCAATTTGATAAGTGAGGGAACGTCCTTAAGCTGGCACTTGTAAAAGCCTTGATCCTTGGTATTTTCATCCAATGCAGAGAGTAACATGGTCTGATCGGGCCTAAACATTCCTGTTTGTTCCCTATCAAAATTAACGATGCGCAAACTTATCTTTTTCCTCCTGCCCTCACCTCCCGTAAGGGCTGTACCCACTTTTGTTCCATTGAGTTTAACCTTCCAGATATCATACCGGTCTGCCAAAAGTATCTCGTCTGACCCGGTGAATCCCTGTATACCATACCCATCAGAAGGAGCATCTGCATTCGACCACGCCTCCTCAAAAGTTGGATAGGCAACCAATGCCGAAAGATTAACAGTCCTATGGTCATTTATGCTGTAAGACATATACGAGCGCTTTCCTCTGTCATAATAGATCACATATTTTCCGTCGGGGGAAAATCTGCAGACCAAGCCAAGGTTAACATTGGCAATCTGATGGCTCACTCCGTTTTTTAATGAAATAAGCGAGATGTTATGTTCATTGGCTTTTTCATCCCACCAGGGCAAACGATTGTTATATTTCCGTTTGTAGAAAAGCAGTAAGGAGTCTGATACCACTTTGGACGAAAAACCTTCCATTACAAAATTGCTGCATAATGGGATTATCTTTCCTGTTTTTAGCTCAACGGTTGCAATTTTAAGCTGATCGGGATCTTGTGTTTCTGCGTAGGTAAGCGATGCATATACTTTGGCATCTGACGGGTTAGCCTCCACATGTTTAGCCGTGTCTGCTGTGTCATAAAAGAAAAATACCCTTTCTCCGTCCCTGCTGAACTGGAATCTTGAACCGGTAAATTTTACATTCCCGAGCGGAAATAATTTCTGTTGATCAACCAATGGTATGACTTCCGATCCCCCATTGTAGAAACCCAGTCTGTTCCTGCCTTCATCGTCTGCATAGGAGAAAACGATCCTATCCCCATATTCACAATAGGTATCAATATTAGTTATGGACTTCAACTGAACTGGCACATTCTTTTCAAGGTCAACAACAAAACATTTATCCCCCATACTGTACAGTAAATGCCGGTTGTTATCTGTATAATAATAACGTTCTACTCCAGTTACGGCTCTTAAGTCTCCAGGAACCCCCACAAGCATTTTATTACCGGCCTGAAGACAGATCAGACCATTTTTCCCCACTACCTTTCCGACATGGAATGAGACAATGTTTTCCAGATAGGATTTCCTTCGCGTCGCCACTTCAAAAATGCACAACCGTTTTCCAGTCAATAAATAGACAAACTTATCGTCATCGCTAACCTTATACTCCTCTCCGCCCTCAATTGTCACTTCCCATTGTTCAGCTGTTCCCTGAACGATAGCCTTACTGGTACCCTGCGTACCACCGTCTATCCGGTACACACAATACTTGCCGTTATGACTGAGCACGATGTTCCGGTCCACCACCTTTTCCCAGGAGACATATCTTGTGTCCAGGTCAAGGGCAGGTTTCCCCAAATTGCCCTGGGCCACGGCACTGGTGCATAACATTAGCATCCAGGCCATTGGCAGGATTAGTTTCTTTCTCATTTTTTTTAGTTTCACTTTAAGTGACTGGCCGGAAGATAACCGGCCAATCATCATTTTTAGTAGCCGGGGTTTTGCGGTTTTAGATTCGGATTCCTATTGATTTCCGAAAAGGGTATCGGAAAAAGTTTGTCTGTCTGCTCCCAGCTTCCCCCTTTTGCAATAGCAGCAGAGGGCATGATCGCATCAACCCTACCTGTTCTTTTAAGGTCAAGCCAGCGGTCACCCCATTCGGTAAACAGTTCAAATTTCCTTTCATTCTCTATGGCCAGCAGCATTTCCGCTAAATCTTCAGCTGGTGTGCCAGTAAGACCCGCGCGTGTTCTGACTGCATTGATATCGGCCTGGGAGCTCCCTGTACCAGTCAGTTTCCCTAACTGTGCTCTGGCCTCCGCACGTATCAGGTACTGTTCGGCAAGCCGCAAAACAACGGAGAATTCCATAATCTCGGCATCAGGATCTTCCAGTTTATATTTCCTCGCGAAGTGATAATCTATTGCAGGATTTGGGTCCGTGTCCGTAAAAGTACCAATCCAGTGTGTCCTTCTCTCATCTACCTGATCAAAGGAACTAACCAGTGATGGTGAAAGTGCGTAGGGCTTCTCAAAGTTGGGTGGCGTGGTCAGCAAAAATGTTTTGGCCTCCACTGTCTTCGCCCGCTGCCCCACAGGTTCAAGTTCCCATATGGTCTCCGTACTGTTCTTTAAAAATACCTCATCAAGGTTATCCTTTAAACTGAATTTCCCCGAACCAATAATCTCCGTCGAGAGCTGCTCTGCTTTGGTCCAGTCCTTTCTATAGAGGTAGACCCTGGCCAAGAGTGCAGTTGCTGCCCAGTAATTGGGCCTGAGTTTACTTTGTGAGGTCAACTGAAGTTCATTGTTCAAGTAATCCTTGCCCAGTAGTTCCCGTGCCTGAGTCAGATCGCCGATGATCGAAGCGTATACCTCTTCAGGAGCTGAGCGTGGTAGACTCACTGTTTTTTTGTAATCAGATGATTGAACCAAAGGAACTGCGCCATACAAATTTACCAGGTAAAAATATTGGAAGGCACGGGCAAACTTTGCTTCTCCGATCAATTGGGAACGGATTTTATCGCTGATCATTGGTGAGGCTTCAAGACCTTCGAGCATCACATTGGCCCTGAATATATTTTCGTAGGCCGCAGTCCAGTAAGCAAAAGGTACAAGACTTGAATTCGCATTAAGTGAATTGCTGTACTGGTCATCCGGTTCTACTCCGAAGGATTGGAACTCATCTGCAGACAGTCCCCCGAACAGGCCGACAAAAGTTGCCCTTTGGGAATTCAATACCGAAATGGAATAATAAATGCTGGTCATGGCCGAAATAGCCAGATCGTTTCTGGTAAATACCTGTGTCTCGTTGACCTTATTAATCGGCCCTTCTATCTCTACAAATTTTTTGCACGAGCTGTACACAAGGGCCGTAAATAATATAATGATTTTAAGTTTCGTTTTCATTTTTTTATGAATTAAAGTCCAATCTGAAGTCCTGCGGTGAGGGTACGGAGGGGAGGCATAAAAACCGTGCTCATGGTCTCTGGATCCAGTCCCTTGTACCGCGTAATGGTGAACAGGTTCTGCCCGCTTGCAACCAGTCTGAAGCTTTTGAAAATTCGCTGCTTCGGCAATAATGTCAACAGGTCATAGGAAACAGAAACATTTTTCAATCTGATGTAGGAGGCATCGGTATATACTGCATCACTGGATTGGAAAATGGAATTGAGGTTATTCAGACTGCTGTTCTGGCTAAATTTCTGTATAGTGGCCTGGTCTCCCGGTTTTTTCCAGTTATCCAATACCGTTATTGGTTGATTTCCGATAAGCCCACCATTGAAACCTCCCGGGCGGGGACCTGTGATGTAATTCTTGCCAATACGTTTTGAAAACTGCAATAGGAACTCAAGTGAAAGCCCCTTATAGCTAAAACCATTCATCAATCCCCCGAAATATTTCGGCATTGTACTGACAAAATAAGCAGCATCTTCGCCAACGGGCGATGAGGTAACATTACCATTTTTATCATAAAACTGATATAAACCAGTCTGAGGGTCCACACCTGCATATTTGTAAACGATGTTACGGTTCAACGGCTGTCCAATATCCAGCACAGCATCATCCACTGATCCCGCTAAGTCTGGATACCTTAATAACTTATTATTGTTTGCAGAAATATTGAAGGAGGTAGTCCAGGTAAAGTTTTTAGTCCTGATATTCACCGTGCTGAGTGAAAATTCTACTCCACTATTCTGTACCAAAGCATCACGGTTTACACGGATCGTTCCGGTACCGACAAATGAAGGCAGTGCTACTTCGACGAGCTGATTGCCCGACCTGTTCCTGTAATAGGCCACATTGATCAGTATCCTGTTGTTAAACAACCCAAGATCTAATCCAAGCTCCATTTTTCTGGTCACTTCCCAATGAAAATACCCGTCATAAAGCCCATCTATTGACAGTGCTTTTTTATCCTGATAATTTTCCTGTGTATAGGAGTAAAGTTTCATGTATTTATAGTCGGGAATCTGGTCATTCCCGGAAGAACCATAACTCGCACGAAGTTTTCCAAAACTCAATACGCCGATATTTTCTTTGATCCACTTTTCGTCTCCGAATATCCAGGCAGCTCCCACAGAACCAAAATTACCGAACTGGTTACCAGGCCCAAATCTCGAACTTCCATCACGGCGTCCACTGATATTCACAATATACCTGTCACCGATATTATAATTTAGGCGTGCAAATACCGCACTGTATTTATAAAGGTTTTCCGATGTCTCACTACGGAACATTGTTGCAGCGGCAAAGTTACCAAGGCTCTGGTCATCTGGAAACCCTTCTGCATCAGTCTTGATAGAACCGTTGCTGTTTTCCTGCAGTGTCCCGCCCAATAAGGCAGAAAATTTTCCAGGCCCGATGATGCGCTCAATGGTGAGCTGAGGCTCCACTACCCAGGAGCTGGCAGTCGAGTTAAACCTTAAAGCATTCCGCAAACCATCTGGACGCCGTTCCGGCGCAATAGCTGAAAAGGGCGTTCCTTGAAAGGTCTCTCCCTGCGTCAGATTATATCCCCCGCTGATCTTCGCTCCTATGCCGTATCCGAAACTGTAAGAGACAAGTCCACTTGAGATCAGGTTATGATTACGTGCAGTATACAGGTTGTTCAACGCGGCCAAAGGATTTGTCCAGGCAGAGTTTCCATTCGGCAGTGTCTGCCAATTGATATCTCCATTTGAATCGCGCAATGCCGGCGCATTCGGGGCCAATGTCATTGCCGCTGCCGTAAAATCAGTGGGTGGAGCGGTATTGTTGTTGATCAGATAACTGAGGTTAAGTTGTGTCTTTAGTTTGTTGTCCAATGAGCTTCCATTCAGGCCAACGTGAAGGTTGCCCTTCTGATCGCCATAATCGCCAACAGTAGGATTGGTCTCTTTCTGATAACCGCCATTGATGATATACTGTACAGTTTTAGAGCCTCCGGTAACACTCATCTGCAGATTAGTTAACGAAGCAACACCTCCCAGGAGTTCTTTTTGCCAGTCTGTGTATCTGGTGGTATCGAAAGCAGTGAGGTCATAGTTATTGAATATAGGGGTAGTTGGGACAGGGAGGTTATTGTTCCTGAAGGCCTGATAACGCATATCCAGATATTGCCTGGTATTTAAAAGAGCTAACCTCCTCGAGACTTCCGATGCTCCATGGGAGAGGTTGAAATTCACTTTGGTGGTTCCTGCTTCTCCTCGCTTTGTGGTGATCAGCACTACGCCATTTGCACCTCTTGATCCGTAGATAGAGGTTGCGTCGGCATCCTTGAGCACATCGATAGAGGCGATATCTGCAGAATTGATCAAGCTAAAGGCAGATATTGCCTGTCTCCCGAACCCATTGTTATCAACAGCTAAAGGCATTGCACCCAGTACACTCTGTACATTGGGATCAATAGGCACCCCGTCAACAACGTACAACGGCTCCGAATAATTCAGGCTGTTCTGTCCACGGACCTTTATCTTCAATGCTGCTCCCGGCACGCCACTCTGTTGATCAATAGTCATTCCCGGGATCCTTCCCTGAAGCGCCAATAAAGGATTGTTTACAGGCTGCTTCACAATATCATCTGCCTTAACTGTAGAGATATTACCCGTCGCTACCCTCCTTGATGTCGTACCATAGGCCTGAACCTGAACTTCATCTAGCTTGGAATTGCTGACCACTAAACGGATGAGTAGCTCTTCCCTCCCCACCTTAACCTCCCTGGTCACAAATCCAAGGTAGGAGATGGTTAGGACAGCATCTTCATTTATGTTTTTTAATAGGAATTCTCCGCCAGAACCGGTTATGACCGACCCCTTTCCCCCTTTTACACTCACAGTGGCCCCAGCCAAGCCATTCCCCGCCTCATCTACCACTTTACCCCTGACATCCACCGCCTGAAATCGGGCAGTTAAATCCGCTATAACAGTTTTCTCCTTTGCTTTTCTAATGGTCACCCGGTTCCCCGAAATCTCATATTCCAGTGGCAGCCCTGAAAGGGCATCCTTTAATGCCACCTCAATAGTGGCATTCTTCACACTGATACTGGTCTTGACCCCTGTACTTAACAGCTGGCTGTCATAGACAAAATCATAGCCGCTCTGTTTCCTGATCTCTTTCAGGACCGAACGCAGCGGCACATTCTTTTCATTGATGCTGATCAGCTGGCTATAGGAAGCCGCACTGAGCTGCATCAGGCTTACGATCAATAATACGGTGGTTAGTCGCATGATGAGCCAGATTTTACGGTACAACGCATGCGCCATACCCGTTTTTTTGGTATAATATTGGTACATTTACGGTTAGTTTGGTTTGCAGACCTGCCACGGTCCTGAGAAAACTTTGGGCAGCCTGCGGTAAAACAGTTGATAATAATTGATTGTCCGAACCTTTAGACCTGCGGTGCCCGGCACTGCCGGTCTAATTCTTCGTTAACCTGATCCTAATTGCTTTCTTTTCATCTCTTTGTCTGCTTGGTTTGGTTGATAAATAATTGCTGTTTTTCTATAGGGAGATGATGTTTTTTTATGATTTTACTACGGTTTTATACACATATACCTTTCTGCCGCTGATCTTGAATTCCACTATGCCCAGCCGCTGGATCATGTCCAGCACTGCGGAAAGCTTCTGGTTCCTGGATACCAGCCCCCCGGCCTTGAAATGCAGGGGAACAGCCGCATCACACACCATTTCGACATCGTACCACCTGGACACCTTTCTCATCGCCTCCCTAAAGTCAACATCATCCAGGTTAAAGTCCCCATCCTTCCAGTCGGTTATGCTTTCGGTATTTACAGTAGCTACCTTTAACCCTCCATTGACATTCAAACTCTGCTGCCCGGGCTTGATCACCCTGTTTTCGCCCCCAGCCCTCACCTTTACAGAACCCTCGATCAGGGTCGTTGCTGTACCAGCTTCATCGGCATAACTGTTCACATTGAACTGTGTCCCCAGTACCTCCACTTCCTGTCCTGCAGTTGAAACTATAAATGGGTGCAATTTGTCTTTAGCTACCTCAAAATACCCTTCCCCTTTCAGCGCTACCCTTCGCATCCCATCTTTTATCAATGCCGCCGAATAACTTAAAGTCGATGCGGCATTCAGCCATACATGGGAACCGTCAGGGAGCCTTAACTGGTAAGTCTCCCCATTTGCAGTGGATATCGTATTAACTTTATTACTGTTATCTTTTTCCTTGATCTCATACACAATCCGACCAGCAGCATCTTTACTAATGACTACTCCACCTTCCTGCGCCAGTTTGCCATTTGATGCATCTGCCAGCCTGATCTTCCGGCCATCAGCCAAAGTCAATGTTGCGGATTGCCTCCCTGGGGCAACATCGTTAACCTGTGCTACATTGACCACCTTATCCCCGTTATTCATTTGATAGACCATCAGTCCCGCCCCAAAAAGCACCACCGTTACCGCCGCCGCAATGCCGATCCTTGGCAATAAGCGGACAATCCTTCCTCTTCCCATACCACTCTCAGCTCTGATCTTAAGCAGGATCTGCTCGTAACGTCCCTGATCTACACCAAGTTCCTCTGAATGGGTCAGTTGCTGCTGCATCAACAGTAGCACATCCTCCTCGGAAGTTCCTGATGACAACAGTTCCAGCAGCTCTTGCACCTCCGTCTCAGTGGCTATGTTATCCTGATAAGCCAAAAACAGTTCTTTGATACGCGTAGATTGATCGTCCATATTTCTGCGGTTTTAACGATGAGACAATCCACAAGTACTAGCGTACTATCCGGATATAAAATAAATTTTAAAGTATTGTTATTTTCCTGTTAACAGGAAATATATGGCGAACGAAAACAGCTTCTGCCGTTTCTCCATAAAGCTTCGGATAAACTTTAGCGCATGCACCAGCTGGTTCTTTACCGTCTGGCGTGACAGGGACAGTTCATCTGCAATCTGTTCATTGCTCATGCCCTGCTTGCGGCTCATTTCAAAAATCAGCCTGCGCTGTTCTGGCAACTGTGCAACAGCCTCCTCAATGATGGCAGCGCTTTCTTTCAGATCAAAATCATCCGCTGTAGCATTCACCAGCTCTGAACCCAAGCGCGCATAATTCATCAAAATCCTGGAATGGTTGCTCTGTTTTTTTAAGTAATTCAGTGTCCGTGAACTGGCCATGTGAAAAATATAGGATGTAGGATGCTGAACCGAGGAAAGCAAAGCCCGCTTTTCCCACAACTGTACAAAAATTTCCTGCACGATCTCCTCGGCTACCAGCTCATCCTTAACCATTTTAAGCACATAGGGATGGATCCTCCCTACATAGTGCCAGTAGATCTTCTCAAAGGCACGCTCACTACCACCGGCAAGTGCTGCCAACAGTTCGGACTCATTCTCCAGGGATCTGACCTTCATTTGGACCGGTTTGCTAATGCCTTTGTACTGAATATCACTTAAATATACCAAATTTACCGATCAAAATAAATAGACTCAAAGTCCCAAAAACCCGAAAACAGCAATGGGATGGAAAACAAAAATCACACAATTAACTTTTTCATCACTATCAACCTTATCTTTCAGTAAAACGGGCTGATCAACAAGTAAAAAACCGAATTATATTTGTCAACCCAATCAAATTCAAAGGCCAAACCCAATTAAGCCCCGGCTCTCTTCTTCTCCCTATATTCACCCGGGCTCATTCCACTAACCCGCTTAAAATAGGTCGAAAAATAACTCAGCTCCGAAAAGCCCAGTTCATAGGCTACCAGCTTCAGTGCCATATCAGTCTCCAATAGCAAAAATTCAGCTTCCATCATCATCCTGTCCATCACCACACCGTATACCCGCTTCCCAAAAGTCATCTTAATGATCCCGTTCAGGTTCCTTGGCCGCATCCCCAGCAGCTTTGCATAAAAAGCGGTCTCCCGGTGATCCTTGTAATGCACCTCCAGCAATTCCGCAAACCTAGCAATATCACCTTCCGCGCCGATCTCTTCAGCCTTCTCAAATACCTTCAACGGTACCTCATAAATATAAAACAGCCTGCCATCCAGGCTAAAATGTCCAACCTTATCCATAATCAAGCGCAATTAATCCGATAAAAAACACGAAAATGCTGGAGCACATCCGGCCCCAGCACTCCTCACCTAACTTAACAATAACCGCAATAAGCGGTATATCTTAACAGCCTTACAGCAATCCAAAAACAAGCGCATAGGAAAAAAAGCAGTGCAGCAGATGCTGCACTACCAAACTTAACTCCTAAAAAAATTATCTTGTTTTCGCCGGAACCCGCACCACCGCCGCCACCTCCTCATAGCGTTCAATCTGCACCCTCAATCCTTCAAGCAGCTCCTGGTAAACCCCAAACTCCCTGGCTAGTTCCGCTTCCATCACCGCAGATTTCGTAACAACCAAACACCTCAGCTTTACTATCAGCCGATTATGCTCAGCACCTGAAATCCCCTGTAAGGCCATAGTAATCTATTTCCCTTCCACAGGCACTTTGTCCTCATCCCTAAACAACAGCCAACGCTGCCCCTTATCATTCACCCTGTAAAAGCTGTTACCCAAAATCAACAAGGCCTCACTTTTACCCTTAGCATGCGGCACATCGGTATTGATCACCTTGTTGTGGTAAAGTGTACTGATGGTATCTGCAATAATGGTGTGACCGGTAATGATGTGTCTGGCCTTGTATTGTGCCAGTACACTGTCCACCAAAGCTTCAGCCGTCCGTTTCTCTCCATAATATCCCCTATACCAAAACGGCCCATAATTGGTGTCCATTACCAAATTGGTATTGGCATCACCATAATCTGCTCTCTTTAGTGCATAATTTGGTCTTGCTAATTTATTGATCTCCTCAATCCCCAATCCTGCAATATTGATTTTGGATGAAATACCCCCATGTGCAAACACCAGATCCCCGATCTGCTCCACCACGTTCTTACTGCGCAACCATTTGCCCAGCTCACTGTTTTCACTATAAAGCTCAGCAATTGACTTTCCCAGTACTTTAGCTGTATTTGCATATTTTCTTGTATTATAGGACACGTCACCTTGCAAATTCATAATCTCATGGTTCCCAAGAATGAAATGAACATAACCACCCATTTTTTTAGCCTTATCTTCTAGCGAATAGATAAGCCATAAACATTCTGTAACCTGGTTGCCCCTGTCAAACATATCTCCACAGAATACTAAATGGCCGTTGCCAAAAGTCCAGTTACAATTTTCATCTACAATACCATTATTGATTAGTAATAACTTCAACTTTTCCATATTGCCTTCTATATCCGATAAAGCGACTAGCTTGTCAGCTTTTTTGAACGAAAACGGCTGCACGTTGATTTTATTCTGTAGAGTTATATTGAATCTTTTGAGGAATTCATCACTTTGTATACTTAGCTGACTGACATCGCTACCATCTTTTTTTAGACCTTTGAGAGTAAATGCAGTTTTTTGGCCATTCTCATCAAATACATAAGGGCCATCGTTAATTTCCGCTAATTGTTTGTTGATCAGATTAATTAATCCTTTACCATTATCCCTTCTTGGATCAACTTTTTCCTCTGGGCTTAACAGATTGCCAAATGCGTCAAAAAACAGGAGACTTGGGTAGGCCGTAATGTCGTAATATTTTATTAATGGGTGCTGTGTGCCAAGCCCCTTCGTAAAAAGCTGTAAACTGTTTTTCGAAGTATATTTCCCCTGATTCACACTTGTTAGCCAAGTATCTTTATCTTTATCAATTGACACACTCACGAAAACAACATCCTTATTTCCTCTAAAGTAGTCTTCCACAATCGAAATTGCAGGTGCCATCTGGACACAGCCGGTACAGCCAGTAAACCAGAAATCAAGGACGACCACTTTGCCCAAAAAATCGTTTTTTGTCACTATTTTTTCGTTGCGGTCGTTTAGTTCAAAATCCATTAGTCCCGTTCTTGCCAGAACCCTTCTTCTTTCATGTTCATAAGCGCTAACTACTTTTTTATATTTCAAGCCTGCCGAAGATTGATAATAGTCTGCAAGCATCAATTCTAGCTTTGGAATAAATCCCAAACGATAAATAGCTCCACGATTGTAATAGAAAAAGAAAGCAAGGGCTTTTTCTCGCTGTATTCCTTTGTATTTTCGTTTGATCATATTATACCGGTACACATAACCGTCAGCTTTTTCATTTCCAAAAATGCTGCTATCCCTCTCATTTGACTTAAACCAACGCTCTTTCTCCCTTAATGCATCAAACTCTGACTTACGGTAAATGAAATATGGATCTCCTAAATAATTACTCTCAAACTCAAGCCACTTCGTTGCCGGATTAACGAAGGCTATGTCATAAAGCTTGCTTATTTCGGCATGCGATATACCTTTTTCTAGCCGCTTATTGTCGTTATCTGTATATGCCCATGACAACAAAGGTGAGAAGGAGTCAAGTCGACGCTTCTCTATATCCTGTAAAAAACTACTTTTGATGACATCATAAGCAAGTGGCGATATTTTGAACTTATAAGACTCTATCAAATCTAGACCGCCGTTCATTTTTACGTTTAAGCTATCATTCCATATCTTAAAATCTTCGACAGAAGTGAATGGCTTATATATAGCAGGAAGCGATTTATAAAGGGATTTGCTGGCAAATCTTTTACTCGTAAGATTTCGGATAAGATTGTATTTCTCAGCACCTTCCCCTATAAAAACGAGCTCCGCGTTGCTTCTTTTAAGTATAACAGAGTCACCAGGTTCAGCTAGATACATTATAGTATTTGCTTCGGTAGGCAGATATTCACCTTCAATAAAAACAGGATGTGAGGAGGAAAATGCATACTTAAAAATGGTTCGGTTTACAGTGGCCAAAATCCTTCTTGGTTCGTAAACGTAAGCTGTTGTGTCGACCGAATAAATATACAAATTACTCTTTTTTAAGCTTTCAGTACCAGAAGTGATTGCTCCTTGTATGGTAATTGCTTTGTCTCTTAACCCATTTTTTTGCTGTGCGCAAGCAATAGATAAACTGAAAGCGAAAAAAGTGATTAAATAACAGATTATTTTTTTCATGAGAGATTGCATTTAATATCCATTATTCTGTTGAATTCCCGCGATCTCAGTGTCTTGAACAGGAATTGGCGCTATCGCTTTATCACTTGGGTATGGAAGTGTTTTAGGAGATCCAGGTAAAGCATCAATTCTTGTCACAATCTTTTTTATCCGGCGGAGGTCAAATAGACGTAACCCTTCGAAGCATAACTCTTTTCTTCGTTCCCTTTCAATCAGATCGATAAGTTGTCCACCTGAAAGCATCGTTCTTCTAGCTGTCGGATTAGCCCTAAGTCTTACCGCGTTAATATAATCCCTTGCCTTATCTTCATTTCCGAGTTTTGCGAAAGATTCTGCCGCTGTTAGAAAACACTCGGATGAGCGTATAAATGGTTGATAATAATCTGCCGACGGGGTACTTCTAAGGCCAGCTATTGACAGTGGGAATTTTGTGATAGTCATATCATTTCCAATCCAACTGGATCGCGCATCCCCAGAGTCTTCCTTTAAGATCTCAACAATATCCTGACTGGCATCAAAATTAGGTTCAGTGCCTCGAAAATACTCACCCAGAAAATGGCTGAAGTATGCATCACTTGGTGTTGCCTGAAATAACACCTCAATGCCTGCGCCTATTTTTTTTGCAAACATGGCATCAGGATAGCCTGCAGCAATCGACATCATTGGTACAGCCAAGCCCACTTTTTCTGAAAGATCTGCTGCGTTCTTAAAATCTCCTTTGAAAAGGTATGCTCTTGCGAGCAAAGCTTCAGCAGCCTGACGATTCATATACCTTACATCGCTAGTTTGCTCTGGTAAAAGATTAATCGAACTTTTGAAGTCTTCTATAATTTTATCATAAACTTCGCCAACACTTTCCCGCACAAAAGGCTTCGTAATATCACTTGTCGTGATATAAGGCACTCCAGGATGTGTGGCAGCGTTGGTAAAACTAAATGGTTGGGCAAAAAAGTTGACAAGCCGAAAGAAAACCATTGCTCGAATTGCCAAAGCTTGTCCTTTTAGGTTGTTCGCTTTCGTAGGATTTTCGTTATGATATTTCCCTGACTGCTCAATTACGAAATTACATGCCCTAATAATCAGATATCCATTGCCCCAAACTGCATTTAAGTTTTTCGCAGTGTTGGACAGGTTTAAAACACTTGAATCGTCCTTTTCCTGTGCCCAATTGTACATCAAGGTCAATCCTGGAAATTCTCTAGGTTTAAGGTTGTCAGCTGCCAATTCCGGATAGGCTTCTTCTATTCCATCTGCGAAACGCTGATTGAGCATTACATAGATGCCGTTCTGAAAAGATTCAAGACCTTTCAGATCATTAACGTAGGACTGGCGAATTAACCGGCTGTCGTTTGTGACTTCCAGGAAGTCCTTTTTACATCCCATTAGCCCTAGTAAAAAACAAATGAGAACTATAGATTTTTTAATTTTCATGTCAATTATTTTTTATCCAGTAGATTAAAAACTGGCATTCAATGTAAATGAATATGTTGTCTGTTGAGGGTAAAGGTATCCGCCGCTACCATAAGCGTTTATATTTTCCGGATCCTGTCCTGAATATTTTGTCCATGTCGCCAGATTATTCCCCTGGGCAGAGAGACGTAAGTCGGACAGGCCGAAACGCTTGATCAGATCCTTTGGCAAGTTATAGCTCAATGTAACATTAGAAAGCCTAATAAAATCACCATCAAAAAGATATCTTGTTGATGGCCTTGAACCATTGTCAGAAACATCTCCAGCAATCCCGTATAACAAACGCCGTGGATTAGATGCTATGTCACCAGGTTTTCTCCACCTGTCCAGTGCACCTTTACTCTGGTTAATGAATGGATTTGTTCCATCATTCACAAGAATTTCATTATTGAAATAAATAGATGAGCCATAAGAATAGTAAATCATTGCAGATAGGTTCCAATTTTTAAACCGGAAACTATTATTAACAGAGCCAAAACCATCCGCCTGAGCTTTTCCAACAAACGAAAATTCGGCAAGGGAATAGTTTTCAGTTTTGGAGCCGTTCTTATCAAACCACGTGGGCCTACCGTTTTCAGGATTTACCCCGGCCCATACAGGAAGGTAAAATGAATTATACTCCCGACCTACCTCATTGGCCATGTTTGCCGAGCGCATTCGAGCTAAGGGGAGATAGGCTTTTGTCAGTATATTCTTATTTCGGCTCCAATTTACCATTAGATTCCAAGAAAACATGTTTCCCTGGATCAAATCAGCTGAGCAGGTCAATTCTATCCCGCGATTTTTTACGTCTCCTATGTTATCATTATATGAAGTAAAGCCAGTTGCAAGGGGAAGTTTAATCTGCTGTGAAATAAGGCCAACCGTTTTTCTTTGGTATAAATCCAGTCCGAGAGACAATCTGTTGTTAATCATTCGAAGGTCTAGTCCGAGATTCACTGAAAATGTTTTTTCCCATTGGATATTCGGATTTCCCGGAAAGCTAAAGATATCGGGATATAACGCGATTCCATCTAAATAATCAACACGTGCAAGTCTATCGTACCGGTAAGCATCAGCAATTGCTGCAGAGTTTCCAGCTGGTCCAAAGCTTCCTCGCAGTTTCATGTAATTTAATACATTTTTGACTTCATCAAACCAATTCTCATCAGAAAATAGCCAACCTCCTCCAACTGACCAGTAAGAGCCAAATCTTTCATTCGAACCAAATCTGGAAGACCCATCCGTGCGTATAGATCCAGATAAGAAATATTTTTTGCGGTACGTATAGTTAAGTTGAGAAAAGTACGACAGCATCGTTTGCTTTAATTTACCACTTGTCCCGTCAGCCAAGGTACCGACATTAGCCTGTTCCGTTAAGGGAAAATCCTTTATTCCATATCTGAATATCCCAGAGGACATTTCAGTCTGAACCTGTGCTTCTTGTCCTAGAAGAATGTCAATATTATGGTAGAGACCAAATTGTTTATTATATTTTAAAAGATTTGTATTTATTAAATTCGTATTTCTCGTGTTCCTGAAGTCTATTCCACCACCGAAGTCCAAGGTCTGGAAAAATGGTAACATCGGATGAAATTTTTGGGTGTTCTCCATGAGGAGAAAATCTATACCAACGTTTGATAGAATTGTAAAATCATTTAACAATTTTACCTCTCCATATAACTTACTCAATCCCCTATATGAAAGGTTACGATTAAAATTAAGTTCCGATGCAGCAATAGGATTAGCACTTGGTACCCCGAGTAAACTTGTTCCCCAATCATATGTATACCTAAAGTCGCCATTTGGTAAGTATATGGGATTTAAAGGGGATATTGACAATATTTCAGAATCACCTGTTTGCCCGCTAGAAGACTGGACATTGTAGGATACTGATGTATTAATACCAAATTTCGCCCACTTCGCAACCCTATTCTCAAAATTCAACCTAGCGCTATACCTGTCAAATCCGGTATTTTTGACCACACCATTTTGGCTACTATATTCGAGACCAAAATAAAAATTCGAATTGCCATTCCCCCCTGATGCTGATAATTCATTAACTAAAGTAACCGAATTGTTTTTGTAATACGTTTTGCCCCAGTCATCTGCAGGATAAAATGTTAGCTTCCCAGACTGATCGTTAAAGGAGGGAAATTTCGGTTTAGTATTGGGAGTAGCAATTTCGGTAAGATCGGATAAGATTTCTGCATCCGTAATACCTGGTGTTGAATTACGATAGGATTCAAATAAAAGTTCCAGGTACTCATTCTGATTTAGCATGTCAATTTTGCCTTCTAATCTTGACGCAATTGATGCTTGAGATCTAAAGTTAAATTGCGTTTTACCGTTTTTACCTTTTTTTGTGGTCACTAAGATTACACCATTACTCGCTCTTGAACCATATAAAGCAATAGCAGATGCATCTTTGAGTACTGTAATGGTTTCGATATCTGAAGGGTTGAAATGGGCCAAAGGGTTTGAGCTAATGTTACCATCAAAGCCATTTCTAACACTTAGTTCTTGTAAGATCGGCACACCATCTATCACTATCAACGGACTTCTACTCAACCCACTTTCACTTACATCACCTCCAGTAGCGATTCCTCTAAGCATAAAGTTACTGGTAAATCCCCCTGGCTGTCCTGATCCGCTAGTCACCGCTAATCCAGGAACCAATCCCTGTAAACTCTTATCAAAACTTCTGTTCGGTAAATCCCTGATCTGATCGCCACTAATTACAGTAACCGCTCCAGTTAACGTTCTTTGTTCCTGTCTTCCATAAGCAACGTTTACCTCCTGAAGATCTGCTGGCTTGAATTTCAGTTGTATAGTCAATTCCTCTTTCACGACAACTTCCCTTTCCTCATATCCCACGTAAGAAATAACCAATACCGCTTTGTCATCCACATTCGGCATATGAAATTTGCCATTTTTATCTGATACTATCGACAGCCTCGAACCTTTGATGTTCACGGTTGCCCCCGGCAGCGGCTGCCCCTTCTCATCCAATACCACACCCCGCACATCAATGGGAGGAGTGAGGGCGTCCACCACCCTGTCCAGAAAGCTGGGCTTTTCCTTCTCCTTGATCATTACCGAATTGTACCTGATGGAAAACTCCAGGTCCTGATCCTTCAAGATCTCCCCCATGGCTTTTTCCAATGGCACATTAGAAAGGTCCACATCTACCTTGGGTTTGCCATTGATTACGTTTGTTTTGTACACGACCAAATAACCGGTCTGTTTTTTGATTTCCCTGAAAGCTTCCCTTAGGGAGATGTTATCTGCCTTTAGGGTAATGTTCTGGGCTAAAGTTGATGCAGAGACCTGCACCATAAAGGCCGTCATGATGACGATGATCAATTTCATAATACGCCACATTTTTTTAGATGCGACATAGTAAGTATTGCATCCAAATAGATGAATAAATTTCATACTTTTACACTGTCTTGGTTGCGCCGCTGGCCTTTGGATCCTCGAAAAATCTTGGCCCGCGACATTGTTTACAATAAAATCCGTTAAGGGTTGATATACCAGTGACATACAACCGGAGGTGTTCGCTGCACTTCCGGTTTTTGCTTTTCAGCAAAGGTGGTTATTCAATACATGACTGGTTGTCCGCTGTAGGGTAAAGCTATTTCATGATTGTGATTCTCCTTCCTTCTACCTTAAATTTTAAATCCCCGGTGAACTGCAGCGTTTCCAGTACTTTCGACACCTTATCGTAACGGGATACCCCGCCACCAAACCTTTCCGACCTGTCCACACCTTTATCGTAAATGATCTCCACGTTGTACCAACGTGAAACCCTTTTCATGATACTCTGTAATTCCTCATCCTGAAAAATGAACATCCCGTTCTTCCAGTCTATCGCATCCTCCGCATTTACTTTGTTCAGCTTTATGGTACCACCATGATCCACTGCCTCAAAGCCAGGCTTTAATACTTCCATATCCCTAGCTCCAGTTACCCGCACACTGCCTTCCAGTAAAGTGGTGGTCATCTTATCATTATCCCTGTAACTTTCTATATTGAAATGCGTACCCAATACCTCTACCTCTTCTCTGTCTGTTGACACAATAAACGGATGCTGCTTATCTTTTGCTACCTCAAAATACCCCTCTCCTGAAAGCTTAACCTTACGTTTACCTTTATCTAACAGGCTTGCAGAATAACTCAAACTAGATGCAGCATTCAACCATACTTTCGTACCGTCCGGCAACGCCACTCGATACGTTTCACCCATACCTGTAGTTAAAGTATTCATGGCATTGGTTGATGGAATATTGCTATCCCCTATGGTATATACCAACTGGCCATCTTCCGTCTTGGTCACCGTAACACCAGTTTCTTTTGAAATTTCACCATTAACAGCATCTGAAAGCCTGATTTTTTTACCATTTGATAAAGTTAAAATTGCTCCTTCCCTACCAGGTGACACATCATTCACCACTACCAGCCTATTTTCATGCTGTGTCCCTAAAAACAGTATTATTGTAGCCGTAATGATTACAGCAAACATCGCGGCGACAGCTGCCACTTTTCGCCAAGGAAATAATTTTACGGTTTTCGGCTTGCTATCCATTCCTTTGTAAACCATAGACCACAATGCCATTTTCACTGATTCCTCACCACCAGCATTCATGTGTGCCCAATCCTGATTGCCAATTGCCAAAAGGTTCATATAGGCATTGAATAGCCCAATTTCCTGATCTGTAGCAGCTCCGAGGTTGATCTTTTGTGTTAATGAATCTAATGTTTGTTTATCCATGGAATGCGGGATTTGATTGTATGGCACAAAAACGGAAGGTAACACCTACAGGCGCATTAAATATTTTTTAAGATAATTCGCAACTATCTGTAAAACAGCAATAAAAAATATTTAAAATAATAGCACCAATGAGGCAAGCTTGCCCAGCGGCACACGCAGTTTCTTCAAGGCTCGACTGATCTGCTCGTCCACCGTCTTTTCAGAAATACCCAGCTTTTGAGCAATCTCCCTATGGCTCATTGCCTCTTCCCTGCTCATCACGAAAATCTCCCTGCACTTGGGCGGCAGCTCGGAAATCAGCTGCTGGATCAGGTTTTTGAGTTCTTTAACCTCTAAAAGGTTAAAATCATCACAGCTCACCGCATCCAATTCTGTTCCATCGAAAAGGTTCTCCCTCACCTTTCCATCACGGATCATATTGGCAATCTTATATTTCGCGGAAACAAATAGGTATGACTTGAAATTGGTCTTTATCTCTAACTTTTCATGGTGTTCCCATATCCAAAGGAATATGCCCTGGCAGACATCCATAGTATCCTCATGATGGCGCAATATGTTAAAGGCTGAATTATACAGAAATTTCCAGTTACGATCATAAAGTTCGGAAAAAGCATCCCCGTTCCCTTCCCTTAGTAGAAGCAGCAGTGCATCATCCGTATAGGACTTGTAGCTTTCCATGAAATCAGTTCGTGTTCCGGTTTGTTTGGTCTGGAATATTTCGCCAAATCTGATAAATATTTTGCACTTCGGCAATATGCCTGCATTAACTTTATGTTAAGGACACTATAGACACCACTTAGAGTATTTAAAACAGTGAAGATAATTGCAAGACATTCAAGTTCTTTGTTCGGCTGAGGAATCAACAACAAAATGCAAAAATCCGAAGCCAAAAGTTCAAGTTCTTTTCTAGCGATTAAATAATCATTACTTTTTATTGGCCAATCGGAGCGAAAAACAAGTCTTTGACTATTAATGTTATTTTAAATTATAAATTTGTGAATGGATTACGTAAAAATTGAAGGTTTCAAATCTATCCAGAATGCTAAGATCGAAATCAGACCGATCAATATTCTTATCGGTGCCAATGGAGCAGGGAAAAGTAACTTTCTCTCATTTTTCGAATTCCTCAATCAAATCTATAATCAGGCATTGGCGCAATATGTTGCCCTAAATGGTGGCACCGAAAAAATACTACATAAAGGTACCAAAATCACTAATGCCATAAAATGCTATATTTCATTTGGTAACGAGACAAATGCTTATTCATTCACGCTCGAACGCGGGGAGGACGGTTTTATCTTTATGCAAGAGGGACTTTGGTACAATGGCAAAAATCTAGATATAGCCAGTTATAAAAGTGAAGCACAAATCAGGATAAATACATGGTTTAGGGGAAAGTTTATACGTCAACATTTAAATGGCTTAAAAAAATACCATTTCCATGATACGGGTAAAAACTCGCCATTCAACAATACCAGCAATGTAGAAAATGATAGTTTTTACCTTTATGAAAAAGGAGAAAATCTTTCTTCTTTTTTGTTCGGAATCCAAAATGACCATCCTGTGGTATATAACAGGATTGTAAAAACCATCCAATCAATTGCTCCTTATTTTCTGGACTTTTTCTTTTCACCCAATGAAAATGGCAACATCAGGTTACAGTGGAGGGACAAATTTTCATCTGTAGTGTATGGTGCATCGGATCTCTCTGATGGTACGATCAGGTTTATTGCACTGACAGTGCTCTTTATGCAACCCAACTTGCCTACATCGATCATTATAGACGAACCAGAGCTAGGGCTTCACCCGACAGCAGTTTCCAAACTATCCGGCATGATCAAAAGTGCTGCTTCCAAAGGAACGCAAATCATATTAGCTACCCAGTCGGGTGATCTCGTAAATTACTTTGACCCGCAAGACGTAATTACAGTGGATCAGGTAGATGGAGAAAGTAAATTCAAGCGACTTAACCAAGAGGATCTTAAATTGTGGCTTGAAGACTATGAATTGGGTGACTTGTGGGAAAGGAATGTAATCGAAGGAGGGCAGCCTTAAATTATGAAGCGCATCATTATTATCTGTGAAGGCCCAACTGAACTAGAGTTTTGCAAGGATGTCCTGCAACCACATTTCAATGCCAAAGCCATATATCTGCAAACACCAAAGATCAAAAAGTCGCATGGCGGAATAGTCAAATGGCCTGCACTAGTCAATGAAATAACTGCTCATCTCAAGGGCGACTCCGCTGCCTATGTGACTACATTGGTCGATTATTATGGTATGCAGAAAAAACACCTGTTTCCGGGGTGGGAAGATTCACTTGTCATTGCCGATAAAAACCAACGGATGGATTTTCTTGAAAATGCGATGAAGGCAGACATCGATGAACTTCTTCGGAGCCGATATATCCCCTATATCCAACTCCACGAATTTGAAGCACTTCTTTTTAACAACATTACCTCATTTGAGGAAAACATACCGGAAAACGAATTTACCGATAAAGATGAGCTTGAGCAAATACTGAAATTATTCCCCAACCCTGAACTGATCAACGAAACTCCGGAAAACGCGCCATCGTACAGGTTGAAAAAGCTCATTAAAGGTTACGATAAAATTGTATATGGATCAATCATCGCTGAAAGTATTGGACTAGTAAAAATCCGTCAAAAATGCCCAAGGTTCCATAAGTGGATTACTGAATTGGAAAAAAATCCTTTAATCTAACTATCTTTTCTTGTAAATATTGGTTCTAAGTTTAGCAGGATGTGCTTTAATTAGAATTTTATCTTGATTTCTATTAATTCCTAGTGAGGTATATGAACTGGTGAAATCCCATCCTTTTGCTTTAAAGATTCGTCTAATATCTTTAATTTCAAGTCCATCCTTTATAAATTCTTCATTATACAATAACTCAAAATTTATTGCATAAGTAATAGAAGGAGTTTCACTTAGAAATTTAAAATATTCAGGATTATTTTTATGAATATTTATCAATTTACTTCTAAAAGTAATATCTAACTCAATATCATTAGAGTTTATTGCTAACAATGACCTTTTGAAAAAATCGCAAGCTTTATTTATGCTGTCGATGCTAAATTCGGCATTCCCATTTTTGATGTATTTAAGCTGTCTCGGAGAAATATCCAACAAATCTGCAAAATTCAAATCTGTCAAACCTGAAAAGTGCAAAAGCTTAAAAATATTGTGTTTGATATTTTCTTTATTTAAGTTAGCCATGGGGCCAATCTCATAACAAAAACGATTACAAAAAGTGCAATTAATTTCTTTATT
The DNA here is from genome assembly GCF_003852395.1 of Pedobacter sp. KBW01. Taxonomy (NCBI): domain Bacteria; kingdom Pseudomonadati; phylum Bacteroidota; class Sphingobacteriia; order Sphingobacteriales; family Sphingobacteriaceae; genus Pedobacter; species Pedobacter sp. KBW01. The sequence goes on from NZ_QAJQ01000007.1 coordinate 81,254, forward strand.
TGAATTTATTTAGTTATATTTGAATAGAAAGTTAAACGCGATTGCGCGTTTATAAATAAGGTATTAACAAAGAGTCTCGATCGCAAATTCCGACAAATTAGCATCATAAACGAGACGGTAGTTTAATGCCCTAGGTGATATTTGTGTACATTTGCACAGCTATAGCACCTATGGGCTCTATCGTGATTCCGTTTTATGAGGCGTCGGAACCTTGCGATACGGTTGATGGAGCCCGCTATAGTTTTACCCTCCAAGATATCGTTATTGACTCGTTACGATAACGGGCTTTGAAAACTGAATTAAAACTTATCCTCTACTTACTGCGAAATATACATAAGTGCATTTACCACATATGGTTTTATTCTATTTGCCTCTAAATTTCTAGCAATTATCACATCCAAAAAGAATTAATCTGCTTAAAATAATTGTTTTCGATGAGCCTAGTGCTTTCTAACAGGGAAAAGCCCAATACCACCAGGCACAAAAATAATACGAGGGTAAGATCTTAAACAGAATCTCCTCTTTCTTCCTCCCCCAAACCACTAAGTTGTAATGGAAAACCACATACAAATCCTCAACTCCCTGATCATCTCAGCCCCTGAATGACCACAACTTCACTATGCCAACGCTTCCCCATACTAAACCATACTGAAAAGTAAAACCGGGGTACAACCCAAAAATTACCTAGCAAAGGCGGAAAGTGTTGCTAAATTACTATTACAGGCAACAAATATAAGCACTTAAGCACCAGCTTGTTTCCTGAGAAACGGAAAAACTGAAAAGCAGATAAAGCATCAAAATAAAATGCATCAGACCAACAGGATCTGCACAAAACCGATAAATACAGGCAGCAGACTTTCACTTTAACAACAGCCTATTGCCCCTCAAAAACGACGTTATAATGGAAAGCCGCATACAAATCCTTAACTCCCTTGTCATCTGCGCCCCAGAATGACCTCACCACCCAAGCCGGGTGGGCAGCCTATCCTATTTAACCTGAATTGATATCGCTATAAACAGTTAACAATAGTTAACATAACTGTTACCAGTAAACCATAGCGTAATCATTAAAAACAGTTAATAACGGACAGTAATTTCTCAAAAACCGTTGCCCGTCCCGGCTCTTTCCTCCTCCCATAAACAACATTTCTAACCAATCACAACATCATGAAAAATTCAATCTTTTTGATTGTCCTGGCCGCGCTTTGCCTTTTTTCCAAAGCCAAAGCCCAAAGCCCTAAAACCCTGCTTTCGGGCAGGGTTAGCTCCGCCAGTGACGGCAAGCCTTTGAGCGGCGCTACCTTAAAAATCAATGGTACGGCCCAGTTTACCCAAACGGATGCCTCCGGCTATTTCAGCTTCACCCTGAACAACGCCAATACCAGTAGTGCACCATCAAACCCGGCTCCACGCCTATCACAAGGCAGCCTCACCGTGAGCTTTACCGGCTACCGTTCCAAAACCATTCCCTTTGACCTCAACAATTCTAATAGCACTGAATCTAATGGCCGTGAGGCCCCAGGCGCAATATCTGGTCAAGACAAAGCAAAAAAAGATCTTGAAAATCTAGCTAATAAAGCAAAAGGTTATTTCCTTTTGATCCAGCTCGTGGAAGACCCGAACACACTTGCCGATGTCCAGATCAATGCCGGCTACTACACCGTAAAAGACCGCGAACGTACCGGTACCATCACCAAAATAAGTGCCCAGACCATCGCTAACCAGCCTGTATCAAATCCCCTCGCCGCCCTACAGGGCCGCGTGGCCGGACTGGTCGTCACCCAGCGCAACGGCCTGCCCGGATCCGATTTTGCCGTTCAGCTCCGCGGCCGGAGTTCCATCCAGTCGGGCACATCCCCGCTCTACCTCGTCGACGGGGTGCCCTTCCCTTCGGAAACGGTGGCCCAGTCCAGCACTATTTTTGCCAACAGCCCCCTGAACAGCATCAATCCCTCTGACATCGAATCCATCGAGGTCTTAAAGGATGCCGATGCCACAGCCATCTACGGTTCACGCGGGGCGAACGGGGTAATTTTGATCACCACCAAAAAAGGCCGGTCCGGGGATACCAAGGCCGAATTCAGCCTTTCCACAGGTTTTGGAAGGGTGACGCGGCAGCCTGAGATGATGGGCACAGAACAGTACCTGCAGATGCGGCGGGAAGCTTTTGCCAATGACAAAGTAACCCCAACGCTGGCCAACGCACCGGACCTTTTAGGCTGGGACAATAACCGCTATCAGGATTTTGCGGATATTTTTATAGGCGGTGCCGCCCGTACCACGCAGGGCCAGCTCCGGTTGTCGGGCGGGAACAGTTCCACCACCTATGCCTTGAGTGCAGGCTACTACCGCGAAACCACTGTATTTCCGGGTGAAACGGGCCTGTCCAAAAAGGATGCGCAGCTGAGCCTGACACACCGTTCTATGGGCAACCGCTTCACACTGAACGTTTCGGCAGGTTATGGCAGCTCGCTCAACAGGCTTTACCGGGACGATCTATCCGGATCGATCACGGCAGTGCCCAATTCGCCGGCCCTTTATGACAGCAACGGCAGGCTGACCTGGCTGGATAACGGCATCAGTTTCAGCAATCCCATGGCCAAAGTCTATGAGCCCAACGATTTCCGGACCTACCGCTTCAACGGCAATGCCGTGGCCGGCTACCGCATCCTGCCCGGTCTGGAACTTAAACTTTCCTCAGGCCTGAACGCGGTCAGCGTCAACCAATATGCCGCCACGCCGATCATTGCGCAAAACCCTTCAGGCGCGCCAACGGGCAGTGCCAACTTTGGGGACAACACCAGCCAGACCTGGAGCGCGGAGCCTCAGCTGAATTACGCGCTTGACCTGAAAAGCTATGGCCAGCTCAGCATGCTGGCCGGTGCCACCTGGCAGGGCAGCTTTAACCGCGGGAGCATCATCCAGGCCTCAGGCTATACCAATGACCTGCTGATCGGCTCGGCCGGCTCGGCAGTTACGCGCGAGGGCAGCAATACTTACGCGGATTACCGCTATCAGGCCCTTTTTGCGCGGATCAATTACAACCTTGCGGGAAAATACCTGCTCAACCTCACCGGACGACGGGACGGTTCATCCCGCTTCGGTCCGGAAAGGCGTTTCGCCAGCTTTGGTGCCGTCGGCGCGGCCTGGGTATTCTCGCAGGAAGACTGGCTGCAGCAGGGGCTGCCGTTTTTAAGCTTTGGAAAATTACGCGGCAGTTACGGTATCACCGGCAATGACCAGATCAGCAATTACCAGTTCCTGGACAGTTATATTTCCTCACCCGTCTACGGGGGGCAGACCGGGCTTTATCCCAACAGGCTCTTCAATGACAGCTATGGCTGGGAAACCAGCCGCAAGCTTGAAGCCAACCTGGAACTGGGCTTTTTGAAGGACCGCATCCGCATCAGTGCAGGACTGTTCCGCAACATCTCGGGCAACCAGCTGGTTGCCTATTCACTGCCCGGACAGACCGGTTTTGGTTCGGTACTGCGCAACCTTGACGCCCGGATCGAAAATCGCGGGCTAGAGCTTGAGTTGAATACGGTCAACTTGAAAGGCCGCTTCAGCTGGTCCACGTCTGCCAACCTCACCTTCACCCGCAACAGGCTGCTGGAATTCCCGGGCCTTGCATCCTCCAGCTATGCTTCATCCTATTTCATCGGACAGCCGCTGGGCATGGTACTCGGCTACCACTATACCGGCATCAGCCAGGTCACCGGGGCCTATACCTTCGAGGACAAAAACGGCGACGGGCTTTACAACACGCAGGACTACTATCAGTTGGGCACGCGCGAACCCCGTTTTTATGGTGGGATATCCAATACCGTCCGCTGGCAGGGCTTTTCGCTGGACGTATTCTTCCAGTTCGCACGGCAGCTGGGCACCGATATGGTCTATGGCTCAGCCACACTGATAGGCTCGCGCAACAATGTCCCAGCCCTGCTGCTGGACCGCTGGACACCCGAAAACCCCAATGCCCGCTACCAGGCCTATACGCAGATGACCAGCGGGGCACTCGGCGCAGCCAGGTCTCTGATCCGCCTTTCGGATGCGGCACTAGTGGACGCTTCCTTTATCAGGCTGAAAAACATGGCCTTTGCCTACGAAATCCCTTCAGCACTCGCTTCCCGGCTCCGCCTGCGCTCGGCCAGGCTATCACTGCAGGGACAGAACCTCTGGACACTAACGCCTTATGAGGGCATTGATCCCGAAAGCCAAAGTGCATCCACCCTTCCGCCGCTGCGCATGATCAGCTTCGGACTGCAGTTAACCCTTTAGTTCACCAAATGGATAAACAATATGAAAAATTCAAAAAAAGCAATTTATAGGCGGCTGGTGTTACCAGTATTCTTAGCGCTGATGACCACTAACGGCTGCAAAAAATTCGTCGAAATTCCAGCCCCCATCAATCAGCTCACGGCTGAAAGCACCTTTTCCAGCGATGCGACCGCCAGCTCGGCCATCGTGGGGATCTACAGCCGCATGAGCCAGGGCGGCATGGTACAGTCCATTACGCCATCTGCCGGGATGTACGCCGATGAACTGTTGAATTACGGTACAGCCAGTGACTTCTCGCAGAGCCTGATCACCCGCAGCAGCTCAGGCACCCTTAACAGCAATTTCTGGAACCTGGGCTACCAGTACATCTACTTCTGCAATTCGGCAATGGAACAACTCCCTGAAAGCAACGGCGTTTCCCCTGCACTCAAAAATTCGCTTAGCGGAGAGGCCAAATTTTTAAGGGCCTACCTTTACCTGCAGCTGGCCAGTCTGTTCGGTGATGTGCCGCTGGTCACCTCCACCGATTTTGCGCAAAATGCCAGCCTGCCCCGTAGCCCTAAACCGCTCATCCTTGACCAGGTGAATGCTGACCTGAAGGAGGCGGTAGCCTTGCTGCCCGAAGTCGTTGAGTCCGAAAAAATCCGCGCCAACCGTTATGCGGCCATGGCCCTCTCTGCACGTGCCGCCCTCTACGGCGGGGACTGGGCAAACGCCGAGCGCCTATCGGATGCGGTGATCGAAAGTAAAAAGTACCTGCTGGCTACAGACCTTTCCAAGGTTTTCCTCAAAAACAGTACAGAAGCGATCCTCCAGCTCTACCCTACCCAGAGCGGTCAGAATACACCGGACGGACTGACCTTCCTGCCTGCAAGTGCAAATGAACAGCCCAAATATACCCTGACGGCCACCTTATTGGATGCCTTTGAGCCGGGTGACCTGCGCAAAAGCGCCTGGACGGCTACACGGACCTACCTCGGTCAGCAGGTCAGCTATCCGGCCAAATATAAAGTACTCAACACCGCTACCCTCAGCGAATACCTGATGGTGCTGCGCCTATCCGAACAGTACCTGATCCGCGCCGAAGCGAGGATCCAGCTCGGGGAAACCGCTAAGGGCATCGCCGATTTGAACCTGATCCGCAAACGGGCAAGGCCTGAAGCCACTACGGCACTGCCCAACCCACTGCCGGATCTGAACCCTGCGATGGGCAAGGCCGATGCCCTTCTGGCTGTTGAAACGGAGCGGCGGCGCGAACTTTTCTGCGAAAATGGGCATCGCTGGTTTGACCTGCAGCGCACCGGACGCGCCCCTGCAGTCCTTGCAGCGCTCAAACCCGCCACCTGGATCCCGAGCGGCATCCTCTGGCCCATCCCTGCGGAACAATTGCTTTTAAACCCTTTCCTCATTCAAAACCCCGGATATAATCTATAGACCATGAAAAACATAATCCAGTTATTGATCCTGTTGCTGCTGGGCAGCAATATGGTACAGGCACAAAGCAAAACCTATAAACGCCTGGAAACCGGTGACCTGTTGCCGGATATCGAACTCGCCTATACCCTCAACGGCAAAACCGCTACCATGCGCAGCACTGAACTGCGGGGCAAACTGATACTGCTGGACTTTTGGAACATCTGGTGCAGTGCCTGTATTGCGGGCATGCCACGGATGCTGAAGCTCGAACACCAGTCCGGACCGGACTTTCAGGTACTGCTGGTAACCAACAACAGCGCCAAACAGGTCGGTGACCATTTCAATGCGGTCCGAGCCAGGACCAAGGCCGGTGAGGCTGTCCCCGGGATACCTCCTGGACTCAGGTCTGTTATTGCCGACACCGTACTCCACCAGCTTTTCCCCCACCGCTCTGTCCCACACCATGTCTGGATCGGCAGGGACGGCAGGGTCAGGTTCATTGCTCGATCGGACGATGCCACACCTGAAAACGTCAGGCGGATGCTCAATGACCGACCTGTAGACCTGGCATTAAAAAAAGACACCGGGGCCTTTAACCGCAACCTGCCCCTTTACCTGGACGGCAACGGGCGTCAGCTCAAAAACCTGAAATATTATTCGATGATCTATACCGAAGCGGGTGAATGGCAGAACAGGCTCAAGGCCGAGGAAACCGATACCCTCGCCGGGGTTTTCAGATACCGCTGTCTCAACTTTAAACTGCTCGACCTTTTCCGTGATCCTACGCTGAGCAAAAATCAACTGAAATTTTTAAGGAATAACCGGCTCGTGCTTGAGGTCAAAGACAGCAGCAGGTTTTATAGCCCAAATGACAGGAACGCCCGGTCCAAATGGCGAAGCGAAAACCACTGGTGTTACGATACCGCCATTCCACTTACCCAAAAGGCACAGTTGGACAGCTTGATGATGGCAGACCTCAATAAGTTCCTGCCCTATACCATAAAAATCGAAAAACGAATAGTGCCCTGCCTTGCGCTTATCAGGTTCGGGAACGGCCGGGAGTTTGAGGCCAAAGGCAATGAAGCCACCCAAACCCGTCTAAAAAACAATACGTTTACCATGCGTAATGCAACCATCGACAAGCTCATCAGCAATGGGCTTGCCTATTTGGACAAAAAGCAAAGCAGACCGATAGTTGACGACACGGGATATTCTGGTAACATCAGCTTAGATCTATCCGACTATCGTGACATTATACAGGTCCGGAAGGACCTGCAGGCCTTAGGGCTCGATCTGGTGGAAAAAACACTCAGCACCGAAATGCTGGTGATCCGGGATAAATAGCAAAAAAGCACGCCGGAGAACCCGGCGTGCTTTTTTTTTTAGTTTAGGTCTTTGTCCTCAGAATCGGTCTGAGAATCTACAACCGGATGGCCTGGGTTACCCGTATCCTCCAGTGCAAAAATGGCACATAACTCATCGTCACCACCACATTCCTCTGGCAGGCTTTCAGTAATGGTATAACTGTCGCCTTCGTCTTCAGGACCGCCATTGTAGCGGAACCATTGCCTTTCGGTTTTATCGCCCGCGTACTTAAATGTTTTAGCGTAAGTGGCTACGCTTCCGCCTAAAGCCGCTACGGCTACCAGCATTCCGAAAAATAATTTTTTCATGTTTTTGATTTTTGGTATTATAGTTTAAGATCTCCCCTGTTTCTTTTAACAGGCCAGGGAATTTACCTGTGTCCGCGCGTGGATATCTTTGTTTGTTTCAACCTGTTATTGATGTAAAGCCCTGCAATGGCCATGGCAATGAATGCACTGTTAAACAGCAGGTGGTGCGGCCAGGTCATACCCGATATCACCCCGCCACAGCTGCAGGGCAGTTTGGTGCGTTCGATAATATTGTACCCCAAATACACAGTGAATACCATCATAAGCAACATGGCTCCCCACAAGCCTTTTATCCTTGTTCTAGGGATGATCAATAGTATGCCCAGCACGACTTCCAGTCCAATAAATGCCGGTGCTAGTATTGCATGCAGGCTCGCCAGATAGGGCAGTTCACTTAATATTTTGTTGAAGGAGCTGTAGGTAATCATCTTACTGCAGGCGGTGTAAAAAAACAGCAGCACATACAGATAAGTGATCAGGTCCAGGGCGGTTTCCCAGGCTTTGGTTCTGGTAAATATATTTCGTTGTGTAATTGTTTTCATAAGCTACAGGGCTGATAGGCCGTTATTTTATTGTATGTTATATTTTTAGCGATCATTATGCTGACTATCATTTTTCATTGACTGGGTTTCACACCCGGTTTCAAACTGGGTTCCTGATATGCGCTATACAGAAACCAAGTCTTACGCCTGGCAAAGTTGTTAACTATTATTTCTATTGACCAGGTTTCAAGCTGGGTTCCGGATGTGCGCCATACATGAGCTCAGTCTTACACCAGACAAAATATTGTTAACTATAATTTTACCTGACTAGGTCTCCTATTAGGCTCCGGACCTGCTCCCTGATCTCCTCCAGCCCTGGTCTATTGGCTGCCTCCTTGTCCAAGCCCCTCCCGATCAGCCCCGTAATATTCTCCATTCCCGTATGCCCATAAACAAAGCCTGTCATATCCTCCTTAACTTCCTTACTCAAATTTTTCACCCTGATCCCCGTAAAAAATACCAACATCAATGCGGATAGCCCATAAATATCTTCCTTTACACTTGGCAGCCTTCCCAGGTTCTGTTCGGGCGACATAAAACCCGGTGTTCCAAATCCAAATGGCGGCAATGGATACTGCGCGTTCAGGTCAAAGGCCAGTTCCCAGTCGATGAGGTATATTTTTCCCTTTCTGCCCACCAAAAAATTCGCTGTACTGATATCACGGTGCAGGAAACCCTTTGTATGTATCCGGTCAATCATCTGGATCATTTCCAGCAGCAGTTCCAATAACTTGATTTTATCCTGCCGGGTGATTTCCTTCCAACTCCTGCCCTTATACACCCGGTCAATAACTTTCCTTAATGAAATCCCCCTGATCCATTCCATCACCAAATAGGTGTTCCCATCCTGCTGGAACAGCTCAAACACCTTTGGGATATGGACCACTGATGCTAATTGATAATAGATATGCTGCTGCCAGTTCAGCCGGTCATCCATATCCCTTCCTGCGCTATCTGAAACCATGTATTTTTTCCCCTCCTTGATAATGCACCAGACTGGTAGCAGGTATTTGTTGAGGTATAGTGCTTTAAGTACATCGCCTTTGGGATCGGATTTCAGTTCGGACAGCACGATGTACTTATCTGCTAATACCTGTATCCTCGGCTTTTTATTCCGCTCAGCTGGCGACACATCCCTGTATTTGGTTTTTATTTTTGACCCAGTTTTTGCCTGATCTGTCAAAACACTGTTATTATCGCTGCCTCTATTGACAGGATTACATTGTCCACTAGTATTTTGTCTGGTATCTATCTGGTCAATAAAACTGACTGGAATAACGGTATCGGCACCAATATCTTCGTGAGCATCATTTATTTGCCTCAGGATCTCCTTCCCTGTATCTGCAGGGGCAATAAAACTAACAGCGGGATCAGCGGCGTCAATAGGTACCTGAATATGATCCATTTGGCAATTAATCCCTTCCCCCTTTTCTGACCGGTCAATAAAAACGCAGTCATTCAATTGCACCATCCCTGGTACTCTCGGCCCATAAAAATCCGCAGTCAGCCGGACAAGCCGCTGCAATAGCCCCTCCATCCCATTCGGCACGAACACAATCACTACCTTACCCACATGCTCCGCGCCGAGATAACCGTTTAGCACAAGCTTAGCTGAAGATTGATTTTTTACCATTCCAAAGCCCAAGCCTAACTGGACGAATTCCGGGGTCATAAGTTGTAATAATGTCGGTAACTGACTGATCACAACAGATAGGTAAACCTTTATATAATCTTCAACGACCGCCTGCTTACAGATCAGGTAATGATTATCTATCGTGTATTTTAAGCTATGCTCCTCCAGCAGTGCAGCATAATCATCCCTTACAGAAGCAAAGTCTTTTATGGCCTGGTTTTCCATGGATTGCATTTCAGCTGATAAAGGATTATCCCAAAAACCGATACGAGCAGCAGTCCCAAATTGATCACCAGCTGACCACCCCAGCTGCTGTTTTCAAATAGTCCATTACAGGTTTTTGGATGACTCGATAAATAACCATAGTAGACAGTAGCCACATAAACGGTAAAACCCATCATCAATAACATCGATAGCCAGAGCCCGTAAATCCTGTGTCTACCGCTTAGCAGGAACAGCGCGGCACAGATCTGGGTATAAGGCAAGGCAGGAACAAGTACATGCAGGACTTTACCATCAAAAAACTGCAAATGCATATCCGAACGGTAATGGCCGTAATCCAAAAGTTTGGTCAGCGCGGCAAAAGCCCATAACAGTATGAGAACGGTGGTGATGACATCCAACAGCGCTGCTTTTAAGGATTCTTTTCGGGAGGGCGTTTGGGCAATCATACCCGTTTGTTCCCCAAAGATTAGAATTGTGTTTTTCATGGGTTCAGATTTGGTCAGGGAGATCTTTGCTGTCTCCTTGTACAAATCTGAGAATGCGAGCTGGGAAATTTTCCGACAAATGTCGGAAAATGAAAAAGGCTGCTACCTAAAAATCGGTATTATCGGTAAAGATTCAGAAAAGAGAACAGTACAGCTAAGCACAACCCGCCCCACTTGTAGCATAGTCCTGTGGTTGAACACAACAGTAGCTAACGGCTAGCAGCAAAAAAATCGGTCGAAGCCGATAAGCAGCAAAGTGGCTGGACTATGCAACAGCAAATCCAATAAATCCCCAATTATTACGGAAATCAGAAATAAAATGATCTATAAGTCATCTCAATGCGCTACCAGTGTTGAAAGATAGAGCCAATTCAGGAGCTGTACAATTTATCATAATTATCCAAGTACTCAATTATGGGTATTTTACGGTTTCCCATACCGATTATCTCCCCTCAATTTATATTTTTAGATTTTGACCAGAATCCTTCGCCTAACCTAATTATGAAGATCAAACATAACGATATCACCATCCCAGCGGACAATCCATTCGAGCACTGCAAACTGGACCGCAAAAAATACGCAGATGCGCTGACAAGCGTAGTTGCCGGATATAAGAACGGATTTGTACTCTCCATTAATAATCCCTGGGGCACAGGCAAGACCACATTCATTAAGATGTGGCAGGCCCAATTGACCCAGCTTACTTTCCGCACCCTTTATTTCAATGCCTGGGAGAATGATTTTGACCGGGATCCGTTGGTTGCCATCATGTCCGAGCTCAATACGCTGCGCAATAAAAAAAATGAAAAGCTTTTTACCAGCGTCATCCAAAAAGCAGCCGTTATCAGCAAGAACATTGCACCAGGGCTGGTGAAGGCAATTATAGGCAAACACCTTGATTCCGAGATACTCCTAGATGCGATAAAAGGGACTACAGAAAGTGCCACGGAGATTTTTAAGGAAGAGATCGACAATTATGCCAAAAAGAAGAAAGGGCTTATCGAATTCCGGGAAGACCTCGAAAAATATATCAAGGCCCACAATGACGGGAAGCCTCTGGTATTCATCATCGACGAACTCGACCGCTGCAGACCGGATTATGCAGTCGAGGTCCTCGAGCAGATCAAGCATTTTTTTAATGTGCCAGGCATTGTCTTTGTGCTTTCCATTGACAAAGTGCAACTGGGAAATGCTGTGAGGGGATTCTATGGCAGTGAACGGATTGAGAGCAATGAATACCTGAGACGGTTTATTGACCTGGAATTTTCGCTGCCTCCTCCTGAGAGTGGAGTTTTTGCCAGGTATCTGTTTGAATACTTTGATTTTGACACTTATTTCAAAGCCCCTGAGCGCAGTGCTTACCGTGAACTTCAGGAGGATTCCGAAGCATTTATACATTTTGCAATCCGGCTGTTCTCCGTTACCGGGCTTACACTAAGGCAGCAGGAAAAAGTCTTCTCTGCCGCCAGAACCATACTCAACACCTTTACCATCAACAATTATCTCTTTCCATCGATATTTATCCTGCTGATCTATATCAAGGATTTCCGGCCGGATTTTTACAGTATGCTCATGGCAAAGGATACACCCTACCAAAATATCATTGACGAACTGGCACAGGTATTTCCAAAAAACATTGATCATGATGATGAAATGACCTTTCTGGTTCCTGAGGTTACTTTGCTGTTGATGTATCAGAATAGTCTGCTCAGGAAAGGGAAACTGCAGCAGTTAACCGAAAAGAATGAGCAGAACAAGGATACCTTATTGGTCAAATCCTGCGTTGACGCCACATTGGGAGGAAGCCATTTCCTGGGTGTACTGGAAACCCTCAGGCGTAAAGGTTCATTTAGCGTTTCGATTGACCATTTGATCAACAAGATCAACCTGATGGAGTCCTTCAAGACAGATCTTGGGCTTCCATCTTAATGGTGCAGGCATTAAATCCAAATCCTCTGCGCCAGACATGAGTTACATAACCCTGGCAACCTTACATAATATTAACCCCAAACCAAACATGCAGGTCAGATTCACACAAAACCAATTAACCGAGCTATTTAAAGCCTCGGCCTCCAAATTGTTTCAAAAAGACGTAAACAGTATTTTAGACGGCGTAAGTGAACCGATGTTATGCAGCCGTATGGCTATTTACATGGAAAATCTTTTCCTGGACTACAAAATAGAAGGTAATTATTATGCGGACACCGAATTTAACCGGAAGCAGAACGGTAAGGTTAAAACGATAATTGATGATCAGATGCAGGTCATCAGGATCAAATGTGACCTCCTCCTCCACAGCCGTGGTGAAGAGATTCCCGACAACCTGATCACTGTCGAAATGAAAAAATCCAGCAGGCCAGCTTTCCACAAGGCAGCAGACCGCAAACGCCTGCGCGCGATGACCAAGAAACAGGATGTTTATCCTACCGACGGAACTACCTATCCTGAGCACGTATGTGGTTACATTATCGGGATATACATGGAGATCGATAAAAACAAAAGAACCTGTCTTTTTGAAAAATACAAAGGTGGCGATATGATCCAGAGCTGGAGCCTTACATTTTAGTTTTTGAATCTTATAGCGGGAAGTGGCTATTAGGCACATCACAGTGAACATTTCCCTTGTACGGGGCACTAAGTGTCACATTTATGGTCTGTTTTCCCATTGGAGGAATGGACAGTTAAGGTTACAATCCGATTTATGAACTATATTGCTTTCGCGAAAACAGACTAACCCGCCTCATTAAAAGTCAGCTTGTTTTATTGACCTACCTCTATTAACAGTTGGCGAAGGCGTCAGCGGATATTTTCCAATCAAGGGTATCACTGGATATTTTTCAGCCAAGGTCGAAAAAGAAACAGGCACCTAAAAACATTATTTACCGGGGTATTTGGTCGCACGAAACAATGGAAACAGATCGGCATAGCACAGTCCCCACCACTTGAAGTACAGGCCTGCGGTCTCCCACAAATTCCCCCACGGATAGATGCAACAAAAGCAATTTCGGGCGAAGCCGATAGGCCGCAAGCGCGTGGGGGAATACCGGTATATCACATAAATGTCCAGCATACCGAATATCGAAAACCCTTAATGGGTAAACCTATCGGCAATAACCTTTTATTGCACCATAAGCCTTTGGAAATTTCAAGTTTAGCATGAAATTAATTAACTTAGAGCATATTATGCCTAACAGAATAGAAAGAACTGCTAACAGTCCGGCAAGCAAAGCAGCTGTAAATGCGAAACAAAGTCATGGAAATGATGAGTATGTGGTAAAAAAAGTAGCACAAGCTAAAGCTTTCATTGAAAAGACAGGTCTTCCGCAACTGATCAAAAAACATTAAAATAACATACTTGAGGCCCTGAATACGGGCCTTTTTTATTCCCTTTTCCCGCTGTAATCGCAAAACCTTTGATAACATATACTGGTGTATATTCCGAAATTAAAATAGAATCTTCGCCTGCAATCTAGAAATTAGTAGCTGGCAAAGGTGTCACGACCAGAAGCCCTTTTCGGCTGATAGCTTAAGCCTTGGTAACCCAAAGATGCTAGCTCCCAGGAATATGCTTCAGGCGCATATGAGCTCTTGGTTAATGGTCAGGATCCTGGTATATCTTAGTATTATTTCAACAACCGGCTCCTAGCGTAAACATTATTGGTTCTTCTTTTAGCGCTATTCCCAACCACACAAAATTGACTGATTGATAAAACTAAACGAAATTGAACATTACCAGTTCTAATTTGATCGACCTCAATGGATCCTTTAAGTTCCTAAAAGTAAAGGAGAACGAGGTCTCTTTCCGCTGTCCATCATAACTGATGCATAACGGGTGTGTTATTAATACTTCAACGGCAATGTCGATGATCCTTGTAAAGCCTATGATCTTGGTATTAAAAATCAGCAGTGCCGCTTTCCCATCCCTCCAGGTCACATAGCGTTCGAAAAGCTGGTCGACTGCCTCTCCCAAATAGCCAGCTCCGTTCCACAGTTTACATTCTGCCACAAGAAGCACCTCCTTTTCCGCATTTCTGATCAAAATGTCACTTTTGCCTGAACCATGGAAAGTCTCGCCGGTTGCTGTATGGCTATTGGAAAGTGAATCAAGGTAATTAACAAAATAATCCCTATAACGCTCTTCATCCATCTTTTCGGACAGGCCTTTGAACCCCTCCAACCCCATTCCAAGTTTAAGCATATAATCCAGGATCTGAAAATATGCCACATCGCTGATCCCGGAGAGTATTTCTTCCCGGAATATCGGATCTGCCTCATTGCGGGAAAAATAGTTATTGAGGTTTAGTTTAACCTCATCTTCAACCTCTTCTATCCCGTAAAGCCGCTTCGGGTATACCGTAAGGTCTTTTTTCCCATTACTTTTAGTGGTAATATTAACGCCGTCCACTGAGGTGAGCTTTCTCAGATGTTCGGCTACAGTATCAAGCAGTTCTTCAGTCCGCAAAAAGACCTTTACCCAGGAATTTCCATCTCTGGTCCTGCTCTCAACCTCAAACTTCTGCCCAACCAGGTTTTTGCTGGATAAAGCATTAAAATCTGGTCTGTATGGCTGTGCTGCGATCTGTTTTGCCTTGAGTATCCTCTCTTCATAACGCTTCGTAATTTCCAAACATACTGGATCGGACAAGTGCTCTTTGGCGACAGGATAAAGATCCTTATCACTTACCCGTGGATGGAGCAGATTGATCAGATGGACTGCATGCTCATCCTGCAGCACATAGTTGCCCTGCCGGTGACTAATATAGAGAATATCCAGGTCCTGGTTCAGCTCATTGGAAGCCAGCAGATCCGCATTGGCTATGGCCTTGAAAAACTCATCCATAAAAACCCTTATGGCAAGCGCTACGCTGGGATCAAGGTCGAGTGAGTTTCCATTTTGATGGAGCAATGTTATAATTTCAGTGTATTTGGCAGCTGAAAGGTTTTGGTAGATAATTTCCTGGCTTAATATCATTAGCGAATCGGAGCGTTAATAAAAAAGATAAATTTAGAATTTCTGTTAATAAAAGTATTAAAGACACATTAGTACCGGTAAAGTAACCTAAACGTAAATCAAGATTTTCAGCAATAGAAACACCTCATCACCCCACTAGATCACCCGTAATTTCAGCTTTCCGATCGAAATAAACCCGAATATCATTGAGCGATTTCTTGAGTTCACCCACAACACGCTCAGATTCGGATAGTTTATCCGAAGCATCACAATACTGTTTATAAGCATCATCACATTTCTTCATAGCATTCATATATCCAGGATATGCCTGATCAAACCGCTGATCGAAGTCTGCCAAGCCCTCATCCGGGAATTCTTCCCGCAGTTCCCTATAGCGCACCACATAGGTGTTCTTTTCTTCAGAGGCAATATCATACTCCTGTTTACGGCTTTTCATTGCAGCAGTTTCCCTGGATATGTTTTCTTCTATTTTTGGGATCTCTGCTTCCAGGATCGGCCTCATGCGGAGATTGAAGCTTTCAATCTTTTCAATGATGCCTCCGATTGCCACCGTTCCCGAAAGGGCATTTATGGATTCGATAAAGGTTAACGCCCCGGAGATCTTTTCTGCCCTGTATATCATCAGGCTATGTCCCAAGAGCTGTATTTCTTCCTTAACCTGGCTTGGGCCAGCTAAAATGCCCCAGCTTTTGGTAAAAACCTTAAATTTATTTCCGCTCAGGATACTGGCCAGTCCACTGACCATTTCCTCACATTGCCCCAAAAGATACCTGTTCACGAAAGCACTTTCACTCAGATTGGCCAGGTTCCAGGCATCTTTTGCATATTCCATTGCCCACTCCCAGCTTTCATTGCTAACAAAATGATGGGCAGAGTACCTTATGATTTCATATTTATTCACAAAGCGGTATTTTACCCAATCGGAATAAGGAACAACCAATACTCCCTTGTATTGTATAATGGTATAAAAATAACTGGAGTTTCCGTAACCAAAATTGGTTTTAAAAAACACAGTAAAGTTATCATTCAACTTATGCACTGGATACTCCCATCCCATCCTGCGGTGAGATATAGCAAGGATAGCCGGATCCTGCTTTAGCTCATTCTGCTTTAGGCTCAGGCAATAGGCCGTAATCCGTTCTTTGGTATAACTCTCGAGCACGCTGTTGGGCTGGTGTTCATAGTATGTTTTTATCCCATCAAGGCCATAATGGAGGTTTCCCTCCGGAGCGTTCATATAACGGCAATAGTTTACATTGTTGAAAATCACTTTAAGTTCCTGGTGCTCAGCAATCTTTTTAAAAAGTTCAGGTCCCTTAATAGCAGACTTAAATAATGGTTCAAATTCCTTCCAGGCCTGTTCCAGTGGATTTGGAATAGGCACAAATTGTACCGCGAGGTTTCCGTTGAGCGTATTCTCACGCAGGAGGCATATCCTTGTTGTATTGATAGACATATAGAGCGTTTGTGGATTAGTTTCCCATTCCGGGATACATCTAAAATTTAGTTCCCTAAGATAATTAAAAAACATAAAGGTCTATCCAAAGGGTTTAAACATCATTCCCTTCTACTGGTAAACAATCTAAAATGCTTAGATTAGTGGCTTAACCAAAGACAGTTTCCAGAGATAAAAAAAATTAATAATGCTCGACTACGATTTCCTTAATTTATCCCCTATTGAATTTGAAGTACTTACCAGAGATGTCCTGCAACTCCACCTTGGGGTACAGCTGGAATCATTCGGACAGGGAAAAGATAGTGGGATTGATCTTAGGTACGCTAAAGGAAGCGGACTTGTCATTCAGTGCAAGCGATACACTGATTTTTCCGTGCTTTTGCAGGCGCTGAAAAAGGAAATCAAAACAGTAGAAAAACTTGCTCCCAAACGATATATACTGGTAACCTCTGTCTCGATGTTGCCGGAAAGAAAGCGGAAGATCGCCGAGCTTTTTTCTCCCTACATCCTGGGACCTGAAGATATCTTTGGCCGTGAAGACCTCAACAACCTGTTAACACAATATCCACAGGTCGAAAAAGCCAACTTCAAACTCTGGCTTTCCAGCACCACTGTGCTTGAAAAGATCCTGGGTAGCCAGATCATCAACCAATCCAGCTTTGCGCTGGAGGATATCCGCTCAAAAGTCAATATCTATGTGCAGAACGATAGTTTTCCGGAAGCCAGTAAAATCCTTGCCGAAAACCGGTATGTGATCATCTCGGGCATACCGGGGATCGGAAAAACCACCCTGGCAGAAGTATTAGTATTTGATGCATTGGCCAGGGGTTATGAAGAGTTTATTTATCTCTCGGAAGGGATCGCTGAAGGCTTCCGCAGCTACCGGGAAGGCCGTAAACAGATCTTTCTCTTTGACGACTTTTTGGGGAGCAACTTTCTGGAGCGAAATATCGGCACCAATGAGGAAAAGCAGATCCTGAAGTTCATTGCCCGTATCCAGCAGGCACCGGATAAACTGCTGATTTTTACCACCAGAGAATATATCCTCATGCAGGCAAGCGTGATCTTCGAAAAGTTTGACCAGGTGGCCTTTGTCAAAACCATACTGGACCTTTCCAAATATACCACAATGGTCAGGGCACGGATCCTGTATAACCACCTGTTCTTTCATCAGATTCCTTACGCGTATATTTCAGAGATCATACGCCAGGATTATCTGATGAGTTTTATTAACCACGACAATTATAATCCCCGGATCATCGAGTACGTCGCTAATAGCCGGCTTTGGGAAAAGTATTCGCCAAAAGAGTTCCCTACAGCTATGCTCGAGGTTTTTGAAAGCCCGTTCAAAGTCTGGGAACACGCATTTGAATATCAGATCAGCGAAGAATGCCGGGCTGTGCTTTTGTGTCTGCTCATCGCTGATACCAGTCCCGAATATGAACAGGTTTTCTCCCAGGTACAAATTTACACGGAAAAGTTTTCCAAAAACGGAAAGATGAGCCGTTCGGAATTTAAACGCGCAATCAAGGAACTCGATAATTCATTTATCATGGTTCACAGGAACAAAGAAACGGTCTTCCTGCGCTTCCATAACCCATCTATCAATGACTTTCTGGTAGCCTACCTCCAGGCTGATGAACATATTCAGATCCAACTGATCAGTGCCGGGCAACAGCTTAGGGCAATGGTAGAATTCTTTTCGACGAAAGGTAGTTTTTCCAAAAACAGGCTCAATGTATCTGACAATGTTAAAGCTGTACTGGAAACGCGTATCATTCGTGATTTCGATGTGCTGCTCGCGCCAAGGACGTTTTATTTTGACAAGGAAATCCATGCAGACAATTTTGTAGCGTCCAAACTCAACTGGATGAACCTCCACCTGAAGTATGAAAAGGGAGACCGGGTTTACCACTTTATTAGGGAAACGATCAGGCCTCTTTTGTATTCAGAACACATTCATAACGATTCCCTGAATGAATTTGCAAGGGTAATCAGTGATGTCTTTGATGAGCATGATGCAATTGATCTTGCGCTCATTCTGGATAACCTCACCCCATTGATCGGCTATGAAGAGGATCTGGCCGTGCTGAAAAACCTGGAAGATGCATTTCCAGATGCATTCGCCAAATACCGCGAGGCGGATGAGGATGCCTATCAGCAGATTTTTGAACCCATTATTGAAGAAAAAACAGATACCTCATCAGAGGATATCGAGTTTTTGAAAGATAAGATAGCTGAACTCCAGGAACTGGCAAATTCCTATGAGATCTATGTTGGCGAGGCGGTATACGAGCTGGAAAAGCGGATTGAAAAACTGCAGTATGAGCAAGAGCGGAGAAAGGATGATGAATATTATGATGATTATCCGGAGGGATTTGACTATAAATATAATTATGCTGATTTCAAAACCTACGCAGCTCGCAGAGATGTTTCAGCATCCCCTGTAAGGGGCATGAGCGAGTCCGATCAGATCGAGAATATGTTCCGCTCATTGGAATAGATTTTGGATTTAGGGGATGCCATTATCTTTAATGCAATTCCAGATCAAACGGTATCGCATTATTTTTAACATATAGCCAGCTATCAAATTGCTACTGTCACAAATCGAGCCGCTACCTGTTTCAACTTCAGCTCAATTTTGAATAACTTAGCATCATAACCAACGCTCATGCCTGCTGATACTTTTTTTGACTTAAAAGCACAATTCTTACAATCCGGCACTAGCCCACTGATCGAGGACATCCGTGTTGATTTTTTAGAAATCAATCCAGGTGACTACAAGGCTAAATACGCCCACATCAGGCGAGGGGAATTCACCAGCCTGCTCCATTTTAGCAGGGCAGATCTCGGCATAGGCATACTATTCGAGGACTGCAACTTTGTGGAGGGCGTACATCTGGAAGCCGTTGTTGTCAAACACTTCGATGATACCATCTGGCCGGAGAATACCAGTATCCTGTTCAAGAATTGCACGTTTCACGGACGGGTGGAAATAGACGGCTGTAGTTTACGGCAGGCACTGGTATTTTACGGCTGTAGATTTACAAAAGAGCTGACGGTCAAAAAAAGCCATACCAGCCATGAAGGAATCCGGCTTGAAAAATGTACCATGGAAGATCACCTCAGGATTTCTGAATGCCAGAGCCAGGGAGATATACATCTGATCTCGTCAAACTTGCAACGTGCTGTGGTAATTGAATACTGTAGCGCAGAAAACCTGATGTTCAGTGGTTCAAATATTTTCGCTATGGGGCTGGAACTGGATTATAATGTTGCCAGGATGAATATCATCTTTCTGGACGGCCTGATTCGTGGCGAGGTTCATTTCACGGCAGTGGAAACTACCAAAGGAGGTTTACGCCTATTCGGTAGCCAATTTGAGAAAGGCTTTTTCATTGATTACAGCACCAGAGGGGCTGCTTTCCAAAAAGGGATCTGTCAATATTCCATTGACAGCTGTAAATTTTTCTCAGGACTTTTTATCAAAGGTACCCAGAGTGATAAACGACGAATTTCACCAGTCAGGATGATCATCATTGAACTGACCCCCAATCTTTCTGGCAATATCAATTTCAGCGACCTGGATGTGGGCAAAGTATTCATGCAGGGTTATAACAACAGCGCCAATATCAGTTTTACCAATGTAGCCGTAAACGAACTGACCATCTGCGAGACAACCAATCAGGGCGGGATAATTTTTTCAGGACTGAGGGCATCCCGTTTGCAATGGCAGGATGACCAGGAACCTATCCTCACCAGAAGTTCAGCGATTGTGATGTCCAACACCAACCTGGGTAAGGCCTTGTTTTTTCAGTGTAATTTCAGCAGCTTTGATCTCATCGATCTGCATAATGTGATACTGACAGATATCTCAAGTTCGAACGTCACCTGGTTCAGTCCGCTTCAGCTGGAGAACCGCCGGATAATAACCAATAGACTAGAACTTAAAAAAGCAAAAAAGCAGCGTAAACATTATGAAATCGAGTATGCACGCAATAACCTTTACCGGGCACTCAGCTCGGTGCGGGAAGTCTACCGTCAGTTGAAATTCGCCTCCCAAAAACAGGGTGACGTGCCCCTCTCCCTTGAATTCCAACGCCATGAAATGCATTATTATAAACAGGCTGTTGCCGTACTACGGCCGAGGCAATGGAGTGAGTACTTAATCCTTTGGAGCAGTGGCAGCAATAATTATGGGCAGAGCTGGTTGCGCGCACTGACCGGACTGTTGTTTTTTTCCGCGCTCAGTTATATTCCAGTGGGATTTTACGCCTCCTCTAAGCTAGATTACCATCATTTTGCGACGTCATGGAACGACCTGCCCGTTAACCTAAAAGTATTATGGGACAATATAGTGATGTGGGTCGTATTGTTAAACCCTACCCATCGCATCAAAGACTTAAGCGATAATATCGATGATTTTCCTTCTGTTGTTTATGTTTTTGACCTCCTGAGTAGGATTGTTGTTTCTTATTTTATCTTCCAGATGGTGAGTGCTTTCCGCAAATTCAGCAAATAATGATTGATCATGTCCAGAGTTAAAAGACAGCATTATGTGCCCCTGTTTTATTTGAAGGGCTTCAGTAATGAGCAGTCACAGGTCTGCGTATTTGATAAGACCGATTTTCACACCTACTGCACCAATCCAATAAACATTGGTGTCGAGGGCCAGTTTTACGATCAGGAGCAGATTGACCACAAATTCGGGAAACAGTTTATTGAAAAGACCCTTGGAGACACGGAGACCAGCTTTTCCATCCTTCTCCAAAACCTTATTGAGGGGATAGAAAGCAGAAAAATCCGGGCGATCAATGAAGATACCAAACTTCAGATCTGCAGGTACGTAGCATTACAGGCAATACGCACCAAGGAACAGCGCCAAAGCATGGAACAGCTATTTGAGATGATGAAGCAAAAATTTCAGCACAGCGGTTGGCTTAGTGATGAACAGATTGATCAAATGGGATTCAATATCGGACCGGCTGAAACCAGGTTTATCCATAATAGTCAGCTTTTACCCTATAATAAATTCGCGGCGGAGCTTACTGGTATCTTGATGTCCCACATCTGTTTGATTTTTAAAAACATCACCGATATGCCCTTAATCACCTCGGATAATCCCGTTGCTAAAAAAAGCAATCTCAATAATGAGGCGCGTTCGAATTCAGGTTTTCGCTCAAAAGGCATAGAAATCATGTTCCCCTTATCCCCCGGATATTTGATTTCTTTCCTGGAACGAACCCATTTCAAAGACCTGGAACAGTACGAAAATGAAGTTCTAGTGCTCACAGCCCCACAACACATCATCCACTATAATTCCTTCCAGGTCAAAGGTTCTTATCGTCGCCTGTTTTCAAAAAATACTGATTTTGAACTGGCCAGGAAAATGATTACCCATGATCCCAACTTAGGACTGGAGAACCGCGAGCGTCACAGAACAGGTTGATAATTGCAGGCTTATTTAATCTTCCTGCCAGAATTATACTGTTGCTACACTGTCACTACAGCGATCTCCGTTCAATATGGCCTATCTCCCATTCCATATCGTTTGGTGTCGAACCGCTGCTCTTAATAAACCGGACAAGATAACTATCTTCCAAGTACAACACTGTAAGTTCAAATTCAGTTTTTTCCTGTAAAGTAATCGGCATTACTTTGTCGAACTGGGCTTTGCCAAGATTAATAATCTGCTGCTTTTGTGCCTCCGGCAGATGTTTATAAAGCGCTATCTTCAGCCCCGGAGTTGCCAGCTCCAAAAGCTGTTTGCCGATGACATTATCCAAAGGAATGTCGTTTCCCCTGCCAGTATTAATGGTGATTCCTGTACGATGGTACCGCAGCACAATGAGATCAATATCCCAATTAATCTCCAGGTTAACCTCACACTCAAAAACCGCTAGGGTATCTTCTCCCTCGAAATCAAAGTAAACGCTTGCGCTGATCTGATGACCATTGTTATCGTTAAAAGTACAATTCATAGTTATAAGGCTGTTTTAGATTGCCCATTTCCACAAATATAACGATGCCTTTTCTAAACCTGGGCAAACCAACAATACCAAAGTCAGGTATATTGAAACGATCAAAACTTTACAGTACTGACTGAATTACAGCATTCAAAGAAAATATAACTATTTGTTTGATAAACAGATAAATGTAAATTAGCAAAAAATAGAAAATACCATATGGGCGAACAACTATATTTTCCGATCTGGAAAAAACGACTTGCAGACACACTCGATTTAAGTGAACACTGCACTACCGCTTGTTCTATCCAGCTCCATGAAAGCCTTTTCAATGAAGCAGGAAACCGCAAGGATTACTCATTCAATCTTGTGCTTGTGGGCGGCCAGGCTGTAAATGATATTTCCGGCAGTGCTGTTGCCAGAGACCTTGCCAGCGTGATCGCGGAAAATAAAGATGCTATGGCCAGGCTACAGCACAAAACAATCCGGATCAATATGAACAGGCATTTTACGCTGAACATTCAGGATCAAAGCTTATAGTTATACTAAAAAAAGCATATGTTATCGAAATCGACATTCAAACCAAATACGCTACATTTTAGGCTTGTCGCTTAAAAACTAGCGCTATACTATAAATAAAGTTATAACACGTAAAAAAATTGTTGGCCGAATACAATAGGTTGTTACTAGATCATCTTTCCGACTTTTTGGCCTGAGCTATGTTACAAATAACTCATCAACTATTCTTTTGGCCTCTTCATCCGCTGCAGGCTTCGGCTGATCCTTCACTTTATCAGGCAGATTCACAACTGCGCCCCTGGAGGCGCGCCTTTCGGCACTTCTCTCCAGACTCACATCAGCAAAATAATGATATTCATCATAATCGGTATCCTTCAGGTGAAACCGCCCATAAATATCAGCTCGACGTTTTCTAACCGTTTCTTTCAGGTCGCCAATATCACCCTCATCTTCCAGTTCGTCCTCATCCTGTGATATCCAGGTGGAGGTTTCATCATGCACAAATTCAGCGAGCACCTCTTTTACTATTTCTTGATTTTTGGCACTAAACATAAACACAGCCATACTTTTACCATATTTAGCGAACAATCTTTCAATCTTTTCCAGTTCATCCTCATGGCGGGTATGTGGCCAAAGATTTATAATAATTCTCTCCCAATTGTTCAAGATGAATTGATAGACCAAACTATCTTCATCGGCTTCATCAAAAATTTCCACTAGCATATCATAGCAGGTACCGTTAATCTGTTCATAGATGATCTGGCCAAGATGTTCAACAATCAAAGGCGCATTGTGAATCAAAACCTCATCTGAATATCGGATCTTAAAAAGCAGCACTGCCATTTCACAGTGATATGCGCTCTCTTCCGGCATTTCATTGTAAGCCCCAATATGTACCGTTGGCAGCAAGGTGTTTCCACGCGCAGTAGCATATTGAACCAGGCTTAACGATTCGCTGTCATACTGATCTCCATCAAGGTAATTGATAAATTGTTCGTAACAGTACTTGATCTGGTGTATAAAGTAGCATCCATATATAACCCTCCAGGCTTCTTCCCTGCTACCTTTAAAATAGTGCGTTAAAAAATCATTGATGGATGGATTGATAAAACTGAGCCGGGTATTTTTGTCCCTGTCGACAGTGCTGTGAACATAACCATCAAGTAGCCGTTTCAAACTGGCGTTAAAAGAATCGTTGGATCTGATAAACCCGTTTTCCTTTACCTCGTAACGAAGGCGGCTTTCATAGCCTTGCCGGAGGGGAATCAGGTCAACCGATGGGTCAAAATGGTAATGTTCATAGCGAAACATATTGCCAAAACTGTACAGCGTGCCTACTAGGAACCTGTCCTCAGCGTGTAGCTGCTTGGTATAGGAATGCCGCCAGATTTCTTTGGGATTGTGAAGGTTTCGCATAACGAAATCCAGATATGCCCCATCCGGGATTCCCTCCAGGTTGTACCGCGTAGTAAAAAACTCAATGAGACGAGGGGTATAATTTTTATGATCAATAATCTTCCAGTAATTTTTATTGCGGAAGATTTCTTTTTTTCTGTTCGCCTCAATTGAACTATGAAACAGGTGATTGTAGAGTATCCGTCCCTTATCTTCTGTGCTATAATCGGTAAGCACAAGCTGACGGTTACTCAAATCAATATTGGACCTGTTTAATTTTTCATAATTTTCCCGGGCATCCCGAAGCACTGTTGTACGGGTGGTTAAAATCATGTATTTGTTCTTTGATGCCTGCACACGTTCTATAAAACGCACTATTGCACTCTCACTGCTCTGAAGGGTCTCGATTTCCAATCGGTTTGCCCCGAGAAAGTCATCAAAATAGATCAGCTGTTTTAAGTCCCGGTTTTCTCCCTCGAATAGATCCCCGGCCTCTTCAATATTTTTATCAACATAAACCAGCTGGAATTTCTGCGCCAAAAACTCATAGGTCAATATGTCGGCAAGCGTAGTTTTTCCAACTCCCGGCTGCCCGGAAATAAGCAAAAACCTGTTCTTTTTCAGCATCTCTCCTGCATCAGCCAGCGAGCGGCTCTTGACATAAAGTTTGATCCGTGAAATAATCCTTTCCCGATAAAACTCGGATCTGCCCGCAATGGCGTTGTTGAGTACCCTGTTTAACACCGTGGTATTGGTCAGCCAAAGTTTGATCCAGCTCTTTTCAATATCTTTATACTTTCGCAACAGCCGGTTGAGATCGTCATAACCCAGCACGCAGTCTGCGCTTGTCATGTACCCATCAAAAAGCGTTGCAATTAGATCCTTTTCCTGCGCACTTAAAGGCAAACAGGTTACGACCCAATATTGCGCGGGTGAAAGCTTTTTTACCTTTTTAAGTTCTTTGGATTTTAAGTTTGCTAAAAGTACTTTAAAGGTCGTTGTATACTGTTTTACCTGGACAATTATTGCATTTTTATTACTCTCTGAAGCGTAACGGAGGTCAATCCCCTTATCCTTTCCTTTTTTAAAACTCTGCAAACCTAGGTTATACTCCCGGTTCATGAGGTCCCCAACAAGCTCTTCGAACTCTTTATCATTCAGAGCTGTATAATCATATTTAACCATGCGGCAATAGCGTTTTATCTGGGCATAATATAACCGCAATTTTGCTTACTATCAAATCGTCCTACCACACCCTACACCACGTCCAAACAAAACTTAGCCGTACCTTCTCAAACTATTGTCTTTTATCCCTAAGAAACTGGCAATATCCCCCCGTTTTGCCATCTGAAAAAGGCTTTTATTCTCAGTAACGAATTTCCTGAAGCGTTCACCAGCTTTTAAGGTTAACAAATCGGCCGCATGGGCCTGCCGCAAACTGTCATAATAATCCCTGATCTTTTCCACCAGCAATGGTATCTCTGAAAAACCGTTCTTCAGTTCTATAAACTTTTCATAACTGATCTCGATTAGGATTGAATCCACAATTACCTCAATATCGTTTACTGCAATCGCCTGCGAGAAAAAGCCGGGATAGGCATATACAAAATCGCCTTCCGACCAGAACCAGCTGGCGCGTCCCAGGCCTGAGTCGTAACTGACTTCTTTAGCAAATCCTTTGATGATATACCAGACTTTGCTGGGCCGCTGCCCAGAAGTAAGCAGGCATCTTCCTTTGGGAAGCTGTATTATATCAAGTAATGGCCGCATGGCCTGGATAAAGCCGGGCGATACCGCATGGAAGCCGAGCATCCGGCCCAGCAGGTGGTCGAATTGTAGATCGGAGAGCATAAATCGGTAGATGAGGTCCTCCTGAACCCATTATAATCCCACCAGCTACCGTCTTCAAACAAAAAGGGAACATCCAGTCCCCTTTTCTGTATCCCGGTTACCCCGGAGGAAAGAACGAAAGCTGGAAAGAATCGGTTAATAAATAAACAATAATTTCTCAGGGGACAATCTAAATACACTGCTCTCATTCCGTTTTAAATTTCCTGCTTAAAATATTCACCATTTTGCAATTTAACTAAGGTCCATTCCAGCGTTTCCAGGCAAGCCACATCCGCAAAGCCCTCACGCCATTTCCGGACCTATCATCCAGCTATATCTGATCAATACGTTCCCGTAATAATGCCAGAATTTTATACATTTGAACCAAGCGGCCCACCTATTTACCAGTTTTGGCAGCATTGATTTTTTAACCTCTCCATTGACAACAAAATGAATACAAATGAGCGCCTGTTGGCATTCAAAACATATAGCGGCCCTTTGGCCGATTTAATAATTGGCGTACTTGCTGCAAGACCAGATCTGGTGCAGAATGGTTCGGAATCACAGACCGTACAGTACAGGGAACTCGAGGGTTATACCTATGCTGCAGACGGACCACGCTACGCCCGTGCTACCTATCAGTCAAGGATCAAACGCACCTGGTTACAGGCCGGACTTATCTTATCAGAGCCCATCATGCAATGCCCGGAGTACACCTCAGCGGAAGCTTACCTTGCCGATCAGTACAAGCACCAATATACCCCTACCTGGTTTAAAAACTATCTTTTCCAGCTCGTAGCCCTGCTTTGCGAATACTCAGATGCGAAAGAAAATGGCATGGCAGACGAACTTGACAACAGGCTGATCGCCAGTCTGTATGGAAATGAACTGCCAATCACCATTACAATACAGTTGCAGGGGCTTTTGCTGGAATCTCGGGCCATTGGCCTTGCGGATGGCATAACCTTAAGACAGCCGGTCCAATCAGATTTCGAACAGATAATTGACCCGCTAAAGTCAGACTTTTCCCACACACTGGATGTTACGGCTATACTGGAAATAAAAGGGGCATCCAAAAAGGACGATACTTCCGCGCTAGATAAGCTTGCAGAACAGATAGTTTGTAAATTACAGCTATTTTGCACCTGCAGCATACACGAAATATCGTATGTGCTCGAGCAGAAAAGCCTCAACCAGAACAGAACATCCCATCGCGGGCAGAACCGCTTTAATTTCGTTTTTTCCGCTGTGACCCTGAAGTCTGCAGACGAGCGAAAATTGAAAGATTTTATTCAGGATCTTTCGCTCCCTGCCCAGTTAACCACTCCCAGGTACCAGCACCAGGATTTTCTGACCTCGGCATTTGACCGTTACAATGAATCATTGTTGGAGAAAGTGGCGCTTGAAAGGCGGATTACCAATGCCGTGATGGGGATTGAAGCCCTGTTATCAGCTGAAAAACAGGAGCTCAGTTTCAGGATACAGACCCGCACAGCACGCCTGTTATCCCTGCTGGATGAGGTGCCGGCATTGGAAATCCGGAGGATATTGGCCACTGCTTATTCGGTAAGGAGCAACTACGCGCATGGTGGTTTTTTGGACAACAAAGCCAAAGGCAAGATCACCCGTGACTTTGGCGAATTGGACACCTTCGCAAAGGCCGTCATCGATGCACTGCGTAAACTCATTTTGATATTTATTTCCATTGCTGCAGATAAAACCTACATGCTACAGCTGATCGATGACTCACTTATTGATGAGCTAAGTCTCGAACAACTCAGAGACTACGTTATGCCAGCGGCAACATTTTACAGGTAGGCACACGAAAAACGAACAAATTGATCTGGAAAGATACAGCAATACCCCACTAGTTACCTCAACTCCACAATAGGGGCATTCGCCTGCACATATCACCAAACAAACATCTGCAGGCAAGCTAAAAGCTAGAATTCAAATCAGCAAAGCTTACTGGGCAGCTTTCGGAGCAAACAACCATATTTTCAGGCAAAAAAGGACGTTGATTAAAAAAGGCTACCTCCATCCGGAAGCAGCCCATGCTAAACCTATTCAAGTAAACTTTCTCCCTTACGGGCATGCATCCCCGGACAATACCAGCCGGAGAATAACCATTTTCCCCCTGCCGGTGCACTAAGGCACCAGCAGGGGAATACCAAAATGACGGGCATCGCGCCCGTCGCAAAAAAAACGTCAGCCTGCCAGTTCATCTCGCTTATAATAATTGAACCTAATTTTGGAGACCGGAAGCAATATTCGGCAATCGATCATTATCAAAATACAACCCTAATGATTTCAGTAAGAATTACTGTTTAGGCACGATATTACATCTACTTTATTTTGCCCTGACATCAAACCTGATCGCTATTCCGAACTAAATTCTACATCGTGATAAATGTCAGTATAAAAAAACAACCGCATGCATTATTTTCACCATTTCCCATTGCCAAAACGAGGTCAAAAAACTACTTTCACGTTTTACAATTACTAAAAACTAAAACAAAAAAATGAAAGCCATTAACCTCTCAGAACTATTTGGACAGAAGATATTTAGGATCCCGGATTACCAGCGTGGTTATGCATGGGAGGATAAACAATTGGGCGAACTATGGGATGATATCACTGATATCCCTTTGGGTGAAAATGAGTACCGTTCGCATTATACCGGTACCATCTATGTCGAAGATTGTAAGCCGACCGAATCGGAAAACTGGCTAACTGGCGTGTCCTTTTTCAGTGTAGTAGACGGCCAACAACGGCTGACGACAATCAGTATATTGTTGCACGTACTGATCAAACATGCCGGTCTGGGTTATTGCAATGAAAGCAAGGCGGACCTTGAAAAAGCCTATCTATACAAATCCAATATCAGCGGAGAAAGCCGCGTCTACCGTTTCTGTTATTTCCCGGAAGATAAAAACCAGCCGTTTCTGCTCAACAGGATCTTTGAGTATCCAAAAGCTGTTTACGATGAATCCCATTATAATTCTTACAGTAAAAACCTTAAGGTGGCTAAGGATTTCTTTGAAGAAAAGATAGTCGATATGGATCACGCGACCAGGGAAATCCTGTTTACAAAAGTAACTACGGCACTAAAGTTTGACTTTAGGGCCATTGAAAAAGACCTGGATGTGCAAGCTGTATTTGAAACCATGAACAACAGGGGGAAATCACTTTCCACGCTGGAAAAATTGAAAAACCGGCTCATGCACCTTACCGAGAAACTTTCTTCTCCCAAAGAAGACTGCAAAAGCCTACGTCAGGCAATCAATACTTCCTGGGGCATTATTTATACCTGGTTGGCCAAAAACCCTGACCAGATCCTGGATGAAGACGTTTTCCTTTCTGCACACCTTTCCTTGTTCAGAACACCCAAGGATGCCGTATTTTCTGAAAAACTGGCAGAGGACAAAGTATTTCAGATGTTCTGTAACCGCTCGGAGCAATATGAAATGAAGGAAAACGGCACCAAAGAAGCACCGGTCAGCTATATTAAAATTCAGGATTATATCCAAAAACTTGCCCAGTTTGCACCTCGTTGGCACGAAATCTATAACGCTAAACTCATAGAAATCAATAAGATCCTGTTGCTCAATGGCAGCAAGGAAAT
This sequence comes from Pedobacter sp. KBW01, assembly GCF_003852395.1. NCBI lineage: Bacteria > Pseudomonadati > Bacteroidota > Sphingobacteriia > Sphingobacteriales > Sphingobacteriaceae > Pedobacter > Pedobacter sp. KBW01. The sequence continues at coordinate 111,272 of NZ_QAJQ01000007.1, forward strand.
GAGAATATTTCTTACGCAGTTAATTGCATTGCATGAATCTGATGAACAGTTGTTGGATATGCTCGACAAGATCGAACGCATTATGTTCCGTAACCGGATCCAGGGGATCGGATTGATTGACGAACGTACATTTGCCACCTGGGCCAGAGAACTTTATAACGGCGAAGTTGAGATTTCAGAAATACAGGACCGGTTAATCAATCTGATCAATGTTGAAGTGCCTGCTGTCAACATGGTGCATTTCTTTAATTATGCCTATGGTTACGAGCGTGGTGCCAAAGGCTTCCATCGGTGGTCAACACTAAAATACTTTCTTTTCGAATATGAAGCGTATCTAAAGAAAAGATTTAAGGAAACCGGCAATAAGGTAGACCTGAGCGATTATGATGAAACTACCATAGAACATATCATACCCCAGCACTACCAGGATAACTGGAGCACAGAAATGGAAGAGGTCACGCAAAACCTGACTGAGCAACATGCCTACCATGGCACGAAAGTGATGTTGAATACACTGGGTAATCTTACTATTTTAAAGGGTGGAAAAAACGCCTCCCTTGGCAACAAAAGCTGGGATGAAAAACGTAAACGGTTTCAGAGCGGATCTTACAATGAGATCGATATTGCCATTAATCCGGTCTGGAACCGCGAAACCATCAGCAAACGTGGAGCAGACATGCTGGGCTTCATGGTATCCAAGATCCACGGCCTGAGCCTAACGCCTGCTGAAATGGAACAGATCCTATTTTCAAATGAAGACATCTGTGCTGCGATCAGGGACGGTATTCTTTATCAGCAGCCAGAGTTGGAGACTGAATTCACAAACCAAACAGAGAGTGTTCAATAAAATATTGGCACTCAATACCTGTTAGCAAATAAAAAAAGCCGGTCCTGCATCAATAGCAGATCCGGCTCATTATGGCATCAGCTAAACTTGTAGCCTTATTTTTTTGGCAAGCCAAATTATTATTGCCTTTTATGTTCAAACGATTCCATAGTCGGTAAATGATGTTTTGCAACATGTTTTTCATCCGTCAGGATCCCAGTCCTTTCCCGGTACAAAAACAATATAATAACACAGTAAACACACTTAAAATTATCGCCAATATCAAAAAGGCACAGCCGTCGAATGCTTGCACTGCGCCAGTACCATAGACGAACTCACCTGCCCGATATTGGGCAAACGGTCTATCTTCTGCCTCAAAAAAGCATTATAGCTCTGCAGGCTACTGGTCACGACTTTCAGTATAAAATCATTCGCTCCGGTCGTATGACAACATTCCAGCACTTCAGGATAACCCTCGACAGTATGCTGAAAAAGCTCCAGTGCTTCCCCTGAATGGTCCTTGAGCTGGATGTGCACATAGGCCATCATACACTCTCTTAAAAGTTCGTAATCCAGCAGCGCCACATAGCCCCGGATATACCCGAGCTTTTCCAGCCTTCTGATTCTATCGATAATCGGTGATTTACTTTTATGCAGCCTTCTGCCTATCTCGTTGTAGGTCAAACGGGCCTCCCTTTGCAGGAGTTTTAATATAGCCAGATCAGTCTGGTCGGGATAATAGGATTCCATTATAGCGTTTTTGCTAGTCCGTAATTAAAAAAACTATTGTTACGTTATAATGGGAGCGCTGCAAATATAGCACAATGGGCATGTTATCTGCAAATGGAATCTGCTCCCGGTTTCAATTGCCCTAAAATGATGTTATGGGTCAGTACCGGGTGCGGCCTGGTAAAAAACGGGTCTTATTGTTAGTAATATGTGTGAACAGGTATCCGGGTTAGCGAAGCGCATAAAAAAAGGAAGGGTTTCCCCTTCCCCAGTCCTTCCGGGCAAATCATAAGTTAAACGAAAAATTTAACCGCCGGTCTTATCTTAAACTTGTTCAACCTGCTCGATGAGCTCATCTTTAGCCTCCTGCTTAACAGATGATAACCTGTCTTTGGCCTTATCTGTCATTTCATTGCCGAGTTTGGTCAGGTTTGCAATCTCTTCACCCGCCCTGTCCAACACCTTGTCCTTTAAATCCCTTAAAGACCGTGAAAGTTTATCTACCGTTTCCTCTCCCTTATCGGGTGCAAATAATATACCTAATGCCGCTCCTGCTGCAAGACCTGCCAGCAGGGCAACTACTGTTTTTGAATTATCGTTCATGTTTTCTGGGTTTGTTGCAGGAACAACCCAAAGCCCATCGCTTTTGTTTGAAAATAAATCACTTAGCTCATCATTTACCAAAAATCCAGATCAGTTAAGCTCCTGGGGATGGCTATCCCGGTCCTGCCCGGAAAGCCTGTGCTCAGCTCCTGTAATCTGCTCAGGCTCCAACCAGTTAAACAGCTCTTGCGCTGCCCCACTCAGCCGTAATTGCAGTTTCTCCCTGGTATGACTGTCCAGACCAAGTTCATCCAGGTCTATTTTCATCTCTTTCAGCAGGTCCAGCTGCTTTTTGGTATTCTCCAGTTTGGCCAGTTTATGTTCCCTTTTCCAGTGCACAATCTTATTGATCAGCAGCACAAACTGTTCGATCACTTTGCCAATACCCAACAGGTCAAAATGCCCGGGCGAGGCATATTTCATCTGCACAATGCGCATGTTGCCAAAATCACTGGGATGAAAATCATCGCCGAAAAGTGCAGTAAACTGCCTGTTGCCATACACCACCTGATAGTGCTGCAATAGGTAAAGCTCCAAAAATATTTCATAACCGCTACTGATCTTGTGCGAGAACGAAGTCAGGTCAAACAGTTCCCACTCTCCATCTATAGCTACCCGAAGGATATCACCGTGCTCAGCAATCAACCCCTGATAGAGCTCATCCTGGTCCCCTGGCTTCAGCTTTTCCCAATATTGATAGGAATGTTCGGTCAACGGCTCCTGCTGCTCGATGAGGATGTTATGGATACGCGTCTGAAACAAGGCCTTTTCATCAGCTGTCAAATCAGTTTTCCTAAACTCCTCCAAAAAATCCCAATGTGCGTGAAAAGTACTGTCGGTCATCCTAAGCAATCTCCGTACTGAACCTATCGCCTCCTCAGCGCCTGGAAGCTCAAAGCTTTTCAGCATCTCCTTGTGCAGCAGGTAAGGCGTTTTAGAATTCGATAACATGGATCTGATGATATCAACAAAGGAATCGATCAATCGGTCCAGGTCTGGCCGCTGTTGGTCTGTTTTGGTTTCGAGCATAATGGTAAAAGTAGCGCAAATAACAATTGCCTGCAATCCGCAATTCCATTTGTACCAAAAATAATTATCCCTTAAACCATCAACTGGCTGTATTCCAACGAACAATAGCAGATCAAGATCATTACTCTGATATTTGCACGGACAAAACCGATGAAAAGCTATTTATCTTGTTGCTTTAGGACCAGGATTACACAGGGCAAAAAAATAAAAATGAAAAAAAAACAAGCCTAAACACCATCACGCGATGTGAGGTAATCCTAGACTAACTAACTGATCTGATATTCAGTATAAATATAATAGCACAAATACAAAAGCGATTTGTATCCTGCTGCTGATTTTGCGTATCATTGTAGCTTTATTTTATTGCCAGACAGTAACATCAATGAACAAACAACGCGGCCCAAGCGATGCAGTCAAGATCCTGCTCTTTATCCTCACCCTGGGCGCGTGGTACATCTACTACCGCTGGCGGAAACGCCTGGAGGATAAACAGGAACTAATCGCGCTGCTGCCTGCCATCGAAAAAGCAGTCCTGGATTTCGGTCCCTACTTTGACGGTTCACGCTACTTTGCCCATTATGATTACCTTCAGATCAGGTCCGAGCATGCTGACTTACTATCCCGCATCCCCAAAAACTATCACAGCTATAACCTCTCGGCGCAGGAATTCGAAACAATTGACCGCTTCGCCGGCCTTCACCGGGACTCTCAAAAACACCGGTCAGCATACAACCAGGCTTTTACCAGGGCTGAAACAGACCGCTACTGCTCATTTTTTTCCAGGCTGGAAAAATATCCGCTATCCGATGAGCAGATGCATGCGGTGGTCAGTGAGGAAGACAATAACCTCATCATTGCCGGTGCCGGCACGGGAAAAACCACTACGATCAGTGCCAAGATCGCCTACCTGTTGGATAAAAAACTAGCACGGCCGGACGAGCTGCTGGTGATCTCTTTCACCAATGCCGCCGTTGAAGAGATGTTCGAGCGCACGCTCCGCTTCTGCGGCGAAACAAGTGGCGTTGAGCAGATCACTTTCCGTACTTTCAACTCTTTCGGCAACCAGGTCGTGCGCCACTGCAATCCACATCCCAAACAGATTGCCTTTGAGGGCAAGGATTATAAAGCGAAGGCATTTCTGCAACAGCGCTTTGATTCCCTGTTCAAAAGCGATGAGGATTTCCAAAGCAAAGCCATTAATTTCCTCGCTTTCTTTAACCGTCCGGTAAAGGATGAAATGGAATTCAATTCGGCCGAAGAATTTAAAAGACACCAGCAGTCCCAGCGCTGCATCAGCCTGAACGGTATTGAGGTCAAAAGTATGGAGGAGCTGCAGATCGCCAATTTCCTCTATCTCCATCAGGTGGATTTCGAATACGAATCGCTGTTTCCACTGGAACGCGAAGACCGCAATGCTGATTTTCAGGCCTATGCACCTGACTTTTACCTGCCGGGTTACGATATCTATCACGAACACTATGGTATAGACAGGAATGGTGATGTTCCTCACTGGTTTGCTGCCAAACCGCCCTTTAAAACCGCCAGGGAATATTACCACCATGGCATGAACTGGAAGGAACAGATCCATCAAAAATATGGAACCAGGCTCATCAAAACTTATTCCTATCAAAGCCGCGAAGGCGGGATGTTAAAATCATTGAAGCAACAGCTCCTGTCATTTGGCGTAATACTTAGAAAGCGGAATGCGGAGGAAATTATCGGCCAGCTCAAAAAAACTGAAGACTTTGACGGCTTTATCGGACTGATCTATACTTTTTTAGGCCTGATGAAGTCCAGCGGTATGTCTCCTAAGGACTTAAGGACGCAGGAGATGGAACTGCGTTTTTCAGTATTCTTGGGCGTATTTACGCCCTTATACCATGCTTACGAGCAAACACTGAAAGCGACGAAGTCTATCGACTTCAATGATATGGTCAACCATGCTGCTTTCTACATCAATGAGGGAAGATATCAAAAAAGCTATAAATATATCCTGGTTGATGAATTTCAGGACATGTCCCAGGGAAGGTACGCTCTGCTGGATGCACTGAAAAAAAACAATCCCTCAGCCAAGCTTTATGCAGTAGGTGATGACTGGCAGTCAGTTTACCGCTTCAACGGCAGTGATGTTTCGATTATCACTCGTTTCAGCGAATATTTTGGGGTTACAGCCATCAATCAGATTTTGCAGACCTACCGTTTCAACACAGAAATCCTTGGCGTGAGCAGCAGCTTTATCCAGAAAAATCCATTACAGCTGAGCAAAAAACTATTTTCCCCATTCGATGCTGAACTGCCCGCTTTTCAGCTCGTACCGATGAGCTATAAAGGGATGAAAAAGGCGGATGCTGATCTTTACCGGCTGGATGCGATCGGTAAGATACTGAAGGAAGTCAGCAGGATAACCGCCCGTGCCAGTGTATTTTTGATCGGCAGATATCAGCACAACTGCCCTATAGACCTGCCGGTATTGCAAAAAAAATACCCCTACCTGCGCCTGAGTTTCCATACCGCCCACGGCAGCAAGGGGCTCACCTGTGATTATACGATCCTGCTCAACCTGGATTCAGGTGTCTTTGGATTTCCGTCCGAAATTGCCGATGATCCGGTACTGGACAATTTACTGCAGGATAGCGGTAGTTACGATAACGCCGAAGAGCGCAGGCTTTTCTATGTGGCATTGACCAGAGCAAGGCATAAAGTATTTTTGCTGTACAACAAACGCTCGCCAAGCAAATTTGTCCAGGAGCTTAAAGCCGATTACGATCTGGAAATGGATGAAAGTTATTAGTGGATAAAGGCTCGCCTGAACCCTTCCAGCTCCTTCATCGCAGCCCCTGCTGTGCTACCTGGCTTTCACCTGGTCAAATAACATGGTCTATTTGTTTTTTTAGCACATTAAAAAAAGCACTCCAGCAATCACAAGTATCGATCCTAAGCATTCAAATGCACAGTTTCACGACTGACCTACCATTCCAGCTGATAACCAGGCACAAAAACGAAAAAAATAATGGTGTAGAATATAATACCAAAATAGACCACAATCCGCCCCTTAGATAAAACATTATTCTGAAAAGCTGTTAGATAACAGCCCGATCTACCGAAATAACATCCGCACGTTTTATTAACACCCTCATCGCCGATATTTGCTATCCACGAATGAAATATGCCCTTTAGCAAGGCGTGGGATATGGTGGATTGTAGAAGGTCTCCATTTTTTAGTTTAGTTAATGATTGACAGGGCCGGTTTTCCGGCCTTGTTTTTGTCACGTCTTGACCTATTACCCCTATAAAATCTATTGATCTACTTTCACAATAAGGCTGGCTTATGACCCACCCCCCCTCCTGTCATTTCACATACTGATAATCATCATAGATTAGCTGATCCAACATCTCTATGGCGAACAAAGGGCATGTTGCGCTGTAGCGATGTCCGCTTTCAGGATGGACGGGTTCCGTCGCCATGCGCTCAAAAAACAGATCCTGAAACAGGCCCCAGCCGACAAAGGCAATGGCATCTGTTCCTTCGAATATCTTAGGTCTCAAATAATCCCAGCTTTCAAATCCTTCAGGCATGGGGCTACAAAAATCTTTTAGGAAGGTTTCGCCGTAGGTGGTAATAGTATCGAGCGTCTCACTATGCCCTTCAGGCGCATGATCACGGATGATCCTTCTGATCCTTTTCCCCATTTCTGTAGCGCTCACTTTTCTATCCCTGAAAACGAGCTCAGGTGTCTGGAACGAGGCAAAATTCATGATGGTAATGTTATAGGGGGCCAGCCCAACTTCATGGCAGTGCCTCCATAGGAAAGCAAAACCATGGGCCTTTAAAGCATTTCCTTTTGCGGACATCGCGTGCAGGGCAGCAAACATGGAATCCTGAAATTCCCCCATCCGAAAATAGTCCCCACCACGGTACAACTCATCGTCATATAAACACAGCTGATATCCGCCAAGCTGCTTTGCCCAGATCCTGGGCTTAAATGCCGGGTCACAAATCTGTAAGGGATCAATAATCTTTAACCCTATTCCATCGGACGCCATCTCAGGCTCCAAACAGATCAGCCACTTATTGAGCCAAACGATTTCGTTATAGATATAATGTTTCAATAAGGTTGGCCAGTCATTTGATATGATGACATTGACAATATCCCCTTCAGCTAAATAAGGCAGGTAGGTCCTGATCTCGGCTGCATAGGCACTGATCTCTGTACCTGCCTGCCGTGTGGGGCCCTTGATATTCTTTAGTTCAATAATCAATATGCTCTGCGTTTCAGGCGCATAAACAATGAAATCAGGCTTTAATACATCCTTTGCATTCATGGATATATCGATGTTTTCAGAAACCACATCGTTGTTCTCAAAAGACTTCAGGCAATATTGAAAGCTGTTACAGATCTTCCTTTGCCCGGCATCTTTAACCGCACTGGAAAAGTCTTGCTCCTTGAAATCCTCATAATTGCTGATCATATCGGCAAGTGCCTCCCCTTTTGCAAAACGGCTGCTGAGCCACTGCTGCATTTCTTTTTCGCTATCAAAGTGTTTCATGAGGGTAAGTTAATCAATCCAGTTAGATTATGATGGGATGAGCAGTGAAATGGATTAAAATACACTTCATGCTTACTTGAACCAGGTGCGAGCCATGCAAAATATAGGGAACGAATTTAACAAATAGCAAGACAAACGACCCCGAAATCGTAATATCATATTACCAAGCACAAGTGATCACAAAACCATAAAACAAAAAAAGCCCCTCAATCCTGAGCAGGCTAATTTGATAAAAAGTGTGCCCCATCAGGGGCGGCACAAAGGTAACAAAATTCTCATGATGACTATAATATCTCCAGTGCCGGTTTAAAGCTGATCTTTTCAAGCGTAATAAAATCCCCACCTTCCCAGCAAAAAACCGGGCAACAAAAAGCAAACCATATTAACTGGTAGCAAGTAAATTCTTCCTGCTTAGATTTCCGAGCATATCCACAACCATTTCCTTCAATCCAAATTGCGCTTTCCATCCCCAATCTTCCCTGGCGTGCAGGTCATAGATCGAATCCGGCCAGCTATCAGCGATCTTTTGTCTGAAATCAGGTACGTAGCCCATACGGAACCCTTCTAGATGCAGCCCGATTTCCGAGGCAATCTGCTCGGGCGTAAAGCTCATAGCCGAAATATTATAAGCTGTCCTGATCGAGATATCCTTAGCAGGAGCTTCCATCAGTTCCAATGTAGCCCTGATCGCATCTGGCATGTACATCATTGGCAGGCAGGTATCCGGCTTTAAAAAACACAGGTAATCGCCAAGCGAGAGCGCCTGATGAAAAATATCAACCGCATAATCTGTCGTCCCGCCCCCTGGAGGGGACTGGTAGCTGATCAGTCCGGGATAACGCAAACTCCGCACGTCCAGTCCAAATTTCTCATGGTAATACTGGCACCAATATTCTCCTGCGGCCTTACTGATCCCATATACCGTTGAGGGAATACTCGCATTGGCCTGTGGGGCATCCCGTTTTGGCGCATCAGGGCCGAAAACGGCAATACTGCTGGGCCAGAATACTTTTTCCATATTGCATTTGACCGCCACATCCAGCACATTGAGCAGCCCGTCCATATTCAGCTGCCAGGCCTTTGCCGGATCCTGCTCGCCATTTGCGGAAAGTATAGCAGCCAATAAATAAACTTCGGTGACCATTTCCTCTCGACAGAGCATCAACAGCTGCGCTTTGTTCATCACGTCCAGCTTTGCGTAAGGATAACTGTCGCTCCCGGCATGGCCTTTATCCCGGATGTCGGTTGCCAAAACCTGATCACGCCCATATTTTGTCCGCAGAGCCTGGGTAAGTTCTATTCCGATCTGTCCGCAGGCACCGATTACAAGTATCTTTGTCTTTTTCATTTTTTCATGCTATAGTGGGTGCTCTTATCCTTATTGTCTTTTAGCGGCCTGTTAAAGGGTTGACTGTTACGCATTATCAGCCCTCCACAGACAATCAGTAGCAGGATTAAGCTTAAATGTATGATCAGATCGTTGTTCATGGTATAGTGGTTAATATTTGAATTTCCTGAAGGGGTAAACCGATCTTAAAAACATATAGATCAATTTAAGTTGCAGAATCTGCAAACCAGCTGCCATCCGGCACCATACACCTTTCAAGGCAGACAGCAAGGACGAAGGCGTTATAGAAAAGGACATCTCGCGCCAGAAAAAAGGTCCTTTACGATACAGCAAAAGCGTCCAGGCGATGGCAGGGACAATGACCTGCAACAAACTAAATGCCACCTGAGTGGTTTCCTCAAACACCGGAAAGTCCCCTTTCCAAGGCAATAACCTTAAGTTTATGGATGGCCGACTTTTCAATCTGCTTGATCCTTTCGGTAGTCAGGTTTACTCTTCCGGCCATCACCTCGTGGCTGCAGTACATAGGCTGGCCAATACCATAAAGTCCCTCAATAACTGTACGTTCTTTGTGATTTAAACCCGAAAGCAGGAGTTCGGTGAGATTTCGCTGATCTGAAAGTTCGGTAAGGTAATCCGAAGGCGGCAGGAGTTCATCCGCTATGCTGTCGCCAACTTCCCGTCCACCATCCTCATCTCCCTGGGGCTGATAGATTGAAAGCGGGATCCGGTCGGCGAGCAACTGTTCGCTCAACTGATGCACGGGTACACCCATGCCTTTTGCAAGCTCTTCAATCGTCGCTGACCTTTCAAGTTTCTGCTCGAGCTCTCCCATCAGTTGATGGGCAACGGTAATATTGCGTACCTGGTTCATCGGCAACCTCACCATCCTGGCATGTTCTCCTAGCGCTAACATCATAGACTGACGGATCCAGTACACCGCATAGGAGATAAACTTAAATCCCAGTGTGACATCAAATTTTCTCGCCGCAGCGATCAATCCCAGATTTCCCTCATTGATCAGATCTCCAATAGGAAGGCCCATGCGCTCATACTTCTTTGCACAGGATATGACAAAGCGCAGGTTTCCCTTAACCAGGCGGTCTATCGCAGACTCATCTCCCTCCCGGATCCGTTTACAGAGCAGTGCCTCTTCTTCCTCATCAAGCAATCCGATCCTGGCCAGGTCATTGAAATACAGATTGAGTGAATGGTATTCACGGGTAGTATAGGAAATTTCGATGCGCAGGAACTTCATGCCCGGTTTTTTGCTCATAGATGTTATCATTGCCCTTACAGGCAGCTGTTTGGTCGCTGTAAAGTTGAAAAGTTCTGTTCAAGCCCAATAGTAAAGCACATAGAAAAGTAAATCTGGCTGTAAACCTCCATGGCAATAAAATGATATTCTGTATGGGGATCCCTGTAACATACCTGGCAGATCAAAATGTGGTCAGATATTCAGGTAGATAGGCGCTGGGATATGTCTTGGGAGGGCTTTCCCTTTGCATTGCCCTTCTTCTTTTTCTTCTTTTTAACGGGTGTATCTTCTGATCCGTTAATGATACCTTCAGTAGCAATGATCTTCGCTACTTCTGCCTTGATCCGCTCATAGTTGATCCGAATATCGGCTTCACTGACCCTGGCAACATTTGGGATATCCTCAAAGCCAGCCTCTTCTTCGGCTATTTTTGCATGATCGTTCAGGATCTCGCAGTGAAACATTTTTAGGGCAATTTTTTCCTGCGGATTATCGGCCACCATACCGACAAATTCCCCGGAAGACAGTGAGGCAATTTTGGAGGCCGGGATGGCCATTTCGAGCTGCGTGGACTTACTGATTGACACATCCGAACTGTTGACGCTCTTGCTCTGTCGGTCCTGCATGATCTTGCCAAAGGTTTCACTGAGCTTCTTTGCCGTGTCGCCGGTTACCTGTCCACTGATGATGTTGCCCACAATGCCGGTAATCACATCGGCCTGCTCCTGCCCATAATCTTTCCTTAATTGGCTGAAATCCTGTATAGCAAGTGTCGTGGCCACTTTGTTGCTCCTTGCCGTGGCAATCAGGCTATCCATATTGTTGAAATAAATGGTAGGGAATTCATCAAAGATGAGGCTGCTTTTAAGTTTGTTTTTCTGATTGACCAGTTTAATCATCCTGGACACATACAGGGAAAGCACTGCGCCATAGATTTGGATCTTCTGCGGGTTATTGCCCACACAGATGATTTTGGGCGCTTTGGGGTTGTTGAGGTCCAGCGTAAAATCGTTCCCGCTCAGCACATAGTACAGTTGTGGGCTGGAAAGCCGCGCAAGGCCGATTTTGGCCGAAGCTATCTGTCCCTCCAGCTGTGGCAGGGCATCGTTTTTCCAGGCGGTGATGAAGGGATTGATGAGCACCTTGATTTCTTCCTGTTTTTCCAGTAAAGTAAAAAGCTGGTCGTAATCCGCTTGCATCAACTCGATCACATGAGGCAAAGTGCAATAGACGCCATCCATATATTTTCTCAGGTACCAGATCATCGCGGTTAAAAAATTGATCGGACTCTCCACAAAAAAATCCCCCTGCTTTTTGATCCAGTCCCGGTTCAGTCCGAGCATGATTGTACGGCTGGCCTCTGTAGCATCCGTTATATCTTCCATCCCCTCCGGATCCAGCGGATTACAACGGTGAAGGGGATCATCGAAATTGATCACAAAAAACTTTGGCCTGACCGCATAATTTGCGGCAAATTTCCTTAGCATATTCCAGGCAATACGGCTGAGGTCATCGTACTTGAAATCGTAGATGAACATGCTAAAGCCTTTTTTAATGTGCTGGGCGATAATGTGCCGGATCACAAAATAACTCTTTCCGGCACCGGGCGTTCCAACCACCAGCAGACCGCGGAACATATTGACCAGATTGATCCAGCTACGCTTCAATTCCCCTTTATGGCGGTATTGGGCCGGAAGGTTGACGGAAAATTCGTTCTCCAGCAGCCGTTCTTCCTGCGGAAAGGTTTCGTTGTCCCGGTTAAAAATATCTCCCTGAAGACTTTCCTTCACAATCCGGGAAAGTTTTGCGCCACTGGCCATCATAAACAGGTATCCGGTAAGTGCCACGACCATATAAAAAACCGATTTCATAACCAGGTTAGCCTCCAGGTACAATAGGATAACACTGGCAAAGAACAGAACGATCCCCATCAAAAACTGCACAATCAGTGGCCGGAGCCTGATATGCTCATTTTTGCCGCCCTTTACTCCAAGCAGGGATATCAGCAGGAAGAGCAGGCTGGCGATTTTGGGATAATAGATGCTGCGAAATAAAGCTGTTTTTGCAATACCTTTCAAGATCCTGTCGCTGAGATCGGCATGAAACCCCAGGTGTCTGAAAAAGCCATAACAACAAAGGTAAAAATGTATTCCCAGGACGAATAGGCTGATCCAGCGCGTAAGATCCATGATCTTGCGCAGGCCCGTGGTATCTTCACCAGTATTCATCGTTGCGCTTCCCTTCCCATAAAACGTTTCTTCTTCTTTTTGCGTTTCAGTAGCGGGCTAACCGGCTGAGCGTAGTCGGTTTGGTATAAAGCACTGATATCAAGTCCGGTTTGCTCTAATGCAGATTCATGGTTCTGTTGATTTATCGTTTCCAATGTCGTAGTCATTTTTTGACTTGGCATCCCACTGGGTTGCAGTCTCGAAGCGATTCCTAGTGCGCTGTAGGCTTTGCCCAGTTCACTGCCTTTCATTACCGCTTTACTATCATGGTCGATATAGGTCATGCCAAAAACCCTTCCCTCTGCTGTACGACTTAGGATCAGGTCAATATTTGTTTTAGAAAGTCTATGCTGGAAATCTGCCATGGACTTAACACCTCCCGCCAGTAGCATATCCAGTTTATGTCTGATGCCTGGCTTCAGTTTGGTTTTTAATGTGGCTTTTTGAAGGAAATCCTGCTCCAGATTCCTTAAGATGGGTTTTCCGTTCAGGGCACTCGCTTTTATCGGTACGCCTACTGGTTTGCCATTATTATCCAGTACAGCATAAAGCAGGCCCCTGTTTGCCTCCATTCTTGACCCGGTTGTTCCAGGTATAGCAATTGCGTTATACCTTTTTAAAATCGCATTGAATTCGTTTAAACCGGAGTAGATATATTGCGCTCTTACTGCTCTGGTCAGGTTTGACAGTGATTTTTTGAGGGCTTTTTCACCATACTCCAACTGTTTCAGTGATGGTTTTTCAATTTGATGCGCTGGCTCCCGCCCTTCTGCAACGATAAGGCCATACCTTTGTTCCAGCTCCTTTCTTAAGGGTTCCGATACGTTTTTGCCAATATCGTGCAAGCTGATCCTAGATCCGTCAGCTTGGATATTGGTCGTTGCAATATGCAGATGTGGGTGATGGGCATCTTGATGAGCATAAATGAGATAAGGTTGTTGGCCAAACCCAATACCCTCCATGTATTGATGAGCGATCTGAATCATCTTTTCTTCGTTCAAACAGTCCTTTTTATGAAAATTGAGGCTAATGTGCAGCGCATTGGTCTTTGCCCTTTCATTAAGCTTAGTGAGGTGCTGAAAACGGTTGATCTTCATTTGAACGGTCAGCTCCTGCGGATCCGCGGCAAAACAGTTGGCTGCAAGCAATACGGTCTTTCCTTCCAGCACCTTATCCTCGTTGTAATACACCACGCCTGCTATCTTTTTTCCGGTTCTGATTTTGACAACCATTTTTTAGCGAGTTCACCCACAATCTGTAATAACAGCTCAATTTTTTGATCCGTTTTTTTATGTTCCTCAAGTGTACGGTTCACATAGAACCATTTTTCACTACTGCTTTGCACCTGATGAAAATAGTGGGTCTGTTGATTGATATTGATTCCGATCGCACGGATTTCTTTCCTGATCCTGGATAGTTCCTCCATAAATGGCCCCATTGAATTGTCATGATGAAACACATTGATCCTGCCACCAGTGATGATTTTTCTCGCAGCAGCACAGGGGCTCCGACAATCGCTGATATCCACCAGTCTGTGGAGTTTTTCGTAGGTCTGCTGATCTATCCTAATGCGTAACACGTGACTCAGCAGCTTGGTCCTGTCTTCTCTTTTCTTACCCGCCATCTTTAAATATGAATGATTTTGGAACCGCAAGTCCCGCCGCGGTTCCCCAGCCGTAAGGATGGCAAGATTCGTTTGTCTACAAACGTACATCTTGCTGCGCACACACGTGGGCAGAATCCATCCATTGAAATCAGTGTTATATGTTTGTTATTGTCTTTTTACAAGCTTCGTGAAGGAATTCAATAGCTTTCGGATCCTAAGCCGCATCGCATTCTTATTCCACTTTTGCTTACCTTTAGGCTGGTAACATTGATGAGCCTCCGTTATTGTCATTTTTCCTTGTCCCATAATACTTTCACTCTTTTTACGTATTTAGACCTATTTAAACTACACAGTAGTAAAGATGACATAACCAGAATTAAAGGATAGGTAACCTCGGGTAATTACCCCAAATTAATGTATGGTCGATGCCGCTTATGAAGTCAGATTTCCCCAGGCCAAATCTCTAAATAAAAATAAAACAAGGGATGGCCACTCTTATTTGAGGTCGTCAGCGCAGGCTACTTTTGCAATGACCCGTAATTATCCTAAGAAAAAAATGGGTTACTACCCTACTATTACCTGGCACTTATTGCCCAATAGAAGATTTTTATAAAAAAGGTCGTTATGCAAAACAAAAAAAAGAGCAAGACCAGATCAAAATCACTAAATGCATGCTGTGACACAGATCATCAACAAACATCAGTCATACCCGCTGAAATGAAGAAAATATTCGAAAAAGCACCGAGAAATTTTAGCAAAAATGAGCAAATTTTGCTATCTTTATTAGTACAGATTATTGTTGAAATCACCATAAGGGAGGAACTATGAAGGCCATTGGCTATATGAGATTAAGTTCTAAAGACCAGTCCAAATCTTTGGAATATCAGGAATCTACCATTCGTTATTATTGCGAAAGAAACAGACTAGATCTGGTTGAACTCTTTAAGGACAACGGAGAGTCCAGCTACACTTTCGACAGACCAGATTATCTTGCATTGGAGCGATTTCTCAAAAAGTTTAAAGGCGAGTGTGACTATTTGATCGTCCTGGATCACGATA
Source organism: Pedobacter sp. KBW01 (assembly GCF_003852395.1). NCBI lineage: Bacteria > Pseudomonadati > Bacteroidota > Sphingobacteriia > Sphingobacteriales > Sphingobacteriaceae > Pedobacter > Pedobacter sp. KBW01. Next base: position 126,506 of record NZ_QAJQ01000007.1, read on the forward strand.
GGTTTAGCAGAAACCTACCGGAAGCACTTATGAAGATAGCTGAACTCGAGAAAAATTTCGGGGTAAAGGTTTTATCCACCAATGAGCGGATCGATCTGGACACTTCAGACCCTGATGTATTCATGAAGCGTGCGTTTGATTACATGATTGCAAACAAAGAGCTCTTCACCATACGCGGAAGGACAAGGCAGGGAATAAGAAATGCCAGGGAGCAAGGACGTTATTTGGGCAGAGCTCCGATAGGTTACAGGAACATCCCAGACGCATCGAAAAAGAATCTGATAGAGGTCGATCCGCAGAAATCGCCGATGATTAAGCGGATTTTCCAGGACTATTTGCTAGGTGTAGCCCCATACATTATTTACAAAAGCGTAAAATCGATGGGATTTAAATTAACTGGCAACAGTGCGATTCACAAAATCCTCAACAATTGCACCTATGCCGGCCTGATCAGGATTCCCGCATTTAAGGATTTACCGGAAAAGTTTGTTACGGGAAAGCATGATCCGATTATTTCGGAAAGTGAATATTGGATGGCACAGAGGATGCTAGCCAATAAACGAAAAACTAAAATACGCACCGATGAGGAATTTCCTTTACGGGGCATACTGAAATGTTGGTGCGGCAAAAGTATGACTGCCGGCTGGTCAAAGGGAAAACGACGCTATTACCTTTATTATCGATGCCTTGAACACACCAATGTGAATTTGCCCGGCGAACCCCTCCATGATCAGTTTAATAAGCTAATAGCATCTCTAAATTTTGATACAGATCAGCTGGCGGTTCTCAAATCAGGTATCCAAGCCATGCTAACCGAGCCGTTACAAACAAAAAAAGATAAAATAACAAGGCTTTCTGCTGAACTAAAACAGTTAAACAATAAGATTGAAGACCTGGAGGGGCGTTTTTTAAGTAACCAGATTGAAGCATCGACATACCAGACCTGGTTTAAAAAACTTAAAACGGAAAAATCAGAACTAGAGGCCAAACTCAATCCAAAATCAAGTTCGCAGAAAAATGATGATACTTTAACCAACATTTTACCTGAGCTCAAAAATCTTTTCAATATTTATGACAAAGGCAACATATTCCAAAAGCACACCATTGTAAGGGGGGTGTTCAAAGATGAACTATATTACTTTGACGGTAAATTTAGAACACCCTATATCAACCCAGCGTTTGAAGATAACCTACTGGATATCAACAAAAAAGGGCTGCTCGAAATTGAACAACCCTTAGATTTTTTGGCAAAATTGCCTTTAAGTACCCCGGAAGGGATTCGAACCCCTGACCCACGGTTTAGAAAACCGTTGCTCTATCCAACTGAGCTACCGAGGCTCATTTTTTAATGAGCTGCAAATATAGAAGTTCTATTGAATAAGTAAAAATATATTTTAAACTATTTAGAAGGCGGTTTTCAGTTTTCAAATAAGTATTTAAGAGAGAAGCAATTAAATTTAGCTTCAGCGCTTAAAAAATATCATACACCTACCTTAAACAGTATTTTTATACAATTATTTCGGCAAAAAAAACTTTTTAAGCATCTTCCCCGTTCCAGATATCGTCATCAGCCTGTCTCAATTCGTCGTGGCTATACGATGAACTACCCGCATCATCATGGTGGTAATTCCTTTCAGGGTTTTCGGGTAAGCCATTATCGTGTGCTAAAGGCACCTTACGCAAATGCTCAGGCTTTTTAACCTCTGGTAGATCATCGTGAATGACTGAGGGCTTTAAGATGGTTTTAAGGGGGGGTTGCTATTTTCCATAGTCAAAGTTAGTCAAATTTCAGGCCATAACACTAAACAGTCTTGCTGAGTTTGTTTTAGTACTACTGTTTGGCAAGAGTCCTTCAACTCCGCTCAGGATAACAAGCAACAACTGTATTAGAACAAAAAATGCGCACCATTAACTCTGTGCGCATTTGTTTTATTTTATGCTGATTAATAATTACCTGTTACTCCTATTTCCAAACCTCTCAGCTCTGCCAGCCCTCTTAACCTGCCTATGGCAGAATAACCGGGATTGGTAACCTTCGCTAAATCATCAAGCATCTGGTGCCCATGATCGGGACGGAAGGGAATAACCTTCTCGCGTGTAGCATTTTCTGCCGTCAGGGCTTTCATAATTTCGTACATGTTTACATCGCCCCCTAAATGATCGGCTTCGTAGAAACTACCATCTTCATCTTTGGTAACGTTACGTAAATGCGCAAAATAAACACGTTCTTTAACTGCATTAAAGATTTCGAGGGCATTATTTTCCACACCGGCACCTAAGGAACCTGTACAGAAACAAACCCCGTTAAAAGGCTGATCGACTTCTTTTATAATGTAATTAAAATCGGCTAAAGTGCTGGCAATGCGTGGTAAACCTAGAATCGGGTACGGCGGATCATCGGGATGGATCGTCATTTTAATCCCTTCTTCGGTACATACCTCAGCAATTGACGATAAGAAAAACTTTAAATTTTCTTTTAATCCCTGTGTTCCAATCGCTTTATATTCGTTAATGCTATCGCGTAAGGTTTCGAGTTCGATTTCCTTTTCGTTCGGGATGCCCATTAACACATTGATGCGCAGATCAACTAATTCCTGCTCATTTAGTGTAGCATATCTATCCTCAGCCTTTTTTAAAATCGATGCTGAATAATCGGTTTCTGCACCTTCGCGCTTTAAAATATAAAGGTCGAAGATAGCGAGGTCGATCCAGTTAAAATACAAGGCTTTAGATCCATCGGTCATTTCGAGATCTAACTGTGTGCGGGTCCAATCGAGTACCGGCATAAAGTTATAGCATACGGTTTTAATTCCGCAGGCTGATAAATTGCGTAATGAGGTTTTATAATTTTCGATGTACTGCGCTGCATCTGCCCTGCGGGTTTTAATGGCTTCGTGTACGGGTACACTTTCTACTACCGACCAGGTTAGGCCAGCCGCTTCAATAATGGCTTTTCTTGCTTTAATATCTTCCAACGGCCATACTTCTCCGTGGGCAATGTGATGTAACGCAGATACTATACCTGTTGCACCTGCCTGTTTAACATCCTGTAAGCTAACCGGATCGTTTGGTCCGTACCAACGCCAGGTTTGTTCTAATTTTTTCATTATATATGATTACACTAAATAATTACACTGATTGAGGGATTACACTGATGGGGATTGCGCTGGTTTTATACACCTGAAAACGCACTGAAACCACCGTCTACCTTAATATTTTCGCCGTTAACAAATTTCGAAGCATCGCTAAGCAAATATACCAGCGCGCCAATGAGTTCTTCGGGGGCACCAAATCGCTTAAAAGGTGTTTTAGCAATAATGGCCTGCCCTCTTGCTGTTAACGATCCATCGGGATTGGTTAATAAAGCCCTGTTTTGGTGGGTGATAAAAAAGCCGGGTACAATGGCATTCATCCTGATTTTATCTTCGTAGCGGTTGGCCAGTTCTACAGCCATCCATTTGGTATAACTTTCTATTGATGATTTAGCCAGCGAATAGCCCAAAACACGGGTAAGTGCCTGGTTGGCCGATACCGAAGAAATATTAACAATGCTCCCTCCGTTTTTGGCAATTTCTTTACCAAAAACCTGGGTTGGCAGAATGGTGCCAAACAAATTTAAATCGAAAGCTTGTTTTAAAGCGGTAACATTCAGATCGAAAACATCGCTGCCCGGCTGAATAACAGCCTCGGCTACATTGCCACCAGCTGCATTTACCAGGCCATCTATACGGCCATAAGTTTCGATAATCCGGGTATTGGCTGATGCCAAATCCTGCTCATTCAATACATCGGCAATGATATAAATTGCCTTTCCGCCAGCCTTAACTACTTCTTCGGCCCTGAGTTTGGCCATTTCTTCGTTTCTGCCCAGCACCACAATGCTTGCACCAGCATTGTTCAATCCATTAACAAAAGCCTCTCCTAAAACACCTGTGGCACCTGTAACGACTACAACCTTGTTTTTTAGGGAAAAGGGGCTTTCCACTACTTTCATCATTTGTTTAGTTTTTTAGTTTATTCTACTACCAATGTGATTATGGAGTGCGGCAGACTTGTTGTGGTTGCAGCCTCGCCTTTAATCCATAAACTGTATTTTAATTTGTCGTCCGTTTGATTCATAACCACTACAACCAGCTTTCCATCGGTATTTAAGAAAGCAGTGGTTTGCAGTTTATCGCGGCTTGATGCCGATCCAATTCGTTTAGCTCCCGGGCGGATAAATTTAGAAAAATGTCCCATATAATAGTAGGCATTTGTGTAAATCAATTTATCATTTTTGGTATCGGCATGTACAGGAGCAAAACAGAAGTTGCCCACATGATTTGGCCCTCCCTTTTCGTCTAAGAGAATATTCCAATCCGTCCAGGCGGCTGTTCCGGCATTAAAATCGTTAATCATGGAGTAACCGTAACGTTCGCCCAACATCCAGTCGTCTAATTTGTTTACATCGTATTTTTCTTTGCAGCCCTCGGTAAAAATCAAGGCTTTATCGGGATAGGCTTCATGGGTTTGTTTTACATTGCCAAACTGCATGCCGCTGCCTGTCCAGGTTTCGTACCAGTGAAAGCCAATACCCCACACATATTTAGCCGCATCTTTATCGTTTAAAATGGTGCTGGCACGTTGAAAAATCTGATCGCGGTTATGATCCCAGGCAATAAGTTTTTTTGAGGCCAAACCCGATTTTTGAAGCGTTGGACCTAAAAAGTTCCTGATAAAATCGCGTTCTTCTTCGGCAGTAAACACACACGACTCCCAGCGTTGTTTGGCCATAGGCTCGTTTTGTACGCTTAAACCCCAAATTGGAATACCCATTGACTCGTAGGTTTTAATAAACTTTACATAATGATTGGCCCAGCTTTGGCAGTAAGCCGGCAGTAAATGCCCGCCCTGAATTAAGCTATTATTGTCTTTCATCCAAGCTGGTGGCGACCATGGACTTACAAACAAAGGCAGTTTACCACCTGAGGCGGCGATAGCCTGTTTAATCAAAGGGATTTTATAATCCTGATCGTGCGCCACACTAAAGGTTTTTAGCTCTTTATCATTATCCTGCACGTAGGTATAACTTCCGCTCGAAAAATCGCAGCTGGCAATATTGGTACGCGCCAAAGTATAGCCAATCCCTTTCTCCAGGCTATAATAGGCGGTGAGTAATTCCTGCTGATTCTTTTTTGAAAGTTTGGCAAATGTTTCGGCTGATGCATCGGTTAAGGCACCACCAATGCCTACCAGTGACTGATATTTCACCGTTGGATCGACAAAAATACAAGGCTCTGTTTCAAAGGGTTGCTTATTGGTGGTAAAACTTAAAGTTTCAGTTTTACTGATCCTGTATTCAGATTTTTCGGCAGTGGTGTAAACCGTTACCTTTTTATTTGCAACACTGTAAACGGCAGCCGGTTTAACTGTTTTTTTGTTTTGGGCTGCAACATTAAATGCAGTGGCCAAAATTAACAGGATGCTTAAATTTTGTTTCATCTTCATCGTTATTTAGTGATTTTAGGTTATACCAAATAGCTCTAAATCCTCTTTTTATTTTAAACTTTTATTGATTTGGTTTAGCAAATAGCCATTCAGGTCTGAATCGTACTCCCAGAACATTACACCACCCATGCCATTTTTCAACACATAGGCACACTTCTCTTTAACCGATTGCTCATCATCAAAAGTCATGTATTCTTGCGTTGCTGCATTATAGATATAAGGCGCTTTGGCCTCTTTATCATAATATTTGGTAAAACCTTTTTGGTTAACAAGGCTATCTTTTATAAAAGTATAACCCTTTCCATATCTGCTACTTAACACACTATCACCTAAACCTTTTGTAGCGCTGTTTTTAAGCGTAAATGCCCGGCTGTAAAATGCCACACCCATCACCAGCTTTGCTGGCGGAACACCTGCTGCTACAAATTCGCGAAAGGTTTTATCAGCATAATTATCGGCCGGATGGGTTTTAGAGTTATAGAGATTGGTGTGGTGACCAGCCAGTTGACCGTGGTAAAAATCGTAGGTCATCAGGTTCACAAAATCAAGATACTGCTGTGCTTTATCCATTTCGGTATGGTTGATGAAATTGGTAAAGCCACCAACAGCTATGGTTAAAAGCTTTTTGGTATGTTCCTGTTTTTCTAAGGTATCCAGCTCCAAACGCAACTCTTTAAGCAATAAGGTAAAATTCTGTTTGTCTTCCGGTCTGAAAACATTACCTTCTTCGCCTGCAATAGCCGGATATTCCCAATCAACATCTACCCCGTCCAGTTTATATTTTTCGATAATTTTAACTGCACTGGCCGCAAAAGCCTTGCGCGAAGTATCGCTAAGGGCAGCATCCGAAAAATTTTCACTCCAGGCCCAGCCTCCAATCGAAATCAGGATTTTAAGCGCCGGATTTTTACGTTTAAGCAGGTTAAGTTGTTGCAGATTGGTGGTATCGGTTGCTTCGCGGTGCAAGTAAGCGCGGTTATTTTTTACATCAACAAAAGCATAATTAATGTGCGTGAGCTTCTCAGCCGATATTTTACTGATATTAACCAGACCCTTATAACCACCCACGTAACCAATAACTACCTTATTTTTAGGTGCACGATCGATACGCATGGCCAATAATATGCCTGTTACCGCAATTGCAAAAACGAATAGCTCTAAGGTTCTCATCTTTTTAGTTTTTACTTCTTAATAAAGCTTCCAGGTAATAATAATCGGCGTAATTAATCGGCACATCTATTTCTGATTTGGCCGGACGGTGGCCTGTGCTGTGCTCTAAAATAAAGCCATAGTTATCGCCAATCTTACTGGTGTATTTTGTACTTAAGGAGTATAAAATTTTATCGGCAGCAGCTTTGTATTTTTTACCACTGTTACTGTATTTGGCCAGTTCGTAAAGCGCCGAAGCCGTAATGGCAGCAGCAGAAGCATCTCTGGATACCTCCGGAATTTTAGGATCGTTGTAATCCCAGTAAGGAATACCATCAGCCGGGGTAATTTTACTGTTTAAGATAAATCCTGCAACACCATCAGCCTGAGCCAAATATGCCTTATTTTTAGTTTCGCGGTAGCACATGGTATAGCCGTACAACGCCCAGGCCTGTCCGCGGGCCCATGCCGATTCGTTTGCATAGCCTTGTGCAGTTACCTTTTGGCGTACATTACCGGTTAAGGTATCGTAATCGATCACATGATAAGAGCTAAAATCGGGACGGAAATGATTTTTGATCGTAGTATTGGCATGCGAAACCGCAATTTTATAGAAAGACGAATCGCCTGTTAACCTGGTGGTTTCGAACAGCAGTTCCAGGTTCATCATGTTATCGATAATTACCGGAAATTTCCATTTACTGCCGCTATGATCCCATGACTTTAACACCCCTGATTTAACATTAAAGCGGGTAGCAAGCGATTTTGCCGCCTGGATAATTACTGAACGGTAAGCGGTATCGTTGGTTAAACGGTAGCCATTGCCAAAGGGGCAATACACCATGAAACCCAAATCGTGCGTACTTGTATTAAACTGTTCTTTTTTAATGTCTGCTGTATATTTTCGGGCCAGATCGAGCCATTTCTTATCATTGGTGTACTGGTAAAAATACCATAACTCTGCCGGAAAGAAGCCACTGGTCCAGTCTTTTGAAATCACCATTTTAAACTGACCATTTTCTACCGTACGCGGCGAAACCAGATTGGGCCTTATTTTTCGTACCGAATCTACGTTTTTAACCAGTACATCGGTTTGTTTTGCTGCCGCTGCAAATGCTTTTTTCACATCAGTTTTTTGTGCCTTTACTGCGGTGACAAGCAGCATACTTAATGCCGTTAGTGTTATTTTCATGTTCATATTATAACCAGATTAAAGGGTTACGGATAGGTAAATTTCTAATTACTTCTTCTACTTGAGGTTGGTGGTCTAATTTTGCCCAGGCTGCATACCAGTTTGCCTGTTTGTACTGTACTGCGCCAAATAATAGAAAGGGCTGTGCTACAGGCCAGTTCTCCCAATACATTACATCAGGTGTTAGCGTCCATTTGCTTTTATCGGCAATAAACGGATATAAATAAGCGATCCCTTTCTTAATGGATTTACCATCTGCAGTTTCAAAATCCCAGAGATTATCTTTCGGAGTTGATAAGATCTGACAAAGCATGGTCATGGCATCGAGGTTAAAGATAGAATAACCATAAGGTTTGGTACGGACGGTTTCGAGTGGAAAGCTACCATCGTTTCCCATTTGGTTTGGCAATAGTATGGTTTTGTAGCTGTTGCGCAACGAATCGAGCATATTTTCATCACCGCATAGCTTTGCGAATGAGGCTACCTGCATGGCCCAGCAAGTGGCATGGTTATTTTTTACTGTTTTCTCCTGAATACCGGGCTTACTGGTGTTTAGCCACAACGTATACGCGCTAAACCATTTTTTCACTCCCTTTGCGGTTTCTTTATCAAATGCTTTGGCCTTTTCCATTACGAGGGCACCCTGCGCCACTTCCATTAAATGAATGGTATCGATAATGCCGTAGTTACGGCCGGTAAATTTGCCTTTTACCGCTTGTGCAAATAGCAGGTTTGGATTCATCAGCGTGGCTGAATTGATAAACCAGGCCTGAAAATGTTTAACAGCCTGTTGTACGTACTTTTCGTCGCCGGTAATTTTATAGGCCGAGGCCAGGGCACCAATTACCTTGCTAAAGCGAATCATGGCCTTACGGTGTGCTACAAAATTATCGGGATTGGTCATTCCATCGCGGTTAACATATGGTCCATCCGGGTTTTTCGGATCGGGCCAGAAATAATCGGCTTCGGAGAAAAAATCGTGCTTACCACCCGCACTTCGCGGCGATGAAGCGTCGGTAATGGTGACCGGCGCTTGTTTCATCGCCCAGGCTGCTTCGGCCAGAATCTGCTTCCTGAGTAAAACCGTAGCTTCTTTTTCTAAATTACCGGCCTTTGGTGAGACTGGCCAAGCAGCCGGATTAGCGGCTGTTACCACCAGGCAACAAACCGCCAGCAATACAGTGGAAATAATTCTTTTCATGGTAAATTATAATGTAGTGAATACTGTTTTTAAACCTTCAGCTGCAACAGAAACAACGCTTTGTCCTTTGTTTAACTTTACCTTAATGATGGCCCTGCCGTTGTAGGCCTGCACCTTACGCGAGCCCGATGAAGTTCCCTGATTGTCAATCAATTTACCATCTCCGGTTAAACCAAAACTAATCCAGTTTATGGCATCTAAACAAAGTATGTTCCCGCTATCTAAAAGCTTCACTTCTACCGTAGCGGTATCGCCCTGCTGATCGATTTTTTTCAGTTCGAGCAGAGCAGGCTTTGTCCACTTTTCGGTTTGGTAGTTAAACTTAATTTCGTCAGTTACCGTTTCCTTTCCTTTTTTAGCAATCACTTTAACGGTGTTCTCGCCTTTTACAAATGGCAGGTTCCAGCGCAGACCGGCTGCAGGGTAATCCTGACTGTTCCGTTTTTTGCTTCCAAAGCTTTTGCCATTCAGAAAAATTTCGGCTTCGGTGCAGTTCGAATACACTTTTACCATTTTTTCTTCGCCTGCATCGCCCCATCGTACCGGCCAGCTATGCCCATAAATGTGCGCCATGGGTTGACTTGTCCAATAAGATTGAAAAACATAGTAAGCTTCTTTTTTGGTAAAATCGCGTTCTACCACCCCTTTCTGGTTCATGTAAGGCACCGGATTATCGGGACGAACTGGGGTAGAAAAATCTTTAAAAGGCCAGTAAGCAGTACCACTTAACCAGGGCATATTTTCCTGCTCTTTTAAATGCCAGTCAATTAAATTGGTGATGTACGATTCGCTCCAGTCGCCATCTTTAGAAATACGGGCTGCACCACCGTACAACGAGGCATCGCCTGCCCTTTCATCGGTTGCACCACCTGTTTTAATTTTACTTAAAGCTTTATCGGGGTTTTCCGAATGGCGTAATGCATGGCTATCGCCGCCCCATTCTACGTGTAAAAAGCGCTTAACTTTGGCAAATTCATCTTCCGAAGCTTTTTTATAATCGGTATAGGCACCACGATACCAGCCCGCCCAGATAGAAGGCGAATACACATCTACAATGTCGCTGCAAAAATCGCAACGGCGAATGGCGGTATAACGCGATTTATCCAGTTTGTGCGATAAATCATTCAATTCTTTCATAAAAGTCCTGATTTTTTCTTTGTCAAACTCGGGGAAATCGCCGGGCCAATCGTTTTCGTTACCCATGCCCCAGATAATTATGGCCGGATGGTTGTAATGCTGCTCTACCATATTGGTGAGCATTCTTTTGGCTTGTTGCTGGTAAATTTCGCCGCCCAAGCCACCACGGCACCAGGGAATTTCTTCCCAAACCATGATGCCCAAACTATCGCAGAGGTTTAAAACAATGCGCGACTGCTGGTAATGCCCCAGGCGAATAAAATTAACGCCCATATCTTTCATCATTTGCATTTCCTGACGGATCATGCCTTCTGTCATAGCTGCAGCTACACCAGCATGATCTTCGTGACGGTGGGTACCGCGTAACAGCAACCGTTGCCCATTTAACTTAAAGGGGCCTTTTTCTACAAATTCGATATTGCGGAATCCGATTTTCTCTTCTCCCTTGTAATTTCCGGTAGTTGAAATGACTTCGTATTGCAGGGTATATTGTGCGGGTTTATCGGTATTCCATAAAACAGGTTTTTTAATTTCTATATCCCAAAGTCTTAGATCATTCGAAATTTCGAGCTTTTTATAGGTTTCAGTTACATTTTTTCCATTCGGGGCAACCAATCTAAATTTTATACTTGCGCCTCCTGCATGAGCAGTATTATAAAACCTCGCTTTAACACTCAGTTTACCCAATTTGCCCTGTGCATCAACCTCGGCTTTGGCAAACATTTTATCAACCGATAAGGAGGGCATGTAAACCAGATTAAGGTAGCGGTAAATGCCGCCGTAAACGTTAAAGTCAGATAAATTGGAAGGAATCATTTCCAAATCTCTCGAATTATCGGTCCGTACCGAAACCGGCACCTTACCTTTAAACTGCTTTTGGTAAACTGCTGTTTTTTGGAAAGCCGCAACTGCATCGGTAATATCAACCGTCCATTCATCGTAGCCCCCTACATGCGCAGCTACTTTTGTGGTATACACATATACTTCGGTTTTCTGTCCGGCACCTTCGAAATGCAATATGGTCCTTCCGTTTTGGTAAGGGTTTTCGATTTTTAGGTTGGTGCGGTACCAGGCAGGCCCCTGATAATAATTCACATCTGGGTCTACTCCATCCTCAGCATTTACACAATGTGGCAGGCTTACTTTCTGCCACAAGGGAACCGACTCAGGGTTACCCGCACCCACCGGGCGCACAGCTTCCCAAACACCACCTAAATCTTGCTTTAAAAACTCCCAGTTATTGTTTAACCTAACCGATTGCTGTGCAGACAATAAGTTACTGGATAACAAGAGTATGAACAGGCTTATATACTTAATTTGTTTTAACATCTATTTTAAAAATTAAACTTTTAAACGCAACTTTTTCTTTTCTAAAAATGCAACGATACCGATTACCAAAAAGGAGATCAAAACCGACCTGATGAGGCCACCAACACCAGCATTTAAGAAATGAGGATAATGGAAATGCATTATTCCCATCATTGCATACAAGGCATAAGGAATGAGGTAACAGGTTAAAGTGCTGGTTCCGGCGGGCTTAATCCATTTAAACCAATCCTTCTTCCTTTTCACATCTACCACAAAAATTAACAGCTCAAAAACGAGGATAGAGATACCTAGACATACGAATACCCAGGCCGGTGTGGCATAAATTTTAGAAATACCACCGGCGTAAGGTCTGATAAACATGCCGAAACAGAAGGCTAACAGGCCATAAAATGCGGCTAAAAACCAAAAATCGGATGGTTTATCCTTGCTGGTCGTTCTCTTGTACAGTGCCGATACTAAAGCACCGGCGAGCATTAAGGTTATGGAAGAAGCATCGCCCACGATTGGAATATGCGGCTGTATCAGGCCCAAGTGCGTAGTTAAATTAATACCTGCAAAAACGGTGAAGGCGAACAGTAAAGTCAGCAAGCTGGAGCCGCACCATAAAAACACCAGGACCGAAACCAGGTAGGCCCAGCCAATAATCCCCAAAATACCCCACCAATGTGGCTTTAAGCCTTGTGGTTCTTCGGCATTACCTCCTTTGTAAAACCAGGCCATAGCCGCCAGCAAAACAATACCTAAAGCTATAAAGGTGTACTTTTTTGGTTTTGAAACATCAGCCGAATAATCTAACCAGATGAGAAAAAAGGCTAAGGTAATCAATAATGAATATACCGGATAAGGCAACAAAGCCGATGCCTGATCGTAATTCTCTAAGTTAACATGGAAAAACCCCATCACAATTAGCGCGAGCGATCTTAATCCGATGTAACCAATCAGTTGCCAGATACTATCGCCCTTTTTCTTTCGGTTTGCCAAAGCAAAAGGCAACGAGAGTCCAACGATAAACAGAAAGGCAGGAAAAATCAGGTCAGAAAAACCCATACCATCTACATTGGCATCAGTATGTTTTATCCATTCGGGGATATGCGATACACCGGCCACATCGTTTACAAAGATCATCAGCAACATGGTGATGGCCCTTAAAACGTCGATCGATAAAATACGGAGCGGTAGCTGATTCATTTTATGTAGCGATTAATAAATTTTTCTAAGCTGTATGGCATTTAAAACCGGTTTACCCTGAATGGCACTGAAATCAACCGAGATTCCCTTACCATTTTGTACGGTAATTCTGGTGGTTTTCTTTACGGCAGTGGTGTAACCAAAATCGAGCGCCAGATTTAATTTTGGCATAAAAGGTGTGCCGTTGATGGAAACCCCGAAAATGCGTTGCTCTTCTATTTCTTTTTTGTGGTTGTTATCCAGGTTATAGGCCAGGGCTTCTTTGGCTTCTCCGCCCACCAGTTCGGCAAAATGCAGTGCTATTTCGTATTCGCCGTCAGGAACATCGAACTTAAACTGCCTGATACCTACCTGTTGTGTTTGGTAAACAGGGTCGTTATCGCTGCCTAAAATATTTTTGTCGCTGCCATAAGTAATGCGGTTATTGGTGCCTTTATAAGGTTCGCCCCCTACATAACCCCATGCACCGGCTCGATAAGGCTGATCGGGCATCCAAAGCTGATGTTCCTTCTCATCGATGTAAAAGCGTTTGGCCCCTAGCAGCACGTTGATATTTTTAAAGGGAATATTGGCTGCATTAAATTTAAAAGGTTGCAGTTGGAAATATATTTCGGACTCATCGCTCTGGTCAGCAGAAACAACCCGCAATTGGTTGATACCGTTAATAAAAGGCACCTGCCAATCGATAATGTGATCGACTGCTGCTTTTAAGCCTAAGCTTTTGCCATTTAAAAAAAGTTCGGCCGATTTAAGGTTTGTAGCTACCTGTACAGACTGCGTACTGGTGGTTAAGCTGGCTGAATCGGCTGTACCGGTCCGCTCCTTCCATTGCGCGGAAGTAATTTTAAGGTAAGGTTGAGCTGATAAATAGGCCTGGTAGAGAAAATAGGTATCTTTTGCCTCGCGACCAATAGTGAGCAATCCTTTATTATTGATGTGCGGCATGGTTTCCTCGCGGGTTTCGGAATTGAAATCGGCCAGGTTCCAGGCTATTCCACCTGCTACAAATGGACGGCTTAGCATTGCATTGAGGTAAACCTGATTAAACTTAACTGCATATTCTACACTTTTATCGAAGCGGATGGGCGAAAATGAGCGAATCCGAGGATCGGCATCGGCCCCATATTCTGTAACCATAAAAGGTGTATTGGGTAGTTCTTTGTGGTGACGATCTAAAAATTTACCAAAATCTTCGGGAACGCCAGAGTACCAGCCCGAATACAGATTCCAGCCAACTATCATCGGGATTTTGGTCAGACCAACCTTATTGTAAATGTCCCAGGCCCCGTGGTTAACCAACATGGTATGGCGCGAGGGGTCGAGTTTACGGGTTAGGCTATCCAGTTTTTGTGCCAGCACACGCACATGATTGAAATACACCTGCTGGCGGGGTTTATCACTTGAGAATTTTAAACGCAACAGAATCTCATTCATATAAGCCCAAATGATAATGCTTGGGTGATTAAAATTCTGTTTAATCATTTCGGTCTGCATGTTCAAACAGTTCTGGGTAAAAGCTTCGCTTTCGGTAATGGTATTTACTACAGGAATTTCAACCGAGGCCAATATACCCAACCTATCGCAGGCTTCTAAAATCTGTGGATCTTGCGGATAATGGGCTACACGCAAAAAGTTACCGCCCATGGCTTTAAGCAGTTCTATATCCCTGATCTGCAAAGCATCTGGCGTAGCATTGCCCCTGTTTTCGTAATCCTGGTGGCGGCTGGCCCCAATAATTTTAACTGCTTTATCGTTTAAGAAAAATCCTTTCTCGGCATCGAATTTAAACCAGCGAAAACCCAGCGGATTGGATACCTGATCGATAACAGCTTTCGTTTTGGTATCGATAATTTTAGTGATTACGCGGTATAGGTAAGGGTTTTCAGGCGACCATAGTTGTGGTTTTTGAATGGCCTTGATGTGCTGTACGACCATCATGTTACCACCATTATTGATGTTAACCTCAGTAGTTTGATTGGCTACGGCATTTCCTTTCGCATCAAAAACAACCGTTTCGACCTGTACTTTTTTGGCTGCAATTGAGCTGTTATCGATAGAGCTTTTAACCTGCACACTCGCTGTAGCTGCCGAAACCTGCGGCGTGGTAATAAAAACCCCGGCACTTCCATTTTCCTTTTGTGAAAAATGAACCGGATTGGTAATTAAGAGGTTAACATTGCGGTATAAACCTCCGAAAAAGGTAAAATCGGCAGTTAATGGTGGAATATCTTCGTTGAAGCGGTTAGTCGCCCTAACTTCAATCACATCATCTTTATAGTTTAAAAACCTATTTATGGGCACAATGAAACGGGTATAGCTACCGATGTGTTTAGCTGCAGATTGTCCGTTAACCAATACTTCGACTTCTTGCGCTACACCATTAAAAACAAGATACACTGCTTTGTTTTTTGCACTTTCATCGAGTTTTAACTTGCGTTTGTAAGTGCCTACGCCACGGTAATAACCGGGAGCATCGTCTAAAACATCTTTATCGTTCCAGGTATGTGGAAGCGTAATGGCTTCAGCCGGTCCGTTTTCTTTATGGAATTCCCATTGATCGTTCAGGCTAATAATATTACGGCCAGTATCCTGCGCCAGGCACTGGAAGCCAGTTATAAGGGCAATAAGTAATAAAAGTGATTTCGCTTTTAACATTTGTTTAATTTTCAATAATTTAATTGATAGGCTCTTAACCTTGCCATCGTTTTAATAGCATCCGTCCTTTCGAGCGAAGTGCAACGCAGTCGAGAAATCTGTTTATAGATCTCTCCATTTCGCTGCGCTCCAGTCGAGATGACGATCCCCGTATACCTCTTCCCTACTGGTTGGTGTCACCACCGACCAGCTGAGTTCTATCATAATTCAAACAACCTCTTCCCTACTGGTTGGTGTCCTCACCGACCAACTAAGCTCCATTCTTACTGTTCCTAACACCGTCGTTACTGTTCCAAACACCGTCGTTACTGTTCCAAAAGCCATCGTTGCTGTTCAAAATGCCACCGTTGCTGTTCAAACTGCCGTCGTTACTGTTCAAAATACCGCCGTTGCTATTCAAAACACCACCGTTACTGTTCAAAATGCCATGGTTCGTGTCCACACGAACCGTTTTCATTTCCTACTGGTTGGTGTCACCACCGACCAGCTGAGTTCTATCCTAATTCACACAACCTCTTCCGTATTTCTCCGTGCATCCGTGGCCCATACTTTTTTCTTGCCACAGAGACACTGAATCCACGGAATAATCAACTGTCGGTGTTCATCCGAACCATTTTCATTTAACCACAAAGGCACAAGGCACACCAAGTAACTCATCACTACTGGTTTGTGTACTGGTTCAACTGCCCGATTTTCTCGTTTAAAGTCATCAGTTTTAAAACCGAATCGATTTTCTTTTCGATTTTTTTGTCCTGTGCGCCCGTAGTGGTTACGGAAAGGCCTAAAATTAAGGCCAGTGAAAGATACTTTCTCATGGATGTAATTTGCTATTTAACGCCGTCTAAAATCCCCTGGTAAGCTGCTTTCCGCTGGTATTGTGCATCGAAGGGCAAAGGCCAGTCAGCACGTTTATAAAACAGTGGAATCCAGCTATCGCCATCAGTAACATTCCATTGGGTAATGCCAAACTGCTGATTTTTGGGTATGGCATTATAAGCTTTAACAATGGTTTTATATTTGGCTGCCTGTTGCTCGCCTAAAGCGGCAGTATAACTTGCACCAGGTGTATCACCTGAATTAAGGGAGATATCAATTTCAGAAATATGGACTTTTAGCCCGGTTGCCGCAGCAGTTGTAATTGCGGCAGTTAAATTAGCATCGGTTTGGGTTACGTTGGTATGCATTTGCAGGCCAATTCCATCAATTGGGATGCCTTTGCTTTTTAACCCGTTAACCAGATTTAATATGGCGGTACGTTTAGTTGAACTGTACTCATGCCCGTAATCATTGTAAAATAGCAGGGCATCGGGATCTGCCTCGTGTGCATATTGAAATGCCCTGCTGATATAGTCGGCGCCCAGTTTCTGTAGCCAGATTGTGTTGCGCAAAGTGCCATCTTCGTTTACCGCTTCGTTCACCACATCCCACGAAACTATCTTGCCCTTAAAATGCCCCACAACGGTTTGAATATGGGTTTTCAGTAAATTTTCCCAATCGGCCGTGCTGCCCTGAAAATTCTTTACCCAATCGGGCAACGACTGGTACCAGTTTAAGGTATGCCCATGCACGCGCTTGCCATTGGCCCTGGCAAAATCAACCAGGTAATCGGCATCACTCCAGGTGTAGGTATCTTTAGCAGGATGAACCGAAGCAAATTTCATTGCGTTTTCGGCGGTAACGCTGTTAAATTCTTTTATTACCAGGTTACGATAACTGGCATTGCTTTTTAACAAACTTACATTTAAAGCTGCGCCTATTGGGAAGGGCATCTTTTTTTGCAAGCTTTCTTCTGCCTTTATTACCGGAATATCGATACTGGTACTCTTGGCACAAGAAATGGTTAACAAAGATGCTGATAGCATCATTTTCGTAGCAAAACCAATTGTCGTAAATCTGTTCATCTTTTTATTTGTATTTGACCTGCATTTGGCCGTAAAAATCTTTTAGTACATAAAAGGCTTTCTTCTTCTTACCGGTTTCACTAATTAAGCCTTTGCGGTTCCAGAAATTCTGGTAAATCGGGTGTTGTCTTCTTGGTGAGCGGAAGTCAGTTAAAATCCAGGGAGTCATGCCACGCAGTGCGCCAATTTTGCTCAACAGGGTAATCTGGTTTTTGTATAAAGCTTCCTGGTATTCTTCACTCCAGCGTGTATTTTCATCGGCGTGGAAACCACCTAAGGCATCGCCGCCAAACTCGGTAATCACCACAGGTTTTTTGTACTTGATATCGAAATTGTATTTGATAATTTCGGAAGGATTGCCTCCCCAGTACCAGCCGGCGTACTCGTTAAAACTCACCAGGTCTATTTTTTCGCCAAGCGGATCGTTTAAAATAATGTTATTTCCTTCGCGGTGTACCTCGAGGGCTGCAGCTACCAAACGTGTATCGTCTAAATTGCGGGCAGTTTCGGCCAGGTTGCTCATAAAGCTCAAACGGGCGCTACTCAACGGTGTTTCGTTCCCTATCGACCAAACAATTACACTGGCGCGGTTTTTATCGCGTACAATTAAATCGGTTAATTGTTGCTTCGCATTGGCATAAGTGGCAGGATTAGTCCAACTGATGGTCCAGTAAACCGGAACCTCGGCCCAAACCAATAGCCCCATCTCATCAGCCAAATGGATCATTTCTTCGTTATGCGGATAATGTGCCAAACGCACATAGTTACAATTCATATCTTTTGCCCACTGTAACATCATACGCATATCGCCTTCCGAGCGTAAACGGCCAGCCAGAAGCGGGTTTTCATCATGCAGCGAAATGCCTCTTAAAAACACAGATTTGCCATTTAACAAAATGCTGTCGCCATCTGCCTGTATGGTTCTGAAACCAATTTTATCGTTGATATCTTCTTTATCGGTTTTAATATTTACCGCGTAAAGCTTAGGGTTTTCGGGCGACCAAAGGTTCAGGTTATTCCAGATAAACTCATCTGCAATTTTTCCTTCTCCATCAGTTTTGTATTTCTTCTCTAGCTTAAGCTCCGGAATAGACAATGTAATTTCCTGACCTGAAGTCGCATCGGCCAGTTTCACCGTAAAATTTAACAGGTTATTATTGCCTTTAACGAGCTGAAGTTTATAATCGCTGATGAAATGCTCCGGAAATTCGGCCAGGAAAACATCGCGGGTAATGCCGCCATAATTCCACCAGTCGGTATTTACGGTTGGGATTTCGTCTTGCTTGCGGATATTATCTACTTTAAGTACGATAGAATTTTCGCCCGCTTTTAAATTGCTGGTTACATCGAACTGAAAAGGGGTAAAACCACCTTTGTGCACGCCCAGCTTTTTACCGTTCAGGTACACATGCGCCTCGTAGTTAACCGCACCGAAATACACAAAATATCTTTTTCCTTTTTCGGGTTTTGCATCAAACTTTTTGCGTAACCAAACATTGCCCTCATAAAGCTCTAATTTTTCTGACTGCGAATTCCAGTCGCCGGGAACATTCATTTGTGGCGAATGGTCGAAATCATACTCAATCAGTTCTGACTTATCTTTCTGTACTTTATCATCAAAATAGCCTCCGGTTCCGGTCTTAGACTGATCGAACGGTTCGTGGCGGTAATCATAGTAACCGTTTTCGTAAGGATCGACAATATAATTCCATTTACCATTCAGGCTCTGGATTTTACGTGCCTGAATATTCTGTATAGCCGTAACCTGACCGTAACTGACTGATGAAAGAAGTGAAAAGCAAATTAAAAATACGCTATAGGTTCTTTTTAGCATAACTTAAGTTTTTATTAATTAATTGATTGTCCCAAAACTAACAATTAATTAACGGACGGTGTTTCCACCGTCCGCCTAAATTTGAGCAAAATCTAGTTTTTTTTTAATAACCGGGGTTCTGTCCCAGCTTTGGTGCTTTGTTTAATTCGTTCTGTGAAAGCGGATATAAGTAGTTCTTAGCCATAAAAACCCTGTTTTCTACCGTAAATGATGTGTAGGTAAAGGTGCTTGGCCCTACCTGTGTAATCCGCATTCCTGTAACAGCTTTGTTAAATGTGGTTTCGCCTTCTTTCCACCTGCGTACATCGTAAAAACGTTGTTCTTCGAAGCAAAGCTCTACCCTACGCTCGTTACGGATGCGTTTACGCAACTCTTCTTTGGTTGGCGCCACATAACCGTTTGCAGCCGGGTTGGTAGTTTGCAAAGCAGGCATAGCTACACCAGTTCTGCTTCTGATTGCATTTAAGCTTGTTAAAATCTGTGTTAATGCACCGGTACCCTGCGCTTCATTTAATGCTTCGGCATAATTTAAAAGCACTTCTGCGTACCTGAAGAAAATCCACGGGCGACGTACGGTAGCACTATTTCCTGCCCAAGATGCACTCTCACTTAAGTACTTACGCAGGTAATAACCGGTTTTGGTTGCATTTACATTTAAACCCAAACCATCTTTACCACCTACAAAAGTTTCTACTGGTTTACTTTTAAAAGTTGAGCCATTGTACATAATGGCAAAATTTAAACGCGGATCGCGGTTGGTATAAGGCGCAGTTGCCGAATAGCCGGAAGCCGCATCGGTAATCATCCGGCCTGTGGTTTTCATTTCAAAGGCATCTACCAATTCCTGTGTCGGGTTTGTACGGCCATTAGCTGCATCGTAGCTCACTGGCGCATTATTTTGTTCGATGGTATTGGTGTTTAAGGTTGCAGTTGCAAAAATGGTTTCGATATTAAAAGCACCATTGTTCCATAACCAGATATTGGGGTAAGACGTATAAATACCATGTTTACCGGTATCTATAATCCGCTTTGCGGCATCGGCAGCAGCCTGCCATTTGGCTACATCGCCACCCGGATTGTACAAGGGACTTGCCGCATACAGCAGTAACCTGGCTTTAAGTGCCATTGCAGCGGTTTGGGTAGCCCTGCCACGCAAAGGTGTATTCCATTCTGTTGGAGATAGCGGCAGCCGCGTAATGGCTTCTTCGCAATCGGCAGAAATCTGTTTCACACAATCGTCAAAAGAGTTTCGCGGTAAGTCCAGATCATCGGTTACCGTTAGTGTACGGGTTACGATAGCAAAACTGCCATAACGTTTAAGTAATTCGAACTGGAAAAATGCACGTAAAAAATAAGCCTGACCTTTTAAGCGGGCAATTTGTGGTACCATTCCCTGGTTTGCTGCATTGTTTAACGGAAAAGTTTCGTCGGCCGGTACGATTACTGCGCCATCTATATTTTCGAGAAACATATTGGCCTTGCGAATACCCGAATACATGGCAAAATACACATCATCAAAGGTTTTAACCGGACTCCAGGTACCATTATTCAAAATGTTTACTGATGAGTTTAGGTTAGAGTTAACGGCCTCATCAGATGCCGAAGCCAGTAGCGCTCCATCATCCAGATCGTAGCGATCGGAAAGTGATGCATAAACATTGTTCAGGAAATTACGAGCATAATCGGGATTGGCCCACAACTGCGCCTGTGTAATGTCGTTACCGCCGCTAAATTCGCCATCCTGAAGAAACCCGCTTTTTTTACACCCCGCCACGCAGATTACTGCAAGGGTCAGGATTGAATAAAATATATTTTTTTTCATCTCTTTTAGTTTTTAAAGGTGAAGCTTAACGGCATTTGCATCCCGGCAAACTTCACGGTCTTATCGTTTAAAATTTCAAATTCACACCGAACGAATATATTTTCATGTATGGATAAGATGAATTGTAACCCGATTCAGGCAATTCAGGATCGATTGGCAGATCGCCCAGTTTATCGAAAGTGAGCAGGTTTAAACCGCTTGCATAAAAACGCAGTTGTCTGATTTTTAACTTTTTGATAAATGAAGGCGAAAGCGAATAGCCGATCTCTACATTTTTTAACCTAATGTAATCGCCTGATCTGATCCAGAAATCGGAAGTAGCAGTATTGTTGCCACGATCGGTTAGCAGTAACCTCGGATAAGGAGCGCCCGGATTATCGGGTGTCCAGCGGTCTGCACTGAACTGGTTTAAAAAGCCATTATTGGTATTACCTGCATTTACCAGTTGCTGTATGGTAATTGAACGGCCACTGGTGCCCTGAAACAAGAAGTTTGCATCAAAATTGGCGTAAGAAACTGAGGCACCAAAGCCAAAATAAGCTTTAGGTACAAAATTGAAATCGGTTCTCACACGGTCGAGGTCGTTAATTACGCCATCGCCATTCTGATCTACATATTTAATATCGCCGGGTTTCACATCTTTGGATAAAATCTGTTTGGCAGAAGCATCAATCTGCGCCTGGCTTTGGAAAATACCATCCGAGATAAGCATCATGCTTACATAACCTGCACCAGAGTTAGCAGTAGCCGCCGGAGAAATTACGCTCGAAATGGGGTGCCCTAATTGTTTCTGATAGTCGGGCAAACCTGCTCCTTCGTTAATGGCCAGAATTTTACTCGTGTTGTAGGTAAAATTGCCGAACACATTCAGGTTTACACCACCCAGTTTTTTATTGTAGTTTATACCGGTTTCAAAGCCTTTGTATGATGCCTCACCCTCGTTAACATAAATTAGCGATTGCCCCAGCAAACTTGGCAATAGTGATGCCGTGGTTAAATCTTTCCGGTCTTCGTAAAAGTAATCGGCACTGATAGATAAAGCTTGTTTAAACAATTTGGCATCAAAACCTACACTGGTTTTATAGGCTTTCTCCCAGGTTAAAAAAGGGTTGGCCAAAGCCAGCTGCCCCGAACCACTTACTCCGGCGAAACCTGTACCAAAGGTGTAACCTGCAGCACTTCTGGTAAAGAAATCGTTATAGGCAAATCTTCTGGCCGATCCGATAGCATCGTTACCCACCAATCCGTAAGATCCCCTGATTTTTAAGAAATCGAGAAAGCTTGTTGAGCTTTTCATAAAATCCTCGTCAGAAATGATCCATCCTGCCGATGCAGCCGGGAAAAACCCATACCGCGAATCTGGTGCAAAATTTTCTGAACCGGCGTAAGAAGCGGTTAAATCAATAAAATAGCGCTGAATATAATTGTATGATAAGCGGTTAGACCATCCTTCGCGGCGTACATCCAAACTGCCGAATGAGGCATAATTGGCCCTCGAAACGCGGGTACTGAATTTAATATCGTGCTTTCCGAAGGTCCTGTTATAATCGAAACCTGCCCAAAATTCGCTTTTGCGTATGTTACCCGAAAATGCATTGGCCTGATAATCTACCTTAGCGGGTGTGCCATAGGTGGTATAAGTTCCATCGGCTTTTAATTCAGAAGTTGCATACTGCTGGCTAAAACCCGAGCGGTATAATCCGGCGATATCATAAGCATAAAAAACTTCGCCAGTTAAGCCTTTTAATATGCCATCCATTTTTTGGCGGGCACTTAAAGTAGCCATCATATTACGCACCAGGTCGGTACTGGCTCCCCTAGCCTCGAGCATGGCCTGAGGGTTATTTTGGGAAAATATCGAAGTTCCGCCATACGATCCGTTAGGGTTAATAACCGGGAAAGCATTGGCTGGCGTTGAATAAACCGTTGATAAAAAAGTAGGTGTACCTGCATTCGGGAAAGTAAGGTTGGTAATCCGTCCGCCGATATCTAAAGCTACATCCAGGTTCTTGTTTACGTGTAAATCGATGTTGGTTCTTAAATTATAGCGGTTAAAATCGGTATTGGCATCGTAAGTATCGTTATTACCACCTTTGTAAAAACCTCCCTGCTGGTAAGCACTTAATAAAGTATAATACTTAATAAAAGCATTACCACCGGTAACAGTAGCTACATAACGCTGGGTTGGCGCTACACGCTTGGTGAAATCGCGTACAAAGTTGTTGTTCGGATATTTAATGGGATCGGAACCATCCTGATAGGCCTGTAAAGCAGCAGGGCTGTAAACCGCCGCTCCGCCACTGTTAATGGAAGCTTCGTTGTATAAACTTGCATAATTGTAAGCATCTAAGGGTGCAGCAATCTGCAAAGGCGCCTGCAAGCCTGCCTGCGCATCGAAAGTAACGCTGGTGGAAGTTGCGCTGCCTCTTTTGGTTTTTACATAAACTACACCATTGGCAGAATACATGCCGTACCAGGCCAGTGTTGCGGCATCTTTTAATACGCTTACACTTTCAATTTCGGCCAAATCCATCGATCTGAAGTCGCGCTCAATACCATCTACCAACACCAGAGGCTCCTGGTTGCTGTTATAAGATGAGCGGCCACGGATTAAAAAACTCGATACATCGTAACCAGGCTGTTGCGAACCACTTGGATAAATGGCTAATCCGGGTAGCCTGCCGGTAAATACATTGGTTAAAGATGACGATGGGATCTGAGGTAGGTTATCAGTAGTGATGGTACTAATGGTGGCCGTAACTTCTCTTTTCTTCCTAACGCCAAACGGAATGTACACATTGTCGTTATCGCCGGCATCGATAAGTGCTTTGGTTAAAACAATATCGCTCTTGCTTACTTCCGAAGCGGGTTTGAGCACCATCAGGTAACCTACGTATTTAAAAACAATTACATCGCTGGTAGAGGTTGAAAGGGTAAAACTTCCGTCGGCACTTGTGGTTACCGATTTATTGGTTTTATCTTCCTGGATCGAGATGGTCACTCCGGCCATTGGCTTTTTATCCTGATCTACTACCCTCCCCGAAACCGTAAGCTGTTCATCAGGCGTTTGGCTGTAAACGTTTAGCAGGCAGGCCCATAAAAAGAGTAGGCAGGCTATATATTTATATTTTGATCTTAATAATTTCATTTTCAATAATCTTTTAGCGTTACATTGATTAACTCACTATTCCCAACCTGGATTTTGTGTTAATACACCTTTGCTTTTATAAATTTCTGCCCTTGGAATCGGATACAGATTTTGTTTCTCAGTCCAGGTTTTCTGGAAAGTCTGGCTCAGTACAAACGGGGTATAAGTGAAACTTCCGTTGGCCTGTTTAATCACATCCATGCCTTTCATTGGAACGCCAATGGTGGTAGCGCCAATTTTCCAGCGCATAATATCGTACCAGCGGTGGTCTTCGAAAGCCAGTTCTATTGCACGCTCGTGTCTGATCACTGTACGCATTTCATCCTGGGTCATGTTGGCTTTTAGTCCATAAAGATTATCAGCTCCAGCCAGTATTCCGCCACGTTTGCGGATGGCAATTAACTGTGCGTAAACCGAACCGTTGATGTCGCCCGGGCCTACCGCCTCATTTTGTGCTTCGGCATAGTTTAGCAACACTTCTGCATAGCGGAAATAGATGTAGTTTAGCAGGGTTGTGCTACCACCAACGGTACGGTAAACCTCTGGCCAGTATTTTTTGCAATAATAGCGCGTAGCAGTATAGGTAATGGTGGTGCTGTAATCGAGTGCACCTGCTGGCGAAGACCACATTTGTATGGCCCTTCCCTGCCATGGGCGATCGTTGTAAATAATGTTGTCGTAAAAACGAGGCTCGCGGTTGGCGTAAGGTTTCTGCGGATCGTAACCTGAAGTTGGATCACTAATCGCTTTTCCATTGGCCATTTCGTACATATCTACATGGTTTTGGGTAGGGTTCATTTGTCCCTGGGCACCACCAGATCCTGGCGACATTGAAAAATCCTGCATCATCTCTCCTGCCAAAGGTGTATTGCCTTTAATTCGGATCATGATGTACTCTGATGAGGTGGGCACGTTTAAGATATCGCCGTAACTAGCCTGTAAAGCATATGCTCCAAACTCGCCGTTCATTAATCTTTGCGCAGCAGCGGCTGCAGCAGCCCACTTGCTTTTATCGCCTGTTGGGTTGTTAAGCGGACTTGCAGCATATAAAAGCACACGGGTTCTTAAAGCCTGTACTGCGCCTTTGGTTGGGCGGCCATAATCTGCAGTAGTATAATCGGCATCATTGCCCAGTTTATTTTCGGCAATAGCCAGATCTGCTAAAATGTATTTGGTTACCTCATCAAACGAGTTGCGTGGCAGGTTCAGTTCATCGTTTACAGTATAAACTTTATCTACTATGGGCACACCGCCAAATCTTTTGGTTAACTCGAAATAAGACATGGCACGTAAAAAGCGCATCTCGCCTTCTACCCTAACCGGTTGAAAAATCGGTACAGTTGCAGGTGGTGCAGGTGGTACATCGGCCAGGCGCGAAAGCATTTTGGTTTCGATGGCGATACCAGCATACATTCTTTTCCAGATATCGTAAATATCGTTTAACGAAGCTCCGTTACTGTGATCGTGGTACAATCCACGGTTTAAAGTGGTTACGGTACCTTCCGAGTTACCCGAAACGGCTTCATCTGATGCCTGGGCCACACAGCCGCGGTGATCGTTAAAGCGTACGTATTTGTTGATTACATAATTATAAGCGTTATCGGCAAATCTGGCCGCCTGTGCCGGATCTGCAAAAATCTCATCCTCGCTCAAAGCCACACCAGGTGTTCTTTCCAGGTAGTCTTTTTTGCAGGAAACAGCAAACAGCGTTAATAAAAGAATAGCTGTATATATTTTGTAGTTTTTCATGAGCTTAAAATTGAACGTTTAAACCAAAATTGTAAATCCTCGATGTTGGATAAAGCGCCTGTAAAGGGAAAGCCGTGTTAATGGTGTTTACATTCTCCGGATCGATGTAGAACTTATACTTGGTCCAGGTGTAAATATTCTGTCCCTGTAAGAAAACCCGCACATTGCTCAGCTTTAAAGTACTCATCCACGATTTTGGAAGTGTCCAGGCCAGTTCAATGTTCCTGATTTTTAAATAAGCCGAGTTTTGTAAGGTAAAATCGTTTAAGGCATAGTTTAATGATGCCGTACCGCGGGCGTGTAAAGCCGGCCAGGTTGCCGTTGCAGCAGTTGCCGGTGTCCAGGCATCTAGCATGAACGGATACATCTGCTGACCATTGTTCTGCTCGTTCAAGATCACATTCGAGCTTACATTCGCTACTCCCTGAAACAGGGCCGAAAGTGAAAATCCTTTGTAGCTAACCCGTGGGCTAAAACTGTAAATGTATTGTGGTGTATTGGTGTATCCAATCGCATCCTGATCTAAATTGGTTATTACGCCATCGCCATCCAGGTCTTTAAATTTCAAGTCGCCCGGAATTGGGTTGTAACCTGCTAATTTGGGCGAAGCAGCAATGTCTGCCGCCGACTGGAAAAAACCATCGGTTTTATATCCAAAAAACTGACCAACACTTGTTCCTTTTCTGGCCAGAGAAAAAGGCATGCCATCTGGTTCGTCGTTCTCAAGGATTTTGTTTTTATTGTAACTCAATTGCGCATTAAGGCCTACAGTTACAGCTCCAATCACACGTTGATAGTCGAGCTCAACTTCGTAACCTTTGTTGTATACAATACCTCTATTTAAGTTAGGGTATGCATGGCCAAATAATGCCGAACCACTTAATGTAGGTGTTAAAATATCTTTACGGGTTTCGTCAAAAAGATCGACCGTTAATTTCAGGTTATCGCTAAGGAAACGTGCTTCCACACCAATATTTCTTTTTGTGCCGGTTTCCCAGGTTACTTTATCATTTCCTAAAGCAGTATCGCCAATATAAAGGGTTGGATAGTTAACCAAGGCCAGCGGGTTCCCAAATGGAGCACCTGAATTGGCTGTATAAGTAGTTAAGAACAAGAAACGGTTATCTGAAATCCTGTCGTTACCTACCTGTCCGTAACTTCCCCTGATTTTTAAATAAGTGAGCACATTGTTCTTTTTCCAGAAAGGCTCGTTGGTAAGCGTCCAGCCAGCGGATACTGCCGGGAAGAAACCGTAACGCAAACCTTCTGCAAAGTTTTCCGATCCGTTGTACGAACCATTAAATTCGGCAAAATACCTTTCGCCATAATTATAGGTAACACGACCAACAATACCTTGCGATGCTCTTGGCGGCGCGGTAAAAGGCGATCCCCCGGTAGTACGGATAAGCTGACGGGTAGCCAGTAACAATCCGCCAACATTGTGCTTGCCAAAATCGCGGTTATAATCAAAACCGGTTTGCAGGTTCATATTGGTACTTCCACCGGTTACACCGCCATCTTGTACGGCTCCTAAAGGCTCATCACGGTTACGCGTATCGGTTGATAAAGTAGCCTGACCGGTTGCGGGATTGTAAACATAAGCCGCCCAGTTGGCGTTTCTTCTTTCGGTATTATTGTAATATGAATCGTATCCAAATACTGTTTTAAAGCCTAAACCTTTGGTAATAAAACCCAGTTTATAGTTGAGGTTAAAGGTACTCTCGATGGTATTGTTATCATCGTTACGGGTTCCGAAACGGGTTAATACCGCAAAAGGATTCCAGATGTTGGTACCAATATTTGGGTTAGCGGTTATCCTGCCATCAGGGAGGGTTACCGGATAAGCATAAGCCGGCACCTGCAAAATACGCGAAATCATCCCTTCAATGGTATCGTAAGAGAAGGCTGAAGAAGATAATAATCCAGCTGGCTGATAACGGTTGGCAAAACGACCTCCCAGTTTAATTCCTACCGTAAAATCTTTGTTCAGCGTTAAATCTACGTTCGAACGGAAGTTATAACGGTTGTAGTTGGGTACAGTATTGATGCCATAAGGCGAATCGAATTTCTTAAAAATACCATCCTGAAAGGCATAACCTGCAGAAACAAAATATTTTGCAATTTTAGTACCACCATTAATATTGATGTTATGCTGGGTTTGTGCGTAATATTTTTTGGTTAAATAATCGAACCACTGCACATCCGGATAACCGATCGGGTCTGATCCGTCTTTAAACTTTTGCAACTCTGCATCTGAGAAAAAAGGTGCTTTACCATCGTTTACATACGACTGGTTTAACAAGGAAGCATTTTCAAATGCGGGTAAACCAACAGCTAAACCAGTATAAGTTTGCAAAGCGAAATTACCGGTATAAGTTACTTTGGGTTTACCGATTTTCCCCTGTTTGGTGGTAATAACGATAATACCATTCGCTCCCCTGATCCCGTAAATCGCTGTTGAAGCCGCATCTTTTAAAACCGTTACTGATTCTATTTCGCTGGCATCCACATCTGAGAAACTCGGGCGCTCTACCCCATCCACCACAACAATTGCTGCGTTGTTTGAGCCATAAGTAGCTACACCTCTTACTTTTAACTGGGCACCATCGGCCCCGGGCTGACCGCTGGTTTGTACCGCCAGTAAACCCGGCAAACGGCCAATCAAAGCATTGGTTGGGCTTGGTGTTGGCGATTTCATTACCTCTTCGGCACCAATCTGCGCTACGGCACCTGTTAAAGTAGATTTTTTCTGCACGCCATAACCTACAACAATCACCTCATCAAGCCCCTGCGTATCGTCTTCTAAAACTACGTTTAGTACCGTTTTGTTGTTTATGGCCACATCCTTAATGGTGTAACCCACATAAGTAAAAGTTAAGGTAGCATTGGCAGCTGCCTTAATCGAAAATTTACCATCGTTATCGGTAACAGCGCCCTGGGTAGTGCCTTTAACCCTAACGCTTACGCCGGGTAAGGTAACTCCCTTTATATCTTTTACGGTACCATTTACTGTGCTTTGTGCAAATGCCGTAAACGATGCACTCATCAGCAACAGGAAGGTTAATGTATATAGCACTTTAGCCCATTGGAAACGCTCCATTCCAATTGCGGCAAAAGTCCTTTTTAAATTGTAAAGTCTATCCATAATTATTATAAATATTAAATCTGTTTGGTTAAAATTTAATGCATAGCAAGTCCCTGCCGGTTAAATTTTCATGCTTACAACCTGCATGGAAACAACCAGTTAATATTTTACACAACCAAATAAGATCGGGTTAGCAGTCAGGAAATCACTTGAGTTCTATTAAATACTATGCGTCTTGCGGATGGTACAATCTTATCTTCAAATCGTAACATTTTTGAGATAAATCAGCATGAACTTGTTCCGCTAAATTCGGGGCTTTGGTGCCTGCCCTTACCATACAAAAATAAATGTGGGATGATTTCATCATATTTACTTGGTTAGTTTGTGTTAGTGGTAACGAATGTAGAAAAGGTAAAATGATAAAAGTCTTTTAAAATAGCCTAAAAGGCCATAAAATCAATTGAAACTCATTTCAAACGTTTGAAATAATTGCATTTTTTTTCTTAACTATGCATTGAGATTGGAAAAGATGACGAACAATACCCCTGTTACCCTGAAGTTCCTGGCTGAAAAGTTAAAGATGTCAGTATCAACAGTATCAAAAGCCCTTAATAACTATCCTACAATAAATGAATACACTAAAAAACGTGTTCAGGAGATGGCTCGCGAATTACATTTTACGCCCAATAAATCGGCCATCAATTTAAAGGAAAAGAAATCTCGTATTATTGGTATTATCTTACCCAATCTTTTAGACCACTTTTTTACCCGCAGTATTTATGGTGTAGAGCAATTTGCTACCCAGAACGGATACAATGTAATCATCAGCCAATCGCATGATGACCTGGAAAAGGAAATTCAATCGGCCAACATGTTACTGCGCAGCCGTGTTGACGGGCTTATCGTAGCCATTTCTAAACATACACAGGATTTCGCTCACCTCGATCAGTTCGAAAACATGGGTATACCGGTGGTTTATTACACCCGCAACCCGAGCTTTAATTTAAGCTGTCATAAAGTTTTAGGCAACACTTTTCAGGGCTGTTATAAGGCTACCCAATTTTTAATTGACCGTGGCCATAAAAAAATAGCTTACCTGGGTGGGCCAAAAATGATCAATTTCACCCACGATCGTTTTAATGGCTATATCAATGCACTGAAAGATAACGGTGTTCCTTTTTCGGCTGATTTGGTTGCCTATACCGATTTCGATAAGGAAAATACAATTTCGGCCATTCAGAACCTTTTTGCCAACCCACAAGATACACCTACTGCCCTGGTTGCATTTAAGGAACCCATTTTGTTCGATGCCATTAAATACCTGAGATCAATAAACCATCCCAATTTAGATAAGATTGAGTGCATCGGTTTTGGCAATACTTCTTTTATAAGCTATTTAGATTCGCCTCCTGTTGCATCAGTAGAAGAAAATCCTGAGTCGGTTGGTGAAAATGCAATCAAACTCCTGCTTCAGCTTATCAATAGGGAAATTGATATGGAAAACTATCAGAAGGTTATGGTTGATTGTAAATTGATTGTGCACGAATAGGGCGACTCGTTTCCTAAGGTCAATCTTATAATTTTAACCATATAAGACATAAAAGGTCATGAAAGTTTAAATGCGCTAACATGCCAATACAAAACTTAATGTCTTTAACACCTTAATGGTAAAAAAATCATCATTAAGACCATTAAGAAAGAACAGCCTAAATGTTTTAACGTGCCTTTAATGGTGAAAAATTAATTTGATTTCTGTGCTTTTCATTATAAGAAAAAGCGGCGACAATAAGCAAGCCAGCTATCCCCTCAAAGGCTACCACCACCTGAGTTCCGAAGAGGTGCGCCAAATAGCCCATTAACAGACTCCCGATAGGTAATACGCCCTGATAAGCCATTATGTAATAGCTGAGCGTCCTGCCACGCATTAAATCATCAGCATGGGTTTGCAAGTAAGTGTTTATAGATGAGGTTTGCGCCATTAAACCCAAAGCAGCTAAACCGGTACAAATTAAAGCAAGAATGAGTGATGGCGAAATAGCCAGTGCGACTACCGATATGGCGAGTAAAATTCCCGACATCATTACTATTTTTTGCAGATTTTGCCCTGCCCTTAAGGTAGCCATATAGATAGCGCCGAAAAAAGCACCAAAGCCCGCTGCACTTTCAAACCAACCAAAAGTGGTGGCGTTTCCATTAAAAATATCCTTTGCAAATACGGGTAACAAGGTGGTAAACGGAATAACCAACAAGCTCGAGGCGGCCATCATTAAAACCATCGAAGCCAGATCAGGCGATGCTTTTAAATAATCGTAACCTTTTTTTAAATCGATCCATATATTTTCTGCCGATTTTTTATGCTCAGTTAATTTCAGTTTCATCATTACCATACATCCCAAAACCGCTATAAAACTTACAAAATTGATCAGAAAACAGATGTCTTCACCGAGTGTACTTAAAATTACCCCCGCCAAAGCTGGCCCAATTAACCTTGCTGCGTTAAACATCGAAGAATTTAGAGCGATTGCATTTGGTAAATCTTCTTTATCATCAATTAAATTTACCATTAACGATTGGCGTGCCGTTACATCGAAAGCATTTACCAAACCCTGCACCAGCGAGAGTGCCGCAATCCAGAACATATCGTACACCTTAAACCAGATCATTAAAGCCAATGCCCCTGCCTGGAGCATTAAAATCACTTGTGTGATTATCAGAATTTTATATTTATTATGCCTGTCTACATAGCTACCGGCATAAGGGGCCAGCACCAATGAGGGAATCAGACTTAAAAAAGTAATCAACCCTAAAAGAAACGCCGAACCTGTTAAGCGATAAACCAACCAGCTAATGGCTACACGCTGCATCCATGTACCAATTAACGAAATAGCCTGTCCGGTAAAAAATAACCTGTAATTATAATGCCTTAGTGAACGAAAAATACTCATGTCTAAAATAGTAAAGTAACTTTACAAAAATAGAAGTTTTAGACTAAAGTATAAAATCAAATCTGCTTCTTTTTATCACGATAACATCATAAAATAAAGCTCTTTTCAAAAACAATGCATTCATCTATAAATTTTAAAGCTTATATTTGTAAAGTTTATTTACCATTAATATGCCCACGCAAACACAAGATATTGCTGCCCGCTTAAGAAGTACAGTTACCCGTTTAACCCGGCAATTACGCAAACAGAACGTAAGCTCTGAGTTTAGCAACGCCGAACTGCTTACCATGTCGCTACTGGAGCAGCACGGCAAAATGCTATCTACTGAGCTGGCTGATATGGAAAGGGTATCTAAGCAGGCCATTTCGCAAATCATTAACCGGCTGCATGATGCCAAATGTGTAGAACGTTTTCCGAGTGAGGAAGATAAACGCAAGGTATTTATCGGTTTAACCAGGCTGGGCGAAAAGCACATCATCGCCACCCGCAAAATAAAAGAAGAATGGCTGGTGCAAACCATGGAGAAAATTTTCTCTTCAGAAGAGATTAACCTCATACAAGCCTTCCTCCCCTTGCTTTCTCGTTTAGTAGAACATAACAGTAGCCGTGTATAGTTTTCTTTTTTCCTTAGCCAAATAAGCCGTACCTTGCAGCCTTCAAATGGCACTATATTTCACCTCCATAAATTCGGGCAGCAACGGTAATTGTTACTATATAGGTAACGATAACGAAGCCGTTTTGGTTGATGTAGGTCTAACCTGCAAGGAAGTTGAAAGACGAATGGCGCGTTTAGGTTTGGCTATAGATAAAGTAAAAGCCATTTTCATTTCACACGAGCACAGCGACCACATCAAAGGCCTAACCGTTTTTGCAAAAAAACATAAACTTCCGGTATACATTAGTGCGCCAACATTAAAAAGTAGCCGACTGTTACTTGATGCCA
Organism: Pedobacter sp. KBW01; assembly: GCF_003852395.1. Lineage (NCBI taxonomy): Bacteria > Pseudomonadati > Bacteroidota > Sphingobacteriia > Sphingobacteriales > Sphingobacteriaceae > Pedobacter > Pedobacter sp. KBW01. Next base: position 159,271 of record NZ_QAJQ01000007.1, read on the forward strand.
ACAATACTTTTTCGTTAAGCCACCTGCAAACCATCCAGATAGGTGACTTAAAAATCGCAGCCTTTTCTAAATTCCACGATGCAGCTGATCCTTATAGCTTCACGGTTGAATGCAGCACGGTTAAAGTTGGGGTTTTTACCGATATTGGCGCTGTTTGCGATCGTCTTATCCATCATTTTAAAGATTGCCATGCCGCATTCCTGGAAGCTAACTACGACACCCAAATGCTGCAAAATGGTCGGTACCCTTATTTTTTGAAACAAAGAATCATGGGCGGCCATGGTCACTTAAGCAATGCTCAGGCACTGGAGTTGTTTACAAACCATAAACCGGCTTATATGAGCCATTTATTATTGAGCCATTTATCAAAAGACAACAACGACCCTGAACTGGTAGAAAATCTTTTTAAAAATGTAGCGGGCAATACTTTTGTTAAAGTGGCTTCGAGATACGAGGAAACAGAAGTTTATTATGTAAGCGCCGACCAAAATGCAGCACAAGCATATGTTTTTCGCCCCGAACTTTATCAACCCGACCAGTTAAACTTATTTTAACATCTTAAAGTCACAAATAACAAGACGTTTTCTGAGTGTTAAATCATAGATACCTGTAATATAAACACATACCAGATAAAAGCAGAAAACACCAGCGTAAAATATTATTTAATTCATTTTTACCATAAAACATTTAAGCCAAATTGGGGTTATATCTATACTTCATAAATAGTTTGTTTGGTTTATTAGGAGGCTTAAGGATTTAAGCCTCTTATTTTTTGCCTTAAATCCAATTAAGAAAAAAAAGCACAACAAAATTTTATTCCATATATGTTTATTTTTTTCTATATTCGAATACATTGTCGTCCCCAATATAATGTGTAAACCTTAAATAATAATTATATGGAGACAAGCAAAATCTCAAAATTCAGTGCCGAGTTTCTGGGCACATTAGTATTGGTTTTAATGGGTTGCGGTAGTGCTGTAATAGCGGGTGCCAATGGTACAACAGGCGTTGGTTTGTTGGGCATTTCGTTTGCTTTCGGCCTTTCGGTAGTGGCTATGGCTTATGCTATTGGTCATATTTCCGGCTGCCACATTAATCCGGCCATATCCATAGGTATGGTTGTAACTGGTCGCATGAAGGCTTCAGAAGCAGCTTATTACATTGTAGCACAAATTCTGGGTGGCATTGCGGGTGCTTTTATCCTCTTGCTTATTGCCTCTGGCAAACCCGAATATTCGCTATCGGCAAATGGCCTTGGCCAAAATGGTTTCGATGCCCTTTCGCCCCAGCACTATAGCTTACAAGCGGGCTTAATTGCAGAAGTGGTATTGACTTTTATCTTCTTGCTGGTAATTTTTGGTTCTACCTCTACCAAAAACATCAATGGTGGCTTTGCCGGCTTAGCTATTGGCTTAAGCCTGGTGCTTATACACATTGTAGGCATACCAGTAACCGGCGTATCGGTAAATCCGGCGCGTAGTATCGGGCCAGCAATATTGGTTGGCGGGCAAGCCCTAAGCCAGGTTTGGTTATTCATTGTAGCACCAATTGCAGGCGCAGTTTTGAGCGGCATTGTTTGGAAAACCGTTCTGGAACGAAACTAATATAAATGAAAAAGGTAAAATGAAAGATGGCATAATCCCAAATTTCATTTTACTTTTTTTTACGATCTTAATGTAAGGTTAAATCATTCCATCTCACATCATCCATCTTACATCATTTAAAGGTTCTTAGTAATCACCTCATCAGTAGGTTTTGTTTTAGAACGGAAACGGTGTACCAGTTCTCCTTTTTCATTAATCAGAAATTTCTCAAAATTCCATTTAATGTCGCCTTGTTCCTCCGTATTGGTTTGCGAAGTCAGGTATTTAAACAATGGACTAATATCATCGCCTTTTACGCTGCTTTTCTCGGCCAACAAAAACGAAACATTGTACTTACCGGTACAAAATTCTTTAATTTCGGCGTTGGTAGAAAATTCTTGTCCACCAAAGTTACCTGCCGGAAATCCGATTAATACAATCTTTTTACCATATTGTTTCTGAAGTTTTTCGAGGTCTTCATATTGCGGGGTATATCCACATTTAGAAGCCGTATTTACGATCATTATTTTCTTGCCCTTAAACTTCGATAGTTTAATTTCTTTACCATCAATGGTTTTAAAGCTGAAATCGTAAACATTTTTTGGTGGATTCGGCACCAAAAAGTTGAGTAGAATTAAAATTGTGCTTATCATCGTTTTTTATTTTATATACGAATATAGTTACAAATAGTTTCGACACGGGTAAAGTTCTTGTAAAATGTAAGATGGATGGCTAAAAAAGCCTACCAATCATCTATAAACTGCAAATTTTCAAAATGAAAGCCAGCAACATTTCGGCAGCAACAGCCCGCTTTCCCTCCTGCTCCGATAGAAAAATCGGGAGCATCCGTCCAATCGGGTTTATAAACGAGAGAGAATGCAAAAACATCGGCCTGCTTGCCTGAACACAGGCCCGGGGTTTTATCTCCATAAGCAGACTAACTATAATCTAAATATCCCAAGCCATTGCTATCTAAAAAAGGATTAAATCCACTCATTTATAGCCGTTTTTTTTTAAAAAAATGATCACGATCACTAAAAAAACAGCAAAAAATTTGTATTAAATTTTAATCAGGTTTTGATTTATGCTTTAATTATAGCTTTATTTGCACAAAAACGTATTTCATGGCAAAAAATTTACTAATCGTCGAGTCACCCGCAAAAGCTAAAACTATTGAAGGCTATTTAGGCAAAGATTTCCTGGTGAAGTCTAGCTATGGCCATATCCGTGATTTAGTGAAGGGCGATATGGCAATTGATATTAAAAATAATTTTGCCCAAACCTACGAGGTACCCGCCGATAAGAAGAATGTGGTTGCCGAACTGAAAAAGCTTGCTAAGGATGCCGAAATGGTATGGCTAGCATCCGATGAGGACCGCGAGGGAGAAGCCATTTCGTGGCACTTATTCGAAACTTTAGGCCTTAAAGTAGAAAAAACCAAACGTATCGTTTTTCATGAAATTACCAAACCTGCCATTTTAAAAGCCATCGAAAGCCCACGTGGTATCGATTATAACCTGGTAAATGCGCAGCAAGCCCGCCGCGTTTTAGATCGCCTGGTTGGTTTTGAGCTTTCACCAGTTTTATGGAAAAAGGTAAAACCATCTTTATCAGCAGGCCGTGTTCAATCTGTTGCCGTACGTTTAATTGTAGATAGAGAAAGAGAAGTTTTAAACTTTAATGCTACTGCAGCCTATAAAATAACCGCCCAGTTTACTACTGGCAAAGGAAAAGAACTGGTTAAAGCCGAATTGCCACAACGTTTCGAAAGCGAGGCTGATGCTGAAAAATACCTTCAGGATTGTGCCAAAGCAACATTCGCCATTAGCAGTTTGGAAACCAAACCGGCAAAACGTAATCCGGCGGCACCTTTTACTACTTCAACACTACAACAGGAAGCTTCCCGAAAATTAGGTTTTTCGGTAGCCAGAACCATGCAGGTTGCCCAAAGATTATACGAGGCAGGTAAGATTACTTACATGAGAACTGACTCGGTAAACTTATCTGAAACTGCTATAAATGCTGCAGCAGCCGAAATAAAATCGGCCTACGGCGAAAAATACCACCAGCCAAGGGTTTATAAAACCAAATCGGCTGGTGCACAGGAGGCTCACGAAGCCATCCGTCCAACTTATTTCGACAGACATACTGTTGATGGCGACATTTCAGAGAAACGTTTGTACGATTTGATCTGGAAACGTTCAATTGCCTCACAAATGAGCGAGGCCTTGTTTGAGAAAACCACTGCACAAATTACCGCTTCAACCCGTAAAGAGCATTTAGTAGCTGAGGGTGAAGTATTGAAATTTGACGGTTTCTTAAAAGTTTATCTCGAATCAACAGATGATGAAGAGGGCGAAGAAAAAGAAGGCGGTGCTATTTTACCTCCTTTAGCTAAAGGCCAGGAATTATTTTTAAGAGAAATGCAGGCTACTGAACGTTATTCACGTCCGCCGGCAAGATATACAGAGGCCAGTCTGGTTAAAAAATTAGAAGAACTGGGTATTGGTCGTCCGTCTACTTATGCGCCTACTATTTCTACGGTACAAAACCGTGGTTACGTAGTTAAAGAAGACCGCGATGGTAAACAACGTAAATTTACAGCCATTACTTTAGCCAATGGCGAAGTTAAAAAAGAAACCAAATCAGAAATAACCGGTGCCGAAAAGTCTAAACTTTTCCCTACCGATATTGGTGAGGTGGTAAACGATTTCCTGGTAGCACATTTTAAAGGAATTGTTGATTTTAACTTTACCGCCAAGGTTGAAAAAGAATTTGATGAGATTGCACAGGGCTTACAAGAGTGGACCAAAATGCTCCATTCTTTCTATAACCCTTTCCATACTGAGGTAGAAACAACACTGGAAACGGCTGAACGCGCTACTGGCGAACGTTTATTGGGGCTTGATCCGGCTACTGGTAAAAACGTTTATACCAAAGTAGGTAAATTTGGTCCGCTGGTTCAAATTGGCGAGCTTGATGAGGAAGAAAAACCACGTTATGCCAGCTTAATGCGTAACCAATCGGTAGCCACCATTACTTTAGCTGATGCTTTAGAGTTGTTTAAATTACCGTTCCAGCTGCCTGATTTTGAGGGTAAGGAAGTGGTAATTGGCGTTGGCCGCTTCGGACCTTATGTAAAGTGGGGCGAAAGTTTCATTTCATTGCCTAAAAACGAGGAGCCGCTGTCGGTTACTTACGAAAGGGCTGTTGAAATTATCCGTCAGAAAATGGATGACGATGCCCCTATCGCCTATTACGAAGGTTTAGGTGTAACCAAAGGAAAGGGTCGTTTTGGTCCATTCATTAAATGGAACGATTTATTTATCAATATCCCGGCTAAAGGTTACGATTTCGACAACCTTACACAAGCCGATATTGAAACCTTAATTGGTAAAAAAGTAGAAAAAGAGGCTAACAGGTACATTAAAACCTGGGATGCTGAGAAAATCTCGATCGAAAATGGCCGTTGGGGACCGTTTATCCGTTTTGGCAAACTGATGCTGAAACTGAGAAACAACGAGGCTACCAAACAAAAATATACACCAGAAGAACTGGCCGATATTGATCTGGAAGTAGTTAAAAAGATGATTGTAGAGCAAGTGCCAAACGCCTTCGAAACGAAGAAAAAAGCACCTGCAAAGAAAAAGGCTCCTGCTAAAAAAGCTGCAGCTAAAAAGAAATAAATAAATCATAGAGACCTTGAACTTGTTTCAGGGTCTCTATTTTATGAGCGGTGCTAAACCAAGTTCAGCATTACGACAAAGTACTTTTATGAAATCAGACTTACCAGAAAATACAGTTGAAGATATTGCCATGGCCGTTGTGCTGATGAGCGAAACACCGGAGGTAAAAAACTGGACCGTTTACCTTGTTAACTTAAAAAACGAGCCCATTACCAATGTATTAATCAGCTCGAAAGGTTATGGTGAAAAAGATGGAAAACAGGTTAAAACCTCTGTTTTAAGACATTTTATTGGCGATATGGAAGCCCAATCTTTTTCGGGCGTTGAAGCAATAGACCCCGAGGTTTTTGGCTTAACCAACGAATACTGGCTTAGCTATTATATCGATGGTACCATTTACGACAAGAAATTTATTTTTCTGCCCGAAAGCATTATCGATTCTAATTTGATTAAAATCCCGCTGGTAAACCGGCCTGGGGTGATGATCAGATAAGTTGGGAGTTTGGGGTGGTGAGTTTGGAGTTTCCAGGCATGTAGCTTTAGCAAGCTCGCTATTTCTGCATCCAAAGCTGAAAACTCCAAACTGCAAACTCAGTTTGAAATTTTAGCCATATCGCTAACGCTGCGTCCAAAACTGAAAACTCTAAACTAAAGGGAGTTTAGAACCTTCGCAATATCACTATTTCTGCATCCAGAACTGAAAACTCCCAACTCCAAGCTCCAAACTAAACTAAGGTACCTTAACCGCTTGTCTGCCCAGTAACTTCCACCCTGCCTTTTCTTTACTCCATATTAAAAGGATATACAAATTTACACTCCCTCTTACACCCTTATCATTGGTTTGTGCCATTAATTTATGCCTTACCAAAGCCGTATTTCCTTGAATAATTGTTTTCGGGTCACCCAGAATAATATCATCGAGAAAATCCGATTCGCCGGATAATAATGAATGCATAAACTCCTGCTTAGTTTGTATTTTTCCACTAGAGTGACCATAACTCAAATTATTGAGTAACAATTTGTCCAAAGCCATGCTATCAGGATTAATCATTAGGCCAATAAGCTTGTTTACGGCTGCATTAACATCGTTTTCTGTAGTCGCCTTTTGCGCAAAACAAAAACTAGCAGAAAATAACAGGCCCGAAAAAATTAAAAGTTTCTTTATCATATCTGGTTCTATTTCATTGATGCCGTAAACTTATCCAATTGAATGGAAAGGAACAAGTTACCCAAGGGTAATTTTCCACATTATGCTATTTAACGTGAATTTTAGTTATTTTTCATTCAAATTACCTAAATCACCTATGGAAAATCCATCTAGTTACCGATCATCAACAAAAAAGAAATTTATCTTCGGCGGCTTGCTCCTTGTTTCAATTGCCGCTATCCTTTTTGTGTATTTTAACAAGAAGAAAAAAACCAACGAAGAAAACCAGGCTTATGCCAAATACATTGAGGCCTACACCTCGGGTACGATCTCTAAAAAAAGTTTTATCCGCGTGCATCTGGCCAATGCAGCAACAGGTATGCAGGATCTGGGCAAAGCCGATTCGCGCGATCTGTTCGATTTCTCGCCTTCCATTTCTGGAAAAGCTTATTGGATTGATCCCCAAACCATAGAATTCAGGCCTGATGAAAACCTTAAGCCAGGCAAAAACTACGAAGCTACCTTTAAACTATCCGAAGTTTCGGCAACGGAAAAGGGCCTCGAAGATTTCGACTTTGAGTTTAAAGTAATCACGCCAGGGATTATGCTCACGCAAAACGGCTTGGTTTCGCAAAACAATACCGCACTCGATTACATGAAATTAACTGGTGAAGTGGCTACAGCCGATGTAGAAGAAACCAGTAAGATAGAAAAAACGATAGAACTGGATTTCGACCAGAAATTAAAGGTGAAATGGCAGCACGACCCCGCTAAAAACACCTCAAAATTTACGATCGACAGCATTAAAAAAACCGGCAGCGACCAGACTTTAAAAATAGACTGGGATGGTGATGCTATTGATGCAGAGCAAAAAGGCAGCGAAGAAATCAGGGTTCCGACGCTGAATAAGTTTGAAGTTCTTGACATTAAAGCCATTCAAGGGGAAGAAGATTATGCCCTGGTACAGTTTTCTGAGCCCATTGGCGTGGGACAAGATTTAACCGGTATGATCTCGCTGGGTAATTTAAGCGATTTACGCTATACCATTGATGCCAGCCAGGTTAAAGTTTACGCTGCTGAAGAACTGAAAGGCAATTATGCGTTGAATGCCAACGCCGGTATCGAAAACATCAATGGCAAAAAACTGGCAACCGGTAAAATGGCCAACCTGGTTTTCGAAGATAAGCTACCTGCGGTAACCATTGCAGGTGGCGGATCTATTTTACCTAATTCGGGTAAACTGGTTTTACCTTTCGAAGCCATTAACCTGAAAGCTGTAGACGTAACCGTAATTAAGATTTACGAAAATAATATCCCACAATTCTTCCAGACGAACAGCTATAAAGATGGCAACGAACTGCGCAGGGTGGCCAAGCCTATTTTACAAAAAACAGTACGTTTAGATGAGGATAAAGCGCTCAATCTGCACAAAAAGAACCGTTTTATACTCGATCTGGATAAAATGATCCGCACTGAGCCTGGGGCCATGTACCGCGTTACCATCGCTTTCAGGCAGGAATACAATGCCTACAACTGCAAAGCTGGCGAAGAGAAAACCAGTGAAGGTGAAGACGGAGCCGAATATGGGGATTATGAAGGCTATGGCGAAAAAATTGATGAAGACGACGATTTCTGGCAACGCTACAACAACTATTATCCATCAAACTACAGATGGAACGATAAGGACAATCCATGTACCCCATCGTTTTATACCAACCAACGCTGGGCAAGCAGAAACTTAATTGCTTCAAATATTGGTTTGGTGGCCAAACGTGGCAACGACAATTCGATGTTAGTGGTGGCTACCGATTTATTAACGGCAAAACCATTAAGCGGCGTAAATCTGGAATTGATGGATTACCAGAAACAGATTATTTTCACCACAAAAACTGATGGCGATGGCTTTGCGAAGTTTGATTTAAAACGTCAGCCGTTTTTACTGATTGCCAAAAATGGTTCAGAACGTGGTTATTTAAAACTTGATGATGGTAGTTCCCTACCGCTAAGCCGTTTCGATGTTGGTGGCGATGTAGTGCAAAGTGGGTTAAAAGGCTTTATTTATGGCGAACGTGGCGTTTGGCGACCCGGCGATAGTCTGTTTGTTTCCTTTGTTTTAGAAGATAAGCTAAAGAAACTTCCGGCCAACTACCCCGTAACCATGGAATTTTACAACCCGAAAGGTCAATTGTATAAACGGCTGATTAATGGCAAACCGCTCAACGGCTTCTACACTTTTAATACGGCGACCGATAATACAGCACCTACCGGTAACTGGATGGCGAAAATAAAAGCTGGTGGCGCTACCTTTACCAAAACGCTCAAAATTGAGACGGTAATGCCTAACCGGCTTAAAATTGATTTCAACGTAGGTAACCGCCCCTATTTAACAGCCGGTACCTCCGCTGCTACCCTCTCGGCCAAGTGGCTTTTCGGTGCTGTTGCCCAAAACCTGAAGGCCAAAGTCGACGTTAACTTAAACACTACCGAAACTAAATTTAAAGGCTTTGAGGGCTTTAGCTTCGATAACCCTACAGTTAATTTCGAATCGCAGGTTAAAACGATATTCGAAGGCACCTTAAATCAAAATGGTTCAGCGCAGGTTAACACCAACCTAAACGAAAACAACACTGCGCCAGGCGTACTCAGGGCTAACTTTACCACTAAGGTTTTCGAACCCGGAGGCAATTTCAGTATCGATAATTTCAGTATTCCCTACCATGTGTATAGCAGCTATCTGGGTGTTCGTCCGCCAAAAGGCGACCGCTTAAGCGGCATGCTGGTTACCGGGCAGGATCATAAAATAGAAATTGTAAATGTAAATACCGATGGCAGGCTGCTAAACGGCAGTAAAACTGTTCAGGTAGAACTGTATAAAACACAGTGGCGCTGGTGGTGGGAACAAGATGATCAGTACACATATGCCAACTTTACGCAAAACCAATACAATAAGCTGGTAGAAAGTCATCAGGTTAACCTTACCAACGGTAAAGGAAGCTGGAATTTACGCGTTAATGAACCTGAATGGGGCCGCTACCTTATTTTGGTACGCGATATCAATGGTGGCCATGTTACCGGTAAATCTGTTTATATAGATTGGCCGGGCTGGGCACAACGCGAACAGGGAAGCAATCCAACCGAAGCTTCTATGCTTTCTTTCACCGCCAACAAAGAGAAATTTACAGTGGGCGAAGATATTACGCTCACCATCCCTACAGGAAAAGATGGAAGGGCATTAATTTCTATTGAAAATGGTAGCCGCGTGCTTAAAACCTTCTGGGTAGATACCAAAGCCGGACAAACCCAGTTCAAATTTAAAGCAGAGAAAGAAATGGCACCAAATGTTTTCGCTAACATTACACTCCTGCAGCCGCATGCCCAAACGGTGAACGACTTACCAATTCGCATGTATGGGGCCATTCCGCTTTCGGTTGAAGATCCGCAAACCATTTTAAAGCCAACCATCAAAATGGCCGATAAAATTAAGCCGGAGACTGAAAATACCATTACCGTAGGCGAGCAAAACGGCAAAGCCATGACTTATACTATTGCTCTGGTAGATGAAGGTTTACTCGATCTTACCCGTTTCAAAACACCCGATCCACACAGCGCCTTTTATGCCCGCGAAGGTTTAGGCGTTAAAACCTGGGATTTATTTGATTATGTACTGGGGGCATGGGGAGGAAATTTAGAACGGATTTTAAGTATTGGCGGCGATGGAAGCATCAATAAAAACCTCAATCCGGCCAAAGCAAACCGCTTTAAAGCCGTGGTTAAGTTTATGGGACCATTTACCATTGGCAAAGGCGAAAGCAAAGCCCATAAATTTAAATTGCCACAATATATCGGTTCGGTAAGGGCGATGGTAGTAGCTGGACAGGATGCCGCTTATGGTTTTGCTGAGAAAGCTGTTCAGGTAAAAAAACCTTTAATGGTGTTGGCCACTTTACCTCGGGTAATTGGTCCTGGTGAAACTTTTACACTTCCGGTAACTGTTTTTGCTACCGAAGCTAACCTCAAAAATATTTCGGTACAGTTGCAGGCCAGCAACTTAATTGTGCAGGGAACCAATAAACAGCAGCTGTATTACAAGCAAACGGGCGAACAAATGGCTTATTTTGAAGTTAAAGCACCGAATACTGTGGGTATTGCTAAAGTAAAGGTTATTGCAACAAGTGGTGGCGAACGTACTGATTACGATGTGGAAATGGATATCAGAAATCCAAATCCTTATGTAACCAATGTGGTATCAGCAACGGTTCAGCCGCACACCAAATGGGCAGTAAACTACCTGCCAATCGGCATGACAGGAACCAATTCCGGCGCGCTCGAAGTGTCATCGATCCCTGCCATTAGTCTCAGCAAACGGTTAAGTTACCTCATTCAATATCCTCACGGCTGTATTGAGCAAACTACTTCAGGCATTTTCCCGCAATTATACCTCGACAGATTGAGCGCACTTAATGAGCAGCAAAAAGCCACTACAGAAAAAAACATTAAAGCAGGTATTAACAGGCTTAAAGGTTTTCAGACTACCGAAGGTGGACTCTCATACTGGCCTGGCGAAGGTAGTGCCGACGAATGGGGAAGCAACTATGCTGGTCACTTCCTTATTGAAGCACAAAACGCAGGTTACACGCTTCCGGTTGGCCTGCTCGAGGATCTTTTACGCTACCAAAAATCAAAAGCAGCAAACTGGGCACCTAACAGCAATAATTTTTACGGTGGCGATTTATCGCAGGCTTATCGTTTATACATGCTTGCCCTGGCTAAAAAACCTGAAATGGCAGCCATGAACCGCTTAAAAGCTTTCGAATATTTATCGGTAGCAGCCAAATGGCGTTTGGCTGCAGCTTATAAACTGGCCGGGCAAAACGAGGTGGCACAAAACATGATCCGTGGATTAGATACTTCCGTGCAGGCCTATAAACAACTGGGCGGCACCTATGGTTCAGATATCCGCGATGAAGCCATGATTTTAGAAACCCTTACCCTACTTGGACAGAAAGCTAAAGCAGCAAGCCTATTGCAACCTTTAGCGGCTAAACTGGGCGAAAACACCTGGTACAGCACCCAAACCACTGCATACAGCTTATTGGCCATTGCCAAATTCTGTGGAACGAACCAGTCGTCGGCCAAGTTGCAATATCAATATGTTTTGGATGGAAAATCGGCTCCGGTTAACAGTAACCAGTACATGAGTAGTACGCCTGTAAACTTTAAAGGCAGCACCGCCTCAGTTGCCAATAATGGCAATAATGTGCTGTTTGTTCGTTTAGTTTTAGCGGGACAGCCTATTGCCGGACAGAATAACTTCCTGCCTAACCGCCCTGATGTTTTGGATATGAATGTAATCTACAAACGCTTAAACGGAACGGTGATAGACCCAAGCACGATAAAACAGGGAACTGATTTTTATGCAGAAGTTACCGTTAAAAACCCGGGTAGAATGGGATTATACGAGCAAATGGCCTTAACACAGATTTTCCCTTCGGGTTGGGAAATTATCAATACCCGCGTAAATGATAACCAAAGTATGCTGGCCTCCTCTCCTTTTACTTATCAGGATATGCGCGATGATCGCGTTTTCACTTATTTTAATGTAAGAGAAGGTGAAAGTTTGGTTTATAAAGTATTGCTAAACGCCTCGTATCTGGGTAAATATTACCTATCGGCAGTACAGTGCGAAGCCATGTACAACAATGATATTTCGGCAACACAGCCGGGTAAATGGGTTCAGGTGGTGAAGTAGCGTACACTATCGGCCGGTGTATCAGCGGCCGAAAAAGATGGTAAATGCTGGTTGGTGAGGACACCAACCAGTAGATTAAGGCCATGTTATCGGTTCGTTTCCGCACCGACCGAAAATAATACGAAAACTGGCGGGTAAAACATCAACCAGTAGATAAAAAGATAACACCAAATGAAAATTATATTCACAATTCTAGTTTTTCTTATTCCCTTGTGCTCTATTGCACAAAAAACCGGAATTGTATCAGACGTTAACTACCAAATGGGTTACGTTTATCTTAAAGGAGCCTTCAAAGCAAAAGTACTTGCCGAAAACGACCTAAATTTTAATCTGTTAACTTATTTAACTACTTACTTAAATAAAAAAAACATTGAGAATAAGGAATTTGAAAGCTTTGATTTTAAAGAGCTTGAATATTTTTCTGAACGGTATAAATACAAAAAAATGGTTGCTTATGCTGAAGATTTCTGCGTTAAAAATAACCTGGATCAAATTATAATCATCAGAAAAAAGAATACTTACACCCTAACAGATCCTATGCAGATGTTTTATGGTTTCGATCACGATTTTGGCATCGCAACATTGAGTATGTATGATAAACGACCAATTTTGTTCTATAATTTTTCACTGATCAAGTATTTAAAAGGAAGCAATGATTTTAAAATACTCCTGTCGCCAAGCTACAAAAATCACAAATTCGATGATGTGGTTCTTGATAAAGAAAATTACAGACTAATAAACGATAGCGTTTTAATGTATTTCCAACCAGTTTTTGAAACGATATTAAATAAAAGCCTTGATAAATAAATTTAAAAGCGAATGAGGCCCCTTTGTGACTCTGAACCACACATAAGCCTTAGCTTATTTGATAATAATATTAAACTATCGGTTAGTGTCTGCACCGGCCGACACCAAGACTAAACTGGTTGGTGAAGACACCAACCAGTAGATAAACTAACCCCAATGAACAAAATACCAAAAGCATTACTGATTTCCGATTTCGTATGTGTAGTGCTGCTTTTGGTATTTCTCCTTGCTTTACCGTCCAAGCTTTTTAAATCTCCAACCTCTTTTGTGATCGAAGCCAGCAACGGCAATTTACTAAGTGCAGCTATAGCCAGTGACGGACAATGGCGTTTTCCGGTTGCCGATTCAGTTCCTGTAAAATTTAAAGATTGCATTATTGCTTTTGAAGATAAACGCTTTTATCATCACATTGGTGTAGACTTTTTTGCGATGGGCAGGGCCATGAAACAGAATCTGAAAGCTAAAAGTGTGGTTAGTGGTGGTAGTACGCTCAGCATGCAGGTGATTCGCCTTTCGCGTAAACAAGATCGAACCCTCTGGCAAAAGCTGCTGGAGGTAATTTTGGCCATACGACTGGAAATTAAATATAACAAAGAAGAAATTATCGGCTTATATGCGGCCAATGCTCCCTTTGGTAGTAACGTAGTAGGCTTGGAAGCTGCCAGCTGGCGTTATTATGGTCGCGACGCCAAAACCCTTTCCTGGGGCGAAATGGCCACACTTGCAGTATTACCCAATAGCCCCTCGCTGGTGCATCCCGGTAAAAACTCGGGCAAACTGATCAAAAAAAGAAACGATTTGTTAGATAAACTGGCTAAGTTGAAATATATCGACCAGACTACCGCTAATTTATCCAAACTCGAACCTGTTCCAGGTAAACCTTTACCCCTACCACAAAATGCACCACATTTATTAAATCGCTTTAAGGCAGAAAGGAAAAAGCTGGAGGTTAAATCGACCCGGATTGCTTCAACCCTTGATGAAAACATCCAGCTAAAAGTAAATGCCATAATAAAGCGCTATAACAACCGATACAGGGCAAACGACATTAACAATATTGCAGCCTTAATTTTGAATGTCAAAACCCGCGAGGTGGTAAGTTATGCCGGCAATATTTATCAACCCGAAAATACTGACCTGCAAAGTCATGTAGACATGATTAAAGCTTTACGCAGCCCAGGTAGTACACTAAAACCATTGCTTTATGCCAGTATGATGAATGATGGTTTTATATTGCCCCATACACTAATTGCCGATATCCCCACACAAATTGCAGGTTATTCGCCACAAAACTACGATTTAGGTTACGATGGTGCCATTGCCGCAGACAGAGCGCTGAGTAGATCGCTTAACATTCCGGCGGTTAAGATGTTGCAACAATACAAGTATGAAAGGTTTTACGATAAACTCAAAAAAATAGGCATTAGCACCCTCAACCAACCGGCCGATCATTATGGTTTATCGCTCATTTTGGGTGGTAGCGAAGTAACGATGTGGGATCTGGCTAACACCTACATGGGCATGGCGCGCACCTTAAACCATTTTAATACCTACAAAGGCTTATACAATCCTAACGATTACCTGCAGGCTAGCTATATCCGGAATAACAGAAAAGATGAAACCGATCATCAGCGAAACTCATTTTTAGATCACGGTTCGATATGGGCCACATTTAATGCCATGGAAGAAGTAATGCGTCCTGGTGATGAAGGTTTGTGGGAGCAGTTTTCATCTTCGCAGCGGATTGCCTGGAAAACAGGTACCAGTTTTGGCTTCCGCGATGCCTGGGCTGTAGGCTTAACCCCCGACTATGTAGTTTGCGTTTGGGTTGGTAATGCCGATGGCGAAGGCAGGCCTGGTTTGGTGGGCATTGAGGCGGCTGCACCAGTGATGTTTGATATTTTCAGACTGTTACCCAATGGAAAATGGTTCGAAACCCCAGCAACCAAATTAAAAAAGCTAAAAATCTGCAAACAAAGCGGCTACAAAGCTGGCGAGTATTGCGAAAACGTAACAGAAGAAATGGTACCCGTTGCCGGAGAAAAGACAGCAATATGTCCATATCATAAATTGATGCATTTAGATAAAACCGGGGCTTACAGAGTTACCGATTTGTGCGAAAGTGTAGCCAACATGCAGCACAAAAGCTGGTTCATATTACCACCGGCAATGGAGTATTATTACAAAATTAAAAACAGTGATTACAAAATCTTACCTCCCTTTAAAAACGGCTGCGATATTTCGGGTGGCAACATTGTAATGGAACTCATTTATCCAAAGAACAATGCTACTGTTTACATTCCATTAGAACTGGATGGAACAAGGGGGAAAATCGTTGTTAACGCGGCACACAGAAACCAGCACTCCAGGATATACTGGCACATTGATAATGAGTACATAGCGACTACTACTAATTTCCACCAGCTCGCCATTAGTCCACCACCCGGAAAACATACGCTAACCCTTGTAGATGAAAATGGAGAAAGATTAGTTCAGGTTTTTACTGTTTTAGATAAGGAAAAGAAATAAGTGTTAATTTATACTTCTGTTCTGGTTACCACCAATTGCCGCGAAATTGTTCCGTAAACAATTAAATACTGCGCAATCATGTAAGTGGCCATAATCAGTACACCGGCTTGTGGAATGGGTTGTGCAAATTTGTTAACAGCCAGCACACTATCCGACAGGAGAAAGAACAAGGCCCCGTACAAAATCAGCTTAAAACTAAAAATATTAACTTTTCCGTAACGGTTTACGGCCATTATTGCCATTACCGTAATGATAATAGCATACATTAAAACCGGAAACTGCATAGCTCCCAGTTTAGGTTGTAAATAGAAGAACAAACCGGAACAGAATATTGCGAACACACCAACAAACCATAAAAAATTGGGTGTTCTGTGCTTTGGGTTCGATTTATGATCTAAAGTAAAAGCCCTGATGTAAAATATGTGGCAAATAAAAAAGGCAATTAATCCGTAAATAAAGAAGCCCGGTCTGCCGTTTTGAAGCATCAACAACACATCGCCTGCTAAAGCGAAAACCAACCCGACAAAAATTCGTTTATGAAACCTTCCCTTTAAGTTAGTACTGCTGTAAAGCCAAAGCATTAAGCTAATGGCAATTAAAGGTTTAGAAAAATTAAGCAATGATACATTGCCAGATGTTTCGGCATATAACTGAACAATATACACGAGTGCAAAAACGAAAGAGAATAGTTTAGTTTTCATTAGTGATGGGATTTGCCTTTTGCAAATTAAAGAACCAAATTACGGATATTAACTGAATGCCCACAAAAATCACCTGATATCCGACAGGGAATTTTAAAAACAACACCAACAGAATCCCCAACAGCAGCCTGAAATATTCGAATTTTACCAGCCATTGTTTCTGCTCAAGTAGTGCACCGCAGGTAATTAGCGTAAACAACGTAAATACCGTTCCGGATATTAAGGCTGCTGTTTCCATCTTATGATAGGAAAACAAAATGGCAGATCCGGCAGTTAAAGCCACAATAAACTGAACCAGTACATAACCATTAAGTTTCGATTGATAAGTTGGATTATATTTCTGATACCGGTCAACATCTATTTCCGGCGCTTGCTGAAAACCACCAAGATGCTCTGGAAACCAACCTGGTGGCTTTAAAAAGACCTTAATCTTATCTGTTATTTTTGGGGATTGCCTGGCAGTCTTAACCAGATCATCCCAATAATGTAGGTTTGCCCAAACAGGATTCCAGCTGGCCAGCGGCTTTGTAATGCCATAATAAACCTCTTCTTCTTCCTTTTGAAAGGTACCAAATAACCGATCCCAGATAATTAGCGTACCGGCATGGTTTTTATCGATGTATTTAGGGTTAGAGCCATGGTGCACCCGATGATGCGATGGTGTGTTGAAAATATATTCTAAAAGGCCCATATTCTTAATGGCCCTGGTATGGATCCAGAACTGATATAGGGTATTAAAAGAACTTAATGTTAAAAACATTATGGGATCGAAACCGACAAATGCCAAAGGCAGGTAAAACACCCAGCTAAACCATCCCTGAAACCAGCTCTGACGTAAAGCTACAGTTAAATTATACTCTTCAGACTGATGGTGCACAATGTGAGCAGCCCAAAGTGCATTAACCTCATGGCTCATCCTGTGAAACCAATAATAGAAAAAATCGACACCAATAAACAAAAAGATCCACACCCAAATGGTTTTTGGTAATTCGAACAAACGCCAGTGTTCAAAAATGTACTTATAACCAAAAAACAGCGCAGTTTTCATAAATATTCCGGTAAGCTGCTGTCCTATTCCCTGACTCAAATTGGCAATACTATCGTTTAGCCTGTAATAATTTAATTTTTTGTAGAAATTATAGGCAAGTTCTATCCCAATAAGGATAAAAAAAACAGGTACAGACAAAGCAATGTAGTCTACTTTCATAGGAGGCAAAAAATATTATTTGGTTAGTATTTTTACACTACAATTTAGCGAATATTAGTGTTAAGATAAAATCTAGTTTGTGTAATATTTATGCTTTTTTGGCTATATGTGTTGCGCAGACCAAAATTCGTCCTACCTTTGATATACCAGCGCCGATTTTGAAGCCCTGTACTTTAAGTTCACCAATCATCCCCGCATCATGAAAAAACTATCACTGCTTTTATTGCTTATTGCTCCGGCATTTTACGCAAAAAGTCAAACTTTGGTTCTGGCAAAAGATGTGGCACAATATGTCGGAAAAAACGTAACCATCTGCGATTCAGTTTACAGCGCAAAAGCATTAGATAAATTAACATTAATCAACTTAGGTGGTGCATACCCTAAAGAACTGCTTACCGTAGTGATTAATAAAGACGACCAGGCTAAATTCCCGTCCGAACCATCCAGTATGTTTATGGGGAATAAGATATGTGTTACCGGAACGATAACCGATTTTAAAGGCAAAAAACAAATTGTAGTTACCGACCCAAAACAAATTGTGGTTAAATAAAACAGCATAACCCTTAGCTAATCAATGCTTTAAGTTTCAGCTATTCTTTACAAAGAAAACTTATTCAATAAACTTAGAAGGGCAATTACCTGTAAAACAGGAAAGAAGAGTTATTTCGAAATCAACCAAGCTGCCTCCCCAATTAAAGGAGGATAGCTTCGGTCGGAGCGTTAATACAAAAAGTATAATTTGTAAAATAAATTGTCAGTGAGGGTGCCTTTTCAGTCGGCAGGAATTAATCCTGCCAACCTCATAAGCATAGATATCCTTATTATCTACGACGAAGGTTGGAATTCATTTTAACTTTTCAAAACCCATTACACATAAAGGTACATTTCCGTGATGAATCGTTTTGTTTCCGTGATGAACTTAATGCTTAGTCGTAAAAAACCTGATTTAAACAGGATTCAGCCTATATTATTTTTATCTCAGAATAGTGATAAAACTAAAAGAATTTTTCATCTCTGGCAACTGCCTAAACATGAAAAGTGCAATATTTCTACTGCAATTCGCATAAAATTTCTAGTTTTGATTTTCTGATCCGCCTATGTCTACGCCATTAAAACGAAGTACTTTATTTTTTATACTCATTTTTCTCATCGCGGTTTTTAGCTACTTAAGTTTTTTTGTAGCCCAACATCCTATCTGGGATTTCGATATTAAAACCTCCCTGCTCCTTCAAAGCTATCAGGCAACCTGGCTGGATAAAGTGATGCTTGCCATTAGTTTTTTTGGAGAACTCCCCTATTCACTATTATCTGTAGTTATTGTAGCCGCCATATTTTATTGGAAAAAATACAAACGCGAAGGAATATACATGGCAACAGTTTTGCTTTCGGGCCTGATTATTCTGGGTATCAAAAACATCATTAACCGTCCGCGGCCTACCGCTTTTTATGTTCGTTTGGTAGAAGTAAACAGATTTCAGAGCTACCCGAGCGGACATGTGCTTTCTTACACACTGTTTTTCGGTTTTCTGATTATTTTAATGAACACTTTAAAAGGTATACCAAAAGCAATACGTATAGCCTTCACCTGCCTGTCGGCATTTCTAATCATCACCATTGCCCCATCACGGATTTATTTGGGCGCACACTGGTTTACAGATACTGTGGGTGGTTTCTTACTTGGCTTAATCTGCCTGTTTCCGCTATGCTATTATTATTTCAGGAATAAGACAGTCTAATTTTGGGGTAATCCTTCAATTTTAGTTTTTTTTCTGATCCGGCTAAGCGTTTCGATCCGCATCCCCAGGTAACTTGCCAAAAACTTTAAAGGTACCCGCGATTTAATAGTAGGATGCCCGATCTTAAATTGTTTATAACGGGCTTCGGCCGATGGAATGCGCGATAGAATGGAGCGCTCCTGCGACATATGGTACTGAATAGCCAGTAATTTTCGGGCTAATACATTAGCTTCAGGAAACTGAGCATACATATCATCAACAATACGATAAGGTAGCACAAGCAATTCCGAATCTTCCAGCGCCTGGTATTGCTCTTCAAAAGTTGGCTTAAAGGCTCCTGGATTTCTGATATTACCGATAAAATCATTTTCATCGGTTAACCAGGTAGTAATATCTTTTCCTTCATCCACTACAAAAGCCCTGACAAGCCCTTTAACAACAAAAAACAAACAACCTTCTGTAACCAACTCTGCAAAGGGTGGCAGCATGTTATTCTTACGCACAGAAATTTTAAAAGTTTCTTTCCTCGCCCCCTCAATCAATTCTTCACTTAGTGGCTGTAATGAGTTTAAGAACTGAATAAGGGGATCGCTTTCGTGACTAGCCGCAACCATAATCATTTAATCCGGTTTTTAATCTGCAATGTATGCATGGTGTCCGTGATTTCCAAATACCAAAACGTATCAAATAGCAAAAAAATTACAGTAGAGCTCATTTTTATTTTTTAACCATTAAAACCTTGTTTTATTAACTGTGCGCGATTTGTTAATTTTCTGTTTAATGATTGTATTTTAACATTAGGATAAAAAAAATCTGATATTTTTGCTACCATGACGAATCACAAACCTAAAGCTTTTCTCTTCGATCTTAACGGAACGATGATTGACGATATGGCTTTTCATAATCATGCCTGGCACAATATATTAACGCAGGATTTAGGCGCTAAAATTAGCTTTGATGCTGTAAAAAAGCAGATGTATGGTAAAAACCAGGATTTACTGGAGCGAGTTTTTGGTGTAGGTCATTTTTCTCAGGAACAGATTGATCAGATATCGATAGAAAAAGAATATCGTTATCAGGCTGCCTATAAAAAGCATTTAACACTAATTGCCGGACTGGGCGATTTCCTCAATCAGGCGCAGACATCAGGTATTAAAATGGCCATTGGTTCGGCCGCTATTCCTTTCAACATTAATTTTGTACTGGATAATTTAAAAATCCGCTCGTTTTTTAAAGCCATTGTAAGCGCCGAAGATGTGACTAACAGCAAGCCCGATCCCGAAACCTTTACCAAAGGTGCCGAAATTTTAGGTGTTGCCGCAAACGAATGTGTGGTATTTGAAGATGCTCCAAAGGGTGTTGAAGCGGCGCTTAACGCTGGCATGCCTTGTGTGGTGCTAACCACCATGCATACCAAAGCAGAATTTAACGATAACCCGAACATTATTGCTTTTATAAAAGATTATACCGACCCCGCCTTGCAGCAGCTTTTTTAAATCAGTCTGCATTTAAACATTACTATAAATAATTGCTCGGGTGTTGTCACCAATGGGATAATCCAATAAAAAAATGCTCGTCATTCCCACGAACGCGGGAATGACGAGCACAATTGCATGTTGCCTGAACTATTTACTGAATTTGTAAATAGAACCTGTTTTGTAAAGCTGCCCTGGTTTTAATACCGTTGAGGGGAATGCCGGTTGATTTGGAGAATCGGGAAAATGTTGTGTTTCTAAAGCAATTGCCGTTCTAAAATCGTCTTTTGCACCCGTTTTAAAAGTATTTTTGCTTTGCATAAAATTACCGCTATAAAACTGCAGGCCTGGTTCCTGTGTATAAATATCCATTACCACACCAGATTTTTCGCCCTTAACGGTAGCAGCATGGTACATACCTAAGCCTTTGGTTTTATTTAGCACATAATTATGGTCGTAACCTTTACCAAAAGTTAGCTGCTCGTTTTTATCATTAATACGTGCACCTATTGCAGTTGCTTTGGTAAAATCAAAAGGTGTTCCAGCTACTTTTTCCAGCTTTCCGGTCGGGATCAGTGTCGAATCTACCGGCGTGTATTCATCAGCATAAATTTGTACTTCATGGTTTAAAATTTCGCCACTTCCATCGCCATTTAGGTTAAAAAAGGCATGATTGGTTAAGTTCACCACTGTAGTTTTATCTGTTTTAGCCTCGTAATCCATTTTAAGCTCATTATCGTCAGTTAAAGTATAGGTTACTTTAACATCTAAATTGCCTGGAAAATTTTCGTCGCCATCTTTTGATAAATAATGTAATACCAATGTGTTTGCATTGGGTTGTTCTGCATCCCAAACCACATATTGGTAACCTTTTTTACCTCCGTGAAGCGTGTTTTGGCCATTATTGGTAAATAGCGTATAGGTTTTACCTTCTAAAGTAAATTTACCCTTAGCAATGCGGTTTCCGTACCTGCCGATAGTTGCCCCAAAATAGGGTTCGGTTGATTTTTCGTAATCGCTTACACTTTTAAATCCTACTACTACATCAACCAGTTTACCATCTTTACCAGGTACCAGTAAACTAACTAATCTCCCGCCGTAATTGGTAAAAACGGCTTCCGCATTGTTTTTGTTTTTTAAGGTATACAAAGCTGTTTGTTTACCATCAATTTCTTTTTTAAACGAATCGGCAACTAGTTTAACAACTCCAGCCGAATCCTTTTTTGAACTATCGGCCGATGAAGCATTTTTGGTTCCAGATTGGCAGGAAACAATTCCCATTGCAGCGACAACTGCCAGGCCCGTTAATGTTTTTAATTTCATAGAAATGAATATTTGGTTTAGCGTTTTAATTAAGTTTTTAAATATAGGCATATCACTTAATTTTACAAATAAAACGATTTAGAACAATTCAAAACAATATATTGCAGCATATTTTAGGTCAATTACCATCAATGAGACGATATGTAGAAATGATGATAACAAAATGTATAAATCCGTTACCTTTTTTTGAACCAATGCGGAAATATTGAAAAGTATAACGCAAAAAAGAAAGTTAATTTTCTAACCAAAAGCACAAATGATGATTAAAAATTTACTAAACATTGCCTTGCTTTGCCTAACTACAGCAAGCTTTGCACAAAACCAAAACGGACAGTCTGCCGTACCCTTACAGAAGGCTGCATTGCGTAAAAATCCTTACCTCGAATTGCCACTTGGTGCCATTAAAGCCGGGGGCTGGCTAAAAGAAATGCTGGTAAGGCAAAAGACTGGTTCAACCGGAAACCTGGATAAACTTTACCCTTCAGTTATGGGTGGCCGCAATGGCTGGTTAGGCGGCGATGGCGATCAATGGGAACGCGGCCCCTACTGGGTTGATGGTTTATTGCCATTGGCTTATATTTTGCAAGACAAGGAGTTGATCGCCAAAACCAAACCATGGGTAGAATGGGCCATAAAAAGCCAACAGCCTGACGGTTATTTTGGCCCCATTAAAGATTACAGCAACGAGCCAGGCCTTCAACGCGACAATAGCCGTGATTGGTGGCCAAAAATGGTGATGCTTAAAATTTTAAAACAATACTATACCGCAACCAACGATAAACGGGTGATTACGCTCATGACCAATTATTTTAAGTATCAGCTGAAAGAGTTGCCCTCAAAACCACTAGACCATTGGTCGTTTTGGGCCAGATACCGCGCCGGCGATAATTTAGCAGTGGTTTATTGGCTGTATAATAAAACCAACGACCAGTTTTTACTTGAACTGGCCGACCTGATTCATCGCCAGACTTTCGATTTCACCAATGCTTTTGCCGAAGGTGAAATGCTTACCCGATTTGGCAGTGTGCACGCTGTAAATTTGGCTCAGGGTATGAAAGAACCTTTAGTTTATTACCAGCAGCACCCCGAGCAAAAATACTTAGACGCCTTGAAAAAGGGCTTTAAAGACCTGGATAAATACAATGGCTTTGCCAATGGCATGTTTGGTGGCGACGAATCGCTGCACGGCAATAACCCTACCCAGGGTTCTGAACTGTGCACTGCAGTTGAAATGATGTTTACCTTAGAAACTGCTTTAGAAATTACCGGTGACGTAGATTACGCCGACCGCTTAGAAAAAATTGCCTTTAATGCCCTACCTGCCCAGGCATCAGATGATTATATGGCAAGACAGTATTTTCAGCAGGCTAACCAGGTAATGATTAGCAGGCAGATGCACAATTTCGATGTTAACCACCACGGTGCCGATTTATGTTATGGCTTACTTTCGGGCTACCCTTGCTGTACTTCGAATATGCACCAGGGCTGGCCAAAATTTACGCAGAATCTCTGGTACGCTACGGCTGATAAGGGTGTGGCAGCTTTAGTATATTCGCCTAGTGAAGTAAAACTACAAGTGGCAGATGGTAAAGAGATAATGATCAAAGAGGAAACCAATTATCCTTTCGAGGAAGCGATCAAATTTACTTTAAGCTTTACTAAAAAGTCAACAGCGATTAACTTCCCATTTCATTTAAGAATACCAGCCTGGTGTAAAGAAGCTACAGTTAAAGTAAATGGCACTGCTGTAGAAACATCAAAAGGAAATGCGATAGTTAAAATTAACCGCAACTGGCAATCGGGTGATGTGGTTGAATTACAATTGCCTATGCACATCTTTAAAAATACCTGGTTCGAAAATTCTGTTTCGGTAGAAAGAGGTCCAATTACCTATGCCTTAAAAATAGGCGAAGCCGTAAAACCGGTTAAAAACACGATTGATCCAATTGATAACGGTGATGCTTTCGACGAAATTCACCCCACTACGCCTTGGAGTTATGGACTTTTTGATTTTCCAAACAATAAACTGGAAGAAAAATTCACTGTAGAAAAAGCTGCACCAATAAGTAATTATCCCTGGAATCTCGAAAATGCGCCCATACAGATTAAAACAAAGGCCAAACGCATCCCTTCATGGAAATTATACAATGAAATGGCCGGTCCGATTCCGTATAGCATTACCTATCAGTTGGAAACAGCCAAAGAAACTGAAGAAATTACACTGGTTCCTTATGGATCAACCAGGTTGCGCATTTCGCAATTTCCATTGGTGGGCAGATAATCTTTCGTATGATGAAGTAAAATCCGTTAAAACTGATTAATATTGCGACCAATCAAACCCCAGTTATGAATCAACACATTTCAACCGATCGTTACGATAAAATGTTATACCGCCGTTGCGGAAACAGTGGCATTAAATTACCTGCAATTTCGTTAGGTTTATGGCATAATTTCGGACATGTAAACGTTTTTGAAAACAGCAAAAACTTAATATATACAGCCTTTAACAACGGCATTACACATTTCGACCTGGCCAACAACTATGGTCCGCCCCCAGGTTCGGCCGAAGAAGTTTTTGGCAAAATACTGCACGAGGATTTTAAAGGTTATCGCGACGAGATGATTATTTCGAGCAAAGCCGGTTACACCATGTGGGATGGTCCTTATGGCGACTGGGGTTCGAAAAAGTACCTGGTTTCTAGTTTAGATCAGAGTTTAAAAAGAATGAAGCTGGATTATGTTGATATTTTTTATCACCACCGCCCCGATCCGGAAACACCGCTTGAAGAAACGATGGCTGCCCTAAGCCTTTTGGTGCAACAGGGAAAAGCTTTGTATGTAGGTATTTCGAACTACCAGGCAGAGGAAGCAGCAGAAGCGATAAAAATTTTAAGCAAAAACGGTACACCTTGCCTAATCCACCAACCTAAATATTCGATGTTTGAACGCTGGGTAGAAGGTGGCTTGCTCGATGTTTTAGAAAACAACGGTGTAGGTTGTATTCCTTTTTCGCCATTGGCGCAAGGCCTCCTTACCGATAAATACCTGCATGGTATCCCATCCGATTCACGCGTGGCAACCAGTGGTATTTTCTTAAAAGAGAGCAATATTACGCCCGAGAAAGTGGAAGTGATTAGTAAACTAAACGAAGTGGCTCAATCGCGCGGCCAGAAACTGGCACACATGGCCCTATCATGGATCTTGAAAGATAAAAGAATTACTACAGTGCTTATAGGGGCCAGTAAATCAGAACAAATAACTGATTCAATTAAAGCTTTGGATAATATTGAATTTAGCGAAACAGAAATAAAACTGATTGACGAAATATTAAAATAAGCTATAACAGCCCCTTACCGAACATAAAGGCAAGGGGCTATTCTATTCTCCTGAGAGGATTTAATTAGCAACTAACGGGAGCGTAAAATAAAAGGTAGATCCTGATCCATAAGTGCTTTCTGCCCATATTTTTCCGTTATGGAAGTGTATAATTTCTGCACTTAAGTACAATCCAATCCCAAAGCCCGATATAGTTTTAGTCTGAGTGCTTTCTACCCGGTAAAACCGATCAAAGAGCTTTTCCAATTCATGCTCTTTAATCCCAATTCCATTATCGGTCACACTCACTTGTACCTTGTCGCCAACAATTTCCGATCGCACCACAATAGCGCTCCCATAATCCGAATACTTTATGGCATTGCTGATCAGGTTTGCAACCACCGAGGTTAGCTTCTCTTTATCAGCGTACGTTACTTTGGCACCATTAGTTGTAAAATCGATAAAATTAGATGAATAAATGAATTTGGCATCCTCTACAGCATCTGCTATTACCTGATCCAGCTCGAATTCTGTTTTGTGCAAATGGATTTCACCCGATTCGAGCCGGGAAACGTTTAAAAAAGAGTTAATCATGGTACTCATTTTCCTCACCTGTTTCTGCACCTTATCTAAAGTGTTTACCATAAAATGGTCAGATGAGCTTTTCGACTGCATCAGCTGAATGTAGGCATTAATTGAGGTTAAAGGCGTTTTCAGCTCATGGCTTACCATACTGATGAAATCATGTTTCTGCTGTTCCTCTTTGATGTTGATTAAAACCTGTTCCTGGTCCAGGGCATCGCGTTGCAGCTGTGTTTCTTTAATGGCTTGTCTGGCCTTCACCATATCTGTAACATCACTAGCGGTGTGGATGATGCAATATGGCAGGCCCGATTCATCTTTAATTGCCCTGTACTCATAAGTGTAGTAAGCCGTTTGCAATTTTCCATCGCGCATGGTTTCTGCAGGGATGGCGTCTCCACTATCGGTTATCCCTGTTAGCAAAACATTCTTTAGCATATTGATAAAGGGTTGCCCTATCAATTCGGGAACTGCCTCTTGCAAAGGTTTGCCAATAATAGAGCGGTCTTTGCCCCAAAAAGCAATCATGGCGTCGTTGGCCATTTCTATTACAATATCTTCAGAGGTGTAAATAGCCGTAGCATCTTTAGATAAGGAAAGAATCTCTAAAAGCTGGGTACTATCTAAAACTCTTGAATGTACGCTCATGTATAAGAAGATTATTGCATTGTTGATTAGTATTTCAATTAATCATACAACTAATACATTTAAATGTTTGAGCAAGTGGTTAAATACTACCATATGGAGTAAGTCTTTCTCGTATTTTCTGCTTTAATACACCCGCAGCGTTTGTATAGCCTCCTTCAGCCCCATCCACAAAATGAATATGGTCGTCTTCTAAATCGCGTACATAACACGACATAATCGACTCGCCGCTTACATACAAACCATATAAAATCGCATTATTTTGTTCCAGCTTATCTAACTCTGTCTGCAGGGTTAAGCGTTGTTTTGCTGTTCCGGTAATTACAGTATTTATCCGGCCATCAATTACAAGTGTATCCGACATTTCTACCAGTTGTTTAAGGTATTTTTTGCCGCTTGATGTACGTAAATAGATATAGCCATACATATTAATGATCCACGATTTAATGAATTCAAATAACCTGATTTTGCCAAAGCGATGTTTCACCTCTTTGCTCAAGCTGTTAAAACTTGTTTTAAAGATGAGTTTAGGTACCGAAATGGGCTGTCTTTTTTCAGGTGCACCGTAAATCTGGTCGATGTGCTGTATTACCTTGCTAAACACCAGAGCTTGTTGTTCGCATTGCTGTGCCACTACAATTAAAGTTACCACCTCTTCGCTGTTCTCGGGTGGTTCAATCTTATCCCAGCGACATTGCATGCCACTTAAATCGATTTCATTAGCCAATGTATCCCGTGTTGATAGCAGGTAGTTTTCGCCTTTAATTAACTGTTCGGCATGAGCCAACCCATCACCTAAAACAATGGGAATTGAAAATGTTTCGCTGCTACTGTACCGGCTAATTTGAAGCTGATGACCTGCTTTGTAAATTTCATCAACGGCCATTACACCCGCCCTCAAATCGATATTGAAAGCTTTCAACGTATTTTCGCGGTATTTTAATAAAGATTTCATAACCTCCGATACCATCCCAGGAGGCACGATAAACGTTGCCCCATCGCCACCAAAGAAAAACGGGACAAGGATATTGGCTTTAAAGGCAATATTAAGCACAGCAACAATACTCCCGGTGGCTATAAGGTTTACATTTTCATGTTGTCCCGCCTTTACCGCTGCCGTAGAATTTTTAATGTCGGTAATGATTACCTGCCAATCCCCTGGTACTGGTTTAAACAAATCATTGTGCAGCAGCAGTTGCGCCAAAGCTATTTTATTAACCGGCAGGTTAGCGTAAAAATGATTGGTATTATCTGACATAGAATTGGCTTAACAAGCTAAATATACGGATTTGAAAGCGATGTGTATCTCCAAAAAGCAACTCAACACAAACCTTATTTAGAATAAATAAAAATAATTTTGGTAATCTAATGTAGATTTAGTTCCTTTGCGGCAACTAAGAATTAATCTAAATAAAGATGAGTAAAAAAATTACCCAACTATTAACTTGTGTGGTTGTAGTGCTGCTTTTTGCTGGCAATGCCATGGCCCAATCTAAAAACGGATCGATATCAGGTTCAATAAAAACCAGCGATGGTAACCCCGCTGCTTATGTAAGTGTTGGTTTAAAAAACACAACAAAAACTACCCAAACAGATGATAAAGGAAACTACACCATTAAAAATGTAGCTCCGGGTACTTATACCTTAAAAACATCTGCCGTTGGCATATCAGCACAAGAAAAACAGGTAACAATTACTGCTGGCCAAAGTACCAGCGCCGATTTTTCTTTGGCTCAGTCTTCTTCACAATTAGATGAAATTGCTGTTAACGGTTATAAAACCCCGAACCGTAAACCGGTAAACCTTGGTAAAATAGCCATTGCCCCAATGGATTTGCCACAAGCGGTACAAGTTATCGGCAATCAGGTAATTACCGATCAACAGATTAATAGTCTTGGCGATGTAATGAAAAACATTAATGGTGTTGCCCTGGGTGCTAATCGCGGTGGTGTTGGCGAAAACTTCTTTGCCAGAGGATACAGCTTAGGTAGCAATAACATTTTCAAAAACGGTGCAAGAACTACCATTGGTGGTAGTCCTGAGGCTAGCACTTTAGAATCTGTAGAAGTTTTAAAGGGAAGTGCCGCCCTACTTTATGGAGGTGTAACCGGTGGTGCTGTGGTAAATATGGTAACTAAAAAGCCTAAATTTGTAAATGGCGGCGAAGTGAGCATGAGAACCGGTAGTTATGATCAATATAAACCAACTATCGACCTTTACGGACCAATTTCTAAGAAACTTGCTTTTAGAGCGATTGGAACCTACGAAAATGCCGGAAGTTTTAGAGATTATGTAAAATCAAAACGTTTCTACATTAATCCTTCATTACTATATAAAATTAGTGATCAAACCGAGGTTTTAGTTCAGGGAGATTACTTAAAAAGCGACTATACCCCAGATTTTGGTGTGGGATCAGTTAACAGCCAGATTGTAGATTTTGGACGCGATAAATTTATTAATGCACCATGGGCTTACAACAAAACAAACACCACAACAGCACAGGCTAATTTAACACATAATTTTAATGCGAACTGGAAATTAAGTGCCATTGGATCGTTCCAGGCCTATAATCGTAATTATTATGGATCAGACCGTATCCAGGCAAATACAGCAGGTATTTCGGCCCGAAACCTTTCGAGAGCATTGAGTAAAGAATATACCTACAACCAACAAATTAATATTAACGGTAGTTTTAATACAGGAAGCATTAAACACACGGTATTATTCGGTGTAGATGCAGATCAATCGAGAGTAACCAGTAATGCCTTTGCTTACGGTAAAAATGCCCAAGGAGGATACATTACAACTTTCAACTATGGCAATGTGAACGTATTCGACGAATCTACCTATTACGGTTCTGGAATAATGCCTGAGGCATTCAGTACAACAAGAACACTTGCCCCTATCTACAGATACGGTGCTTTTGTGCAAGATTTAATCGAAGTTACCGAACAATTTAAAGTATTAGCCGGATTGCGTTACACCGATCAGAAAAATGCAAGCTCCAGAGCTTTGAATTTAGAAACAGGCATTACGACAACTGGTGCAACCAAATTTGATGATGCATTTTCACCTAAATTGGGATTAATTTATCAGCCTCTTAAAAGCACTTCAGTATATATAAGTTATGCCAATAACTTCAGTCCGAATACAGGTGTAGATATTAACAATAATGCACTTCAGCCATCAATACTTGATCAATATGAGGCCGGCGTTAAAAACGATTTCTTTGGTGGAAAATTATCTGCCAACCTAACCTATTACAAAACAATAAACAATAATGTGGCTCAGGCAGCTATACTTCCAGATGGGACGTCTAGTACTGTATTTAAGCAATTAAATGGTGAAGAAACAAGCGATGGTGTGGAGTTGGATATAAACGGAACACTTGCGAAAGGACTTAATTTCTTATTAGGCTATGCATACAACTATAGACGTTACACCAATACTGCAGATGTAACCGGCATGATTGAAAATGTTCGTGTAGTAGGTTCAACCAAAAATACAGCCAATGCAACTTTGTTTTATACTTTCCAGGATGGAGCGGTAAAAGGACTTAAACTGGGTGCATCAGCATTCTATACTGGTAAACGTAATGGCGGTTGGAACGATGCTAAAAATGCACCAACTTTAAGATTAATTCCTTTAAGCGCATTTACTACAATAGATTTCTCTGCAGGATATAGCTGGAAAAGATTCTCGCTTCTGGCAAAAGTTTCGAACATTACCAACGAGCTGAACTATTTTGTTCACGAAAACTACAGTGTTAATCCAATAGCGCCACGTCAGTTCGTAACTACCTTATCTTATAAATTTTAATTAGTTACATTAATTATAACAGAACGGGCGGGATTTAATCAAATCCCGCCCGTTTTATTTTTACATGGTTGGTGCCTGCTCGTATATGCTCCACTGCTGCTCCTTGGTGCCATTTTTTCTGTTAAGGATAACCGGCAAATTTATTGTTCCTTTCTTATCGCCAGAAGTTAAATAGAGTTCCGTTCCTTTAAGTTTAATCCAATAAATATTTTTACCGGCTGGTTCAAAATCAAATTGCTGAGTGGTGTTTCCCGGGCTAAGGGCTTGTTCTTCTAAAACAGTTTCTGTAGCATCATCACCTGCTTTTGGCTGAAATGTTTTACCGGTAAGCAAATTCTTTAACTGATAAGTATTGCCCTCCGCCGAAATAAAATTCCAGGTCATGCATTTCCAGTTTTGGGCTGGGTAAGCTACCAATGGTGTTCCGTTTTTATTACTGGCATCTTTAATACGTAAAAGCATACCGGTTTCTACATTTTTAATTGCGTAGTTGCCTTTTATGGTTTGGCCTGAAACACAGCAATGAATCAGGAGCAACAAACTAGTTGTAATCAGATATCGTCTCATTACCCCTAATTTAATCAGTAAAAAAGAATTATACAATAATCAAAATTGTACCTGATTTGAGCAGTTTAAAGTAGTAGTGACACTCACCTTTTCGGTTGATGATTTCGATATCGCACACTTTACCAGATTTACCGTATTCATCAGCTAAAAAGTCACCTATTTTAATACTATCTAACTGATGTATATTGGTTGCTGCTCTTTTAATTAATGTAGCGGTTTTTTCCATGAGATTGTCTTTTTACCGTATTTACGTAATCCAAAAAGCTTTGGATTCGTAGCTGATAAAAATACTTATAATTAAGTAAACCACACTACATATACGTAAACTTAATTAGTAATGAACGAGCTCATACACGCGCTTCATGTATAACGCTTCCTCTACCTTAATAAAAAATTCGTGCCACTCCATGCGTGTAAATACCAAACTAATATCTGGAAATGGCGTAGACAGGATTACAACCTCTCTCCCATCAGGAGCATACTCGAGAAAATCATCAAAAGCCAGTTTTTTGGTAGCGATATAAAAAGCATCGAACTGATCGAAAGAGAAATTCATTAAAACGCCGGCACGCCATATATTTAAAACCCTGCAATTTTTGCATTGCGCAATGGTAATGTTTTCATTTTGAGCCAGTATTGTAGTTTTACACATAAAGTAGCCTTTAATATTTATCAATAGGAATTAACAAATATCATATTATTTAGAACAATTCCAAATAACAAAACTCAATTTTACTTAATAAGCGTGTAAAAAAAATGCCAGATTTACATCTGGCATTTTACTATTCTGCGTCGTATATCACAACCTTATCAAAATAAACCCTAAACTCATCTAAAAATGCTTTATGCAAAGGGTGAACCTGATAAACATCATGTGCAGCTAAATCTTCAAATAACAAAAGTAAGCTGAAAGTATAAGTAGTATCTACAACTGCACGCTCAATAGGTGCAGGTACGCCGATATGGAAGGTTTTAACTACTTCGATGTTTTCTAAATTTTGTAAACTGTTACGAAAAGCCTGTTTTTGCTCTTCAGTGGTATCGGCCTTAAGCCAGAATAAAACGTGGTGTGCAATCATGATATAAATTTTCCCAAATATAAGGAAAGCCCTAACAGTTCAACATTTTTATCCGAA
The DNA here is from genome assembly GCF_003852395.1 of Pedobacter sp. KBW01. Classification (NCBI taxonomy): domain Bacteria; kingdom Pseudomonadati; phylum Bacteroidota; class Sphingobacteriia; order Sphingobacteriales; family Sphingobacteriaceae; genus Pedobacter; species Pedobacter sp. KBW01. Next base: position 191,278 of record NZ_QAJQ01000007.1, read on the forward strand.
ATCCTGTTTCAATTCATCATTTGGTTAACGCACCAGCCAGTTCAGGCCTGGTGTCTTCTGCATATGCCATATTGCTTTTGGTGGCATTGTAAATGATTCTTAACCACACCAGAAAATAAGGCAAACTAATAACGGCAAGCGATAAAGGGTGCGCTTTGGCATATACCGGAAACAGCAGTAAAGGAAAATTACAGGCAATTACAAGCAAAACAGGTAGCAATACTTTTTTCATTGCGCGATTGTTTTCGAAGATATACCAGATTCCCACACCTACAATTGAAATGATAAAGGTACAATCTTCTGCACCGGTACTAAATAACACCGGAAAAAGCAGTACGGAAGCCAATATCATCAGCTGGAATTTGGGTTTCGAAAAACGGGCAATGCGAATAAAGGGGAGCATAAAAATCAATGCACCAAGTGAAAGAAAAAGCAGGTTAGGAATTTCTGGCTGGTTTAAAATACGCCTGAAGAATCCCATAATCGAAATATCGATGCCCCCACCCAGAACGTTGATTTCATTTTTTCCGATCAGCGAACTTTTCCAATCCAGATAAGCATGCAACACAAAACCGGGCGATGCAAACAACATGGGAGCAGCGAGGATAATGAACGACCAGATAATTAGCCAAAGGATAAACTGGGGTTTCTTTTTAACAAAGAAGAAGAAAACCAGGCCTACAATGCCATAAAGTTTAATAAAAGTGCCCAGCACAATAAAAAAAGCCGACCAAATATTATTGCTCTTATTCAATTGCGTAAAACTCAGAATAATTAATGCTGCTGCTCCGGCATTAAATTGCTGGTTCAGCATCGATTCGATAAGGCAGGGAATGGCAATGTAACCGATAATTACCTTTTTATCGTCGCTTACCGGCAAGGTTTGAATGGCTTTAAACAGCAGGAAACAGTTAAATAAATTCCAGAACAATAAACCAATACTATTTGGCATTAATGCAAATGGCGCAATTAAAACGCTAAATACCGGCCCGTAATGATTTGCGTCGTCGTGGAAATTAGGATAAGGTGCATACAAGGAACGTTCGTGAATCAGGTTCCTGAAAGTATTTTCGAAAATGAGGTAATTATTAAACCGGTGTGTAACCCACGAATCGATTACAAAAATGAGTGTTACAAGCACCCATAAAAGCAATACGAAACGATTTTCCTGATAAAATCTTTTGCTGGCTGAGCCACCGGGTGCAATGGGGTTAGAATAATTAGTCATTGTAAAAAATACATTACAATACAATAATATTAAGCAAAAATCACATTTCCAACTATTTTGTAGAGAAAATAATACTCCTTTTGGAAATATTTGACGAATATCAAAAAATATCCCATACTGGTTAATGGAGTGTGTTGGCTTAAATGAAAATTAGTTGACAAAACACAAAAACCAAATCCTTTTCTGAGGTGTTTATTCCTTAACCAATTTATAAATCAATGGAATATCAAATGAACTCGATAAATGCCAGGAAAGAATTTATCGACATTGCTGACGAACAAGACCGCCAGTACTGGGCTACCCGTTTGGGTGTGAGCAGCGAAAAGCTGAAATCAGTTGTTAAAGCAATCCAGAGTATGGAATTTTCGAAACTGAAGGATTATTTAATGCTTGAAAAAATTAAGGAAGCTAGTACTTATCAACGTTTCGTCAATCCGCAATAATTGATATTCTTGTGAAAATTAAGTACGAAAAGCCCATTACCGATTGTGCACATCTGATCGATTTGCCAGCAACAAAGGCTGTTTTTAATGATAAGGTTACAGGAAATGCTGTTACGAATCCTAAAGCCTGTATCAGGATCCTGAGTGTTTTTTTTCCTAAAAACGGCCTTATTAATCTGCTTTGATGGCATTGTTCAACAAAAAAAGCCCAGCATATTTGCCGGGCCTGTATAATTTTGTGTCTGTTGGTTAAAACGTTAAGACTACTTTCCCAACTGTTCGGCCTGTTTCTATTTGCTGGTGCGCAACAGCCATTTCTTCAAACGGAAAAACTGCAGATACATGAGAACGAACTGTTCCATCAGCCAACAAGCCCGCTATTTGTCCCATATCATTTCCATTTGGTTTAACCCTGATGGTATAGCCATTTATGCCCAGCGCTTTTGCTTTTTCGGTTACGGTTTCATTTAAACCTGAAGGGATACTGATAATAGTACCACCTTTCTTCGTTACTTTTAACGAACGGTCGATATAGTCGCCCCCCATCGAATCGAGCACAAAATCAATATCCTTAATTACTTCTTCAAATGGCTGTACCCGATAATCAACATGCTCATCGGCACCCAATTGAAGTACAAAATCGCGGTTTGCAGCGGAGGCTGTGCCAATAACATAAGCCCCAAGGTGTTTAGCCATTTGTACGGCGTAATGCCCGACCCCACCAGCAGCAGCATGTATTAAAACACGTTGCCCGGCTTGTACATTGGCATGTGAGGTAAGTGCCTGCCAGGCGGTTAATGCAGCCAGACTTGCCGCAGCCGCATCGTTATGATTTACGTTTTCGGGCTTAATGGCAAGTTCATCTGCTTTTGCTACCACATACCCGGCATAGGTATTACCCAAACCCGGAAAGGCCAGCATAGCAAATACCTCATCACCAGTTTTAAACCGGGTTACACCTTCGCCAATTTCAGTAATGGTACCCGAAATATCCCAACCTAAAATTACTGGCAACTGGTCTTTAATTAAGCCCGCAATACCTTTGCCTGATCTGGTTTTCACATCAACAGGGTTAATGCTGATGGCACTTAATTTAATTAACACCTCATTAGCTCCAGGTGAAGGAATTTGTTTTTCAGTCAATTCGAGGTTTTCTACCCCGCCAAAATCTTTTAATATTATCGCTTTCATTTTTTTATCTTTAATTAACGATTCAAAATTATACCAATAAAATTAAATATATTGGTATATTGTTTCTATAATTTGGTATTTTTGCCTCATGCTAAAAGAAAATCTGTACGAGCCTTTTTCAACTGCGCACCTTACCTTAAACGAGTGCTCCAAACAGGCACATAAACATAACTTTTTTGAACTGGTTTTTGTGTTAAATGGCACAGGAAAGCAATGCATAAATAACAGCAGGTTTAATTACCATGCGGAGCATATGTTCTTAATTACCCCCGAAGATTGCCATGAGCTGATTATTGAAGAAACATCAGAATTGTTTTTCCTCCGCTTTAATGATATTTATTTAAAAAACGGAGGTTTGCAGACTGAAAATATTAAGCGACTGGAGTACATCCTCCAAAATGCCAACCACCAGCCAGGCTGTATTTTAAAAAACACCCGCGACAAGAAGATTGTACGATCGCTTATCTGGAATATTATTGAAGAGCAGGCTGAAAAAGACCTGTACAATAAAGAACTGGTGCAACAACTGGTTAACACACTTATTATTATTGTTGCCCGCAATATTGCCAAATACCTTCCCGAACAGGCCAATGTAGGTACCGAAGAAAAGGCGATGGATATGCTACAATATGTACAACGCAATATTTATTACCCCGAAAAACTAAGGGCCGATATCATCAGCAGTAACTTTAGCATTTCTGAAGCTTATTTGGGCCGTTACTTTAAAAAACATGTTGATGAAACATTGCAACAGTATATTGCCAATTACAAAACGAAACTTATTGAGCATCGTTTGCAGTTTAGCGACAAACGCTTAAATGAAATTGCCAGTGAATTTGGTTTTACCGATGAAAGCCATTTCAATAAATTTTTCAGGAAACAAAAAGGCAATAGCCCTAAGGCATTTAGAAAGCTTGTACAACAAAAAACAGCTGTTGATACACAAAGTCTCGAAAAAGCAGATTTACTAGCTTAAATGGCGTAAACTACAGCATGCCGGAATTCTATTTCACAAAATGCGTGTACAAACAATTAATAGCTGCACGGCTAAAATCGGGAAAACCATCTGTGTAGGTTGCATTAATGCCATTGGTGATAATTACAAATCCGAACTTATCTTTCGGGTTAAAAAACATGGTACTATACAATCCATATGCAGAGCCGGTATGTCCCTTTAACTTAACGCCGGGAATTAAATTATCGGCGCTGCGCAATGCAAAACCATAGCCTTCGTCGGCACTCAAAGCTGTTTGCATTAGCCCTGCACTTTTTTTCGAGATGATACGAATACCCTTAGCTTTCCCGTAATTCATGTGCATGATCATGTAGGTAGCCAAATCACCTGCCGAAATTTTCATTCCGCCAGTTGGCGAAAAAACAGGTGTACTGTAACCCATTACATAATTGGCAATTTCGGTTCTTCGTGGTGCATAAGCAGCTGGCGATGGTGTGTAGGTTCTGCTATCGGCATGGTACTCATACAATTTTACAAAACGTGTACTATCTAACGAATCGACACAGTAATTTGCATAAAGCCCCAGTGGTTTTAATATCTGCTTCTTGATATAACGATCGAAGCGCTCTCCCGATTGCTTTTCGAGAATTATGCCAATGAGATTAAAATTGAGATTACAATAATCGAACTTTGTGCCCGGCAAATAATCATTATAACATTTGGCCCAATCTGGATTTTTGTCAGGATTAATCACATCGAGGTTTAAATATCCTTGCGAATCGTTTAAACCTGAGGTATGAGATAAAGCCATTTTCAGGGTAATTTTCTGCTCAGGAAATTTGGGATTTCTGATTTTAAAACCCACTAAGTCTCCAAAATCATCATCGAGGCTAATCTTTCCTGCCTCAACCAATTGCATGATTGCCGTGGCAGAAAAGGATTTGGAAATAGAGGCAATCCTGAAAATATCGTTATTGGTAAGTGGTACTTTATTCTCCAGATCTTTTAAACCAAAAGCCTTCGTGTAAACAACCTTACCATTTTTAACCACAGCAACAGCAGTACCTACGGCACTATATTTCTCCATAATTTGCTTCAAATCGGCTTCTACCCCGTTATTTTGTGCTTTTGATAGTACAGGTATCAGCGTGAGTAAAAGCAGCTTCAGTAAATGCTTTGGCAAAGTCAGTTTCATCAGTTCAGGATAAGGACAAAAAAAATGGATAATACGCCGGAGCTAAAAATTATTTCGCGTCGTTTACTTCGAGCCAATGCCCGTCGGGATCTTTAAAGTAAATTTGTTTTACGCCATCAACACGCAAGGTTATGCCTTTCTCCTTCCCTGCCCAGTCTTCGAAATTGATCTTTTTGGTGTTCAGCTTTTTTACAAATTCATCAACCGAAGGCACGCTGAAACATAAATGTTCATTCTTATCAAAGTTTTGAGTGCCTTTCGCACCCTGAATTAAATGTAACTGTCCGGCTGCCCCTAGCGTAAACCAGGTATGGCGGTTATCGTGAAAAGGCTCGGGAATGATTTTCAGGTTAAAAACACTTTCGTAAAAATCAGTCGATTGTTTTAAATCGCTTACATAAACCGCAATGTGATTTAAAACAGCAGGAGGATTGTTTTGCGCCATGGCTTTTTGAAAAATAATAGAAAATAGAATAGCAGTGCCCAGGAAGATTTGTTTCATGTTTAAATATGGGACTTATAACTGATTATTTTTAATAAAAGTGATCCCGTCATGGCTTATTTACAAATGATGCGTTGGTTAGCGGGAAATAGATGGTTAAAACAGATTTCTCGGCTACGCTAGAAATGACGAATTAGCTTAAGGCGCTTCGACTCCGCTCAGCGTGACAAACCATGGAATCCGTGGGTTCCGTACATCCGTGGCTAGAAATTAGCGCAGAGAAATTCTTCACTGCGTTCAGAATGACAAAATCAAAAAGGCTGCTCCAAAACCGGAGCAGCCTGTACTTATAAGGATTTGACTTGAATGTTATCTTAAATGGAAAAGGTTAAACCTAGTTCCACCCTCCACCCAGGGCGTGATAAATATCTACCACTGCATTTAACTGTTGCTTTTTGGTTTCAATCAATTCCAGTTTCGATTGTAAGGCATCGCGCTGGGTCATTAAAACCTCAAAATAATCGGCTCTTGCTGCTTTAAATAAATCATTAGAAATATCAATGGATTGTGTTAAGGCTGTTACCTGTTTCGATTTCAAATCGTAGCTTTTTTGCAGGTTACTGATTTTCGACATTTGATTGGCTACCTCAATGTATCCGTTTAAAATGGTTTTTTCGTAATCGTAAACGGCTTGCAACTGTTTGGCATTTGCAGTTAAATACTCGGCTTTTATGGCGTTACGGTTAATTAACGGTCCTGCTAAATCTCCTGCTAAAGAGTAAATCAACGATTCGGGAGTTCTTAACAGATATGATGGATTGAAAGCCTGGTAACCAATACTTGCCGAGATGCCCAGCGATGGGTAAAACTGTGCCTTGGCAACTTTAACATCCAGTTTGGCAGCTGCCAATTCGTATTCTGCCTGTTTAATATCCGGGCGGTTAGCCAATAACTGCGCTGGCAAGCCAGTTTGAACAGTTGGCGGCACTAAATCCGTAAAATTAGATTTATCCCTGATAATGGTTTGCGGAAAACGGCCCAACAAGAAATTGATCTTATTTTCAGTTTCGGTAATGTTCTGCTGAATATCAAATTCAAGGCTCTTAGAGCTTAACACCTCAGCCTCGAACTTGCGTACAGCCAGCTCGGTAACCCGTGTAGCCTGTTTCTGTATTTTCATCAGCTCCAGTGCGTTGCTTTGCAGCTCAATGTTCTTTTTCACTATCTCCAGCTGGTTATCGGCAGCCAGCAATTCGTAATAAGAATTAGCCACTTCGGCAATTAAATTGGTGATTACGAAATTCTTACCTTCAACTGTAGACAAATAGTGACTAATGGCAGCTTTTTTCGAATTACGCAGTTTATGCCAGATATCGGCTTCCCAGTTGGCTTGTAAACCAAATTTATAATCGGGTAATATTTCTGGCACTTCTTTACCGGGTGTAATTTCGGTAGAGGCATCGCCTGCTCCCGAACTGGTGTAACGACCCACTTTATCAAAACCGGCGCCCACACCATAGCTTACACTTGGTAAAAGTTCTCCTTTTTTGGCTTTGATTTCGTTTTTGGCAATCTCAATATCCTGAAGGGTAATGTTTAGCTCCTGGTTATTTTTAAGGGCTGTATCAATCAGGTTTATCAGATTTGGGTCGGTAAAAAACTTACGCCACTGTATACTTGCAGTGCTTACCGTATCCTGCCCGCCATTGTTAAAGGCGGCAGGTACGTTTTTATTTTCGGCACGTTGGGCTACTTCTGGTAACTTACAGGCGGTATATGCAGCGCATATCAACACCAATCCAACGCTTTTATATATATTTTTCCTAAACATTGTTTTCTATTTCTTCTGTTAACGGATGTTCTTCTTCAATTTTAATCAGCTTGTGTCTAGCTGCAATTGTTCCGAATACGTAGTATAAGCCCGGTATTACGATTACCCCAAATATGGTTCCGAAAAGCATACCTCCTGCTGCAGCCGAACCAATGGTACGGTTACCGATTTTACCCGGTCCGCTGGCGATCATTAAAGGAATTAAACCTGCAATAAAAGCGAAAGAGGTCATTAAAATCGGACGGAAACGCACTGTAGCACCTTCCATGGCAGCCTTAAATACGGATGCACCCTGGGCATGCCGCTGCGTAGCGAACTCCACAATCAGTACCGCATTTTTACCCAGCAAACCGATGAGCATAACCATTGCCACCTGAGCATAAATGTTGTTTTCTAGTCCCAATAACTTAAGGAATACAAAGGCTCCGAAAATACCTGCAGGTAATGAAAGGATTACCGAAAGTGGTAAAATGAAACTTTCGTATTGTGCCGCAAGCACCAGATAAACGAAACCCAAACAAATCAGGAAGATGTATATAGCTTCATTACCTCTCGATACCTCATCTTTAGAAATACCAGCCCAATCGATACCAAATCCCCTTGGCAATGTTTTCTTGGCTACTTCGGTAATGGCTTTAATGGCTTCACCCGAGCTATAGCCCGGAGCCGACTGACCACTAATCTCCGAAGCGTTGTACATGTTGTGTCGGGTAATCTCCGAAAGACCATAAACCCTTTGCATCTTGATAAAGGCAGAAAAAGGTACCATTTCATCGCGATCGTTCTTTACCGATAGTTTAAGGATATCTTCCGGAAGGGCCCTGTATTGTGGCAAGGCCTGCACAATTACTTTATACTGCCTGTCGTATTTAATAAAACTGGTTTCATAATTACTACCCACAAAAGTAGAAAGCGTATTCATAGCATTATCAATGCTCACGCCTTTTTGTTGGGCAATATCATTATCTACGTTGAGCATATACTGCGGGAAACTGGCACTGTAGAAAGTAAATACCGACGACAGTTCTTTGCGTTTATTGAGCTCTTTTACGAAATCGTTAGCAACAGTTTCCATTTTTTTATAGTCGCCGCTACCTGCTTTATCCAGTAAACGAAGTTCGAAACCGCCTGCTGCACCATAACCCGGCACCGCTGGTGGCTGGAAAAACTCGATAGTTGCTCCCGGGATAGATTTAGATTTTTCTTCCAGTTCTTCGATAATCTCTACAGCAGAATGTTTACGTTCGTTCCAGTCTTTCAGGTTAATTAAACAGGTACCTGAGTTAGAACCTGTACCTTCAGTAAGAATCTCATATCCGGCTAACGATGAAACAGATTTAACACCGTCAATCTCCTCGCACATTTTCTGTAGTTTTTCTGCAATCTGATCGGTACGTTCTAAAGTAGATCCCGGAGGTGTTTGGATAATGGCGTAAACCATACCCTGATCCTCATTCGGAATAAAGCCTGATGGTACTGTACCACTTAAGCCCCAAACACCCAAACAGAAGGCAATTAAAACACCAAACGTTAATATTCTGCGGCTTACCACTTTGCTAAGCACAAGCTCATATTTGCCCGAAAGCTTAGCGAAACCATTGTTAAAGCCATCTAAAAAGCGATCGATCATGGTTCTCTTACCTTTTTTACCATGGTTGTTTTTTAGCATGATGGCACACAATGCGGGGGTAAGTGTTAAAGCCACAATACCCGAAAGGATAATGGCCGTTGCCATGGTAATAGAGAACTGACGGTAAAAAATACCTACCGGACCCGACATAAATGCTACCGGAATAAATACCGATGCCATTAAAAAGGTGATGGCAATAATTGCCCCACCAATTTCTTTCATGGCCTGTTGCGTAGCTTTTAGTACTGAAAGCCTTCTGTTGTGCTCCATCTTGGCATGCACCGCCTCAATTACCACAATGGCATCATCTACTACTACCCCAATGGCCAGTACCAAAGCAAACAAAGTGATTAAGTTGAGCGTAATACCAAAGAACTGCATGAAAACGAAAGTACCAATCAACGATACCGGAACCGCAATAGCCGGAATCAGTGTTGAACGCCAGTCGCCCAAGAACAGGAATACCACTAAGCCTACCAAAATAAAAGCTTCTACCAGCGTATGGATTACCTTTTCAATTGAGGCATCGAGGAATTTAGACACATCATAACTGATCTCATAATCCAGTCCTTTCGGAAATGAACTGGCTTTAATTTCAGCCATTTTGGCTTTTACATCTTTAATTACCTGAGTGGCATTACTACCATACGATTGCTTTAAAACGATTGCGGCAGATGCCTTTCCGTTTAAGGTAGAGTACAAATTATAAGCCGCTGCACTAAAATCAACATCGGCTACATCTTTTAAACGAAGTAACTCGCCGTTGGCACTTGCCCTTAGTACAATATTCTCATAACCTTCTTTGGTATTAAAACGGCCCGAATATTTTAACACATATTCGAACGCTTGGGAGCGTTTACCCGAGCTCTCACCTGTTTTACCCGGCGAGGCTTCTAAACTTTGCTCATCAAGCGCTTTCATTACCTCATCAACCGAGATTTTATATGCCTGCATGCGATCTGGTTTTAACCAGATGCGCATTGCATAATCCCTGTCGCCCAAAATATCGGCAAAACCTACCCCATCTACCCTTTTCAACTCTGAAAGCAGGTTGATATCGGCATAGTTATACAGGAAATTCTGGTTCATTTTAGGATCTTTACTGTACAGGTTGATGTACATTAACATGTTAGACTCCTCACGGGTAATTTTTACCCCTTCGCGAACCACCAAAGGAGGAAGTTTATTGGTTACGGCTGCTACCCTGTTTTGCACGTTAAGCGAAGCCTGATTGGGATCGGTACCCAGGTTAAATACAACCTGAATAGAGGCCTCGCCATCATTACCGGCATCGGATGCAATATATTTCATTCCGGGTACGCCGTTAAGCGCACGCTCTAAGGGAATAACCACCGATTTAATTAAGAGCTCGTTGTTAGCCCCCGGATACTCGGCCGTAATATTTACTTTAGGCGGCGAAATAGAAGGGAACTGCGTAACAGGCAGGTAGCTAATGGCCAACACACCCAAAAACACAATAACAAGCGATATTACGATAGAAAGGACGGGCCTTTGTATGAATTTACTAAACATAAAATAAGTATGGAGGATTTAGATTATTCTGTTTTCAGTCTCAATTGTTTCATCACATCCTGAGGCTGCTGGAATTTAAAAGCGATCTTATCATCATCTTTAACCTTCTGCACACCTTCCAGTAAGATCTTATCGCCTACCGTAATGCCATCGCCTACAATGTATAAATCGGGCAAATCGCCTGCTATGGTAATGGCTTTTGAGTGTACTTTATTGTTTTTATCGATCACAAAAACGTAGGTTTTATCCTGAATATCGTAGGTAGCTTTTTGTGGAATGACCAAAGCATTTTTTAAAGGTACCACCATTTGTATTTTACCGGTTTCGCCGTTTCTAAGCAGATTATCGGCATTGTTGAACCTGGCCCTGAAGGCAATGTTTCCGGTTTCGTTATCAAATTCACTTTCGATCAGTTCTACCTTACCTTTGGCTTTTAGCAGTTCGTTATTGGCCAATAACAGGCTAACCTCTTGCTGGCCCTTTACTTTGGCAGCACTCTGGTAATTAAGATATTCAGGCTCCGATACATTGAAATAGGCAAACACCTGGCTGTTATCAGAAAGGCTGGTTAACAAAGCGCCCTCATCAACCAAACTACCTAATTTTAAAGGAATGCGATCGATGGTACCATCAAAAGGTGCACGGATTTCGGTGTTGGATAAATGAAATTTTGCCAGTGAGGTTTCGGCATTGGCAGATTGCAGTTTAGCTTTGGCCATGGCCAGTTCATTTTTGGAAACAATATTTTTATCAGACAGCAATTTGGTGTTTTCCAGCTCAATTTGTGCCGATTTTGTTTCTGCCTGTGCTTTTGCCAGCTCTGACTGTGCTGCTTTAGGCATAATCTTAAACAAAAGCTGACCAGCTTTAACATGCTGGCCTTCATCCACATAAATATTCTGAAGATAACCCTTTTCCTGAGCTCTTACTTCAATATTCCGCACAGATTTAATTTGCGAAACGTATTCTTTGGTAAACGATGTATCCATTCTTATCGGACTGGTTACCGCATAAGTGGCTACTTCTTCTTTTTCTTCTTTTTTGGATGTACACGCTGTTAGGTAAAGCAAAGCACTCAAAGCGAGGCACATTACATTTCTCTTCATCTTTGTTTTTTTGACTAGTTATCTGATTTATTTTTTTTCATTAGTTTTCCTTTGCCAACCGGTTCATCATTAATATGCTGCTAAACAGCACAATGGTGGATCAATAATTCAGGGTTACGCAATGATTTAATTCGATAGCGAAATAAATACAGATTTATGAAGTTTAAATGAAGTTGAAATTCAGATTTGGACTTACCAGAATTGTCTTTTATACTAAAAAGGAAAGATTAGGGCTATATATTGGAAATTTGATCATGATTTTAGCTAAAACACGATCAAAATAAATGGATTAGTGTTCTATTTACCAGAAAACGAACGGCAAACAGGTTATTTTTTAGTTTTTAAGTTCATTTTAATCTGAGTATAAAATATTTTAATTAACTGTAAATTGACAAAAGATTAACTCAATTTTAATTTTAGAACAGCTTTTCTAAGGATATTTTTTTTGACACAGTTTATTGAACTGCCCCACCTTAAATGATCAGAACCGCACCGTAATTTATCATATGGGCACCTTAAATGATCAGAACTGCACTTTACTTTATCAGAACTGCACCTCAAACGATCAAAACCAACTGCTGAACGTCAATAGTACTGTCATCTGGTGTTTCTTATGAAAAATCATTTCAAATCTTAACTAAAAACCCAAAAAAGCTGAACACTTTTTTGGGGCTTTATTATAAAGTTACCTAAGCTGTAAAAGGAATTATTTTAGGACATAGGGGTACAAATTTCGATTAAAAAGCCATCCAAATCGCGCACATAGGCAATGGTTTGGCCCCATGGCTTTTGCCTTGCTTCTTCTAAAAGCGTACCACCTGATAGTATTACCTGCTTTATTACAGAATCAACATCTGGTGTGGCAAAGCCCAGTTCAATGCCGAATGGTTTTTCACTTAAACGGCTTTCTAAAAAACCGTTCTTCAGGTTGGCATTTCCGAGTGTTTTTGTAATAAAAGAGAGTGTGGTATCGCCTGTTAACAATTCGCCATAATCAGCTTCTGGTGTAATAAATTTTCTTTGGAAACCGAATGCTTCTTCGTAAAACCGGATAGATTTTTCTACATCGGCAACATATAAAATGGTGTAGCTATATTTTATCATGGCAAATAGATTTGAGTATAGGGATTGGCAATTATTCAGCCTGGCTCAATATGCGTTCAATTTCCCTCAGCATCTGATCGGCCAGTTTTTGCTTGGCCCCGATTTTAGATAGGTAAGCATCGGCAAAAAGTGCATCGAGTTCTTCCATAATAAAGCTATACCTGGCTTTAAGTTCCATCAAATCTATCTGTAACGACATCGAAAGCTCCTGCATGTTTCAAAACTATGAAATGCTGCTTGTAATCGCAAGCTATGTGGAAATTTGGAAAGAAATGTTTTAACCTTCGTAGCAATTTACATAAAAAAAGTGCCTCCGAAAAACCGGAGACACTAACTAATCAACCTTATCCCATTAAGGTTTTTTCGTTTCTGGCATTCCGGTTACGAACTAACCGGATGCCCCTGCCCTTACTGCCAACCCGGATTTTGCTTAATATCCGGATTAAGCACCATCTGATCTGTCGGAATTGGTGAGAGATAATCGCGCAGCAAGTTGAATTTATATCCTGTAGCCAGGTTAGTTTTAAATAGCTCGATATAACCATTTTCATCAACGGGATAGCTGGTGAGGTACTTTGAATCCACCACTCCAATCCATTGGGCCAATTTTGCTCCTTTTGGTTTCCAGCCTACTATCAGTTCATCGGCAGCAGCCCATCTGAATATATCATCTTTGCGGTAGCCCTCACAAGCCAGCTCTACCCTTCTTTCCCGGCGTACTTCGTTAATTACAGGGCTCAAAGCAGGGAATTCCCATTTTGGATCGGCTGTAATGGAAGCCAGTTGCATATTTGGCATTCCAATCCTTGCCCTTAGTTTATTCACACTTATATCCAAATCGTTTTGGGTAATGGTAGCCAGCTCGGCCTTTGCTTCAGCATAAATAAGCAATGCCTCGGCAAATCGGAAAATAATATAACCTGATGTTCCGCGATCTTGTTGCTGGTTGTAATCGGGGTCATGACCTTTATAAACCTGATAACCCGTAGCTGGTTTCTGTTCGTTTGCTGCCGAAAAAGTTGGCGCATCAAAAATATTTGGCACTGCACCGTTAGGTCTGTTATTGGTTACAATATGATTGCCATCGTTAATGTATATGGTTTGTACCATCCGTGGGTCACGGTTTTTAATCACATTTAACAAGCTTGCATCGCCCTGGTATAAAGCATTTCCGGTAATGGGCTTACCATCAGTACAGAGGTAATAATCAACCAGGTTTTTGGTTATTCCCCTTCCTGCGCCGGTATTGGTGTACCTGTGCCAGTAATGTCCGCCATTAATATTCAGATCAAACTGTCGCCATAACATTACCTCAGAATTTGAGCTGTAGTTGATCTGATTAAATATTCTCCAGTATCCATCTGTACCAGGTGTAGCTACTAAAGCATAGCCACCTGGATTGGCAATAAGATCGGCTGAAACTGTTGCCGCCTTTTGCAAGAATTTAGTCCCATCGGCACCATTAACACCAAAAGGTGTACCGGTATGGTATTTCTCCCAGGTACCTTCAAAAAGTGCAATTCGTGCCTGAAACAACTGGGCAATCTGTTTATTTACCCTCGAAGCCTGTGCTGATGTTTTTGAGGGCAGGTATTGTACTGCACGATCCAGGTCGTTCATGATAGAATCGACAATAACCGACCTTGATAATCTCGGTGTTTTAAGCTCACCAGAAGTAATATCCAGTGGACGATTTACCCACGGTAAATCGCCAAACTGGCGCAGTTTGCTAAAATAGAACCAGGCCCTAAAAAACAGGGCTTCGCCCACATACGTTTTTTGATTTTCCCAGCTGGCATTTACCTTATTGTAGTTTACCATGAAATAGTTGATGTTTCTGAGCGTATTCCAATCACCATAAGCCCATCCGCCACCCGAACTCGGTGTGGTACGTACCCCATTCATATTGCTATTTACCGACATGGTAATCATGTTGTCGCTACCATCATCAGCATCCAGGCCGTATGGCCCAATTGTACCAAAGGCTCCTATTGTTGAAGGGAATGCGGTGTAAAAATTATTGACATATAGCTGTAAGTCGTTCTGTGTTTTCCAGAACTCGGCCTCGCTGATACTTGTTTCGGGTGTTCTGTCTAGGAAATCCTTTTTACAGGCACCAAGAAACATGGTTAAGGTGAGGATAATGATATATAATCTGTTTTGCATGATTGTATCCTTTAATATTTTTATTGGTTTAAAAAGTAACATTCAATCCTGCAGAATAAGTTCTCTGCATCGGGTACACCTTTCCTGATGACAGGAAAAGTTCAGGATCAAGCGCTTTGGTAAATTTGGTAATGGTGGCCAGGTTTTCTACACTCAGATAAAATCTCACACGCCCCAGTTTCAGTTTTTCGACTAAGCTTTTGTTCAGCGAATAGCCTAACTGCACATTCTTTAACCTTAAATAGGCGCCATTTTGCAGGTATCTGGTTTGGGTTTGCTGATTTTTACTGTTTTCACCACTCATGTAATATTTCGGGTAATAACCATCAGGTGTTTGTGGCGTCCATCTGTCTAAATGGGTGGTAAACAACGAGCTCTGCCACTCATCGCCTACAATTCCCCAGAAATAGTTACCGCCTATCGCTACATCACGTTTTCCTACGCCCTGTACAAAAATCATGGCATCGAAACCATTCCAGCTGGCATCGGCTGTAACACCGTAACTGTACCTTGGCGTTAAATTACCAATTACCTTGCGGTCGCCGGGGTTAGATACAGTAGAAGCTCCCGGACTAATTATACCATCACCATTAAGGTCTGCATAGCGAACATCGCCAGGTGTTAACGGACCGTTATAGATCAGATTTTGTGATGGGGCACCGGCAATTTCGGCTGCGCTTTGAAATAGGCCTACGGTTTCATAACCCCATATCTCACCCATATCCAATCCTTCGTACCAGGTATTTAATAGTCCGGTTGGGTTTGGATATTTGGTTACTTTGGCGGTATAATCGCTCAATACTCCTTTCAAACCGTAACTAACCGAACCAATTTTATCTCTCCATGCCAATGAAAGTTCCCATCCCTTAGTTTTAATTGCAGAGTTGTTTACACTAGGTGGGGTTGTACCCAAAATGGCTGGTAATGCCGCCGAAGGGCCGGCAAAATCAGTCGCTTTTCTGATATACCAATCGAATGAAGCGCTTAACCTGTTATTGAAAAATGTTGCATCGGCTCCAAAATCTAATGTAGAGCTGGTAATCCAGGTTAACTGATCATTAACCAGAGCTGGTAATGTTACTGAAGCCTGTTGTGTACCACCAAACAACCAACTGGTAGATGTTGGTCTTGAGGTACCTAAGCTTGGATAAAAAGGATAATAGCTGTTTCCTAAAAATACCTGATCGCCAAGCTGCCCATAAGATCCCCTGAATTTAAAGGTGTTTACATATTTTTTTACTGGCTCGAAGAACGACTCTTTGTCAATATTCCAGCCTGCAGAAACACCTGGATAAAGTTTCCAGCGAACATCTTCTAAAAAGCGCGAAGTTCCATCGTATCGGGCATTAAGCTCTAAGAGGTACTTTTCTTTGTAATTGTAATTAATCCTCCCGAAAGCTCCCTGCGAACTCAGTTTACGAATCAAATCAGAGATAGATGGTGTTGTGCCGTATGCTGTAGAAAGCGATGGAATATTATCTGAATAAAGATTACTATTGCTGGCTGAATAGGACTGAAAACCTACATAATCGCTTACATAACCACCTAGTATGCTAAAATAATGATCCTGAAACTGCTTCTCATATTTAGAGAATACATTTACTACCTCATGCTGGTTGCGTTCGTTGTAACGGCTAAATGAATTTGGCGTAGTACCGCCTACCGTGCTCTGAGACCCATCTGGGAGAAAAGAGAATAGTGTTTTCAGGTGTGAGGTTTCATCGTAATACTGGGCATCAAAGGTATAGTTAGCGGTAGCTGTCCACCCTTTGGCCAGCTTAAAATTAAGTTCGCCACTTAGCAAGCCCTGGTCGGTAGTCTGGTTGTTGCGTCCTCCTTCTTCATGCAGTAAGATATTGCTTGAATCGGAATACCGTCCGTCAGGGTTAAATACGGCAACGGTAGGAAATTTACGGGCAATCTGGTGCATGTAGGCCTGGTCGCCACCACCGGTTTGGCCAGGATATAAGTTTGGAGAATTAAACAGCTGACGGGAGAAACTACTTCGTAAATTGAAGATAAGCCAGCTGGTTACATCAGCGCTCAGGTTAGCCCTCAGGTTATAACGTTTATAGCTATCGTTACCATAATTATACATTCCGTTCCTGTCATTATATCCAGCCCCAACAAAGTAGTTTGATGAATTAGAGCCACCATTTACACTCATATTGTGCTGCTGGCTAAAAGCATGATCCTTATAATAAATCTTGAACCAATCGTTATTGGCATTTGAGGCATTCCATGAAAAATATTCGTTGGTATTTGGCGCCGGATTTTTAATGGTTTCGGTAGTAAGTATGCCGGCCTGGTAATCTTTAATGCGTTGGATGGTTGGTGCATCAAAAAAAGCTGCCCGTTGTGCATTTGCAAAAGCTTCATTGTAAATGGTTGCAAACTCAAGTGAATTGACCATTTTTGGCAGGTTAATTACTTCTGAAACAGAAAGGTTGTTGTTATAGGAAATGGTTGGCGCAGCGGCTTTGTTGCCTTTTTTAGTACTGATCAGTATAACACCATATGGTGCACTCGATCCATAAATGGCTGCTGAAGCTGCATCTTTTAGCACACTAATATTCTCTATATCATCAGGGTTAATACTATTGATATCTACCCCCTGAATACCATCTACTACAATAAGCGGTCCACCAGAAGTTCCAAGTCCGGTATAACCACGAATATTTAAGCTTTGGGTAGAATTGGGTGCCCCACCAGCCGTAGTCGCACCAATATTCAGGTTAGCTACCTGCCCCTGAAGTGCCTGACTGATCCTGGTAATTGGCCTGTTTTGCAAATCTTTGCCACTTACCTGTGCAACTGCGCCTGTAAGCCTTGTTTTCGATTGACTGCCATAGGCTACTACCACCACATCGTTGAGTTCGGCAGATTTGGCGGTTAAGCGGATTATCATATCTGACGTGGTTACGCTTACCTCTTTCTCCTGATAACCAATATAACTAACCAAAAGTACATCTCCGCGGTCAACCCCAACCATGGCAAATCTACCATCCTGGCTAGACATGGTTTGTTTAGTTCCATTTTTAAGCTTGATACTCGCGCCAGGTAGCGGAACACCATTTTCATCAACTACCTGCCCTTTCAAATCAATAAAGGCATTTGCTGATTCTGTAGTACGTGTTACCGGTGGCAATTTTGTGCGGATTACAACGATACCGTTTTCGATAGCATAAGACAGTGGCTGCCCTTCAAGGCACTTTTCAAGTACGGTTTCCAAAGTCGCATTTTTAAAAAAGAGATCAGTTAACAGTAAATTCTTGGCCTTTTTTGCCGACCACACAATACTATATCCTGTTTGCTTATTGATTTCGTTGAGCACCTGTTTAAGAGAGGCACTTTTCTTTTGGTAATTGATATTCTGTGCAAATCCGGTTGCACCAACCTGCATAATCGTTACGACGAGCAACACCGCTGCTAATTTCATAGCTAAACTTAATTTAAAGGCGTAGCCCGGGGGCATACAAAAATTTTTAGTATAATTTTTATACATTTGATTGTTCTGTTAATTCGACAAAGTGCCAGCGGTCGCATGCTTAGATCACTTTGCGAAATGTTTAAGAAATAAATTGATTCGATTGTTTTTTTGGCATTAGAACTTTTTCGGGAGCAGTGAGATGCTCCCGGATTTCTAATAGATCCAGGGTTAAGTTTGATTTTTTTCCATCTTAATTTGGTTAGTTTGTTTAAAATTTAAAATTGGTTTATTTAGGTTGCCCTCATGGTTAACGGGCATTGTTTTCCTTTGTATAATTCAGCACTGTAATTTTCCTGCCGTTAAGTGTAAAATAAATCTCATGGGTCATTTCGAGCATTTTAAGTATGCCCGAAA
This sequence comes from Pedobacter sp. KBW01, assembly GCF_003852395.1. Lineage (NCBI taxonomy): Bacteria > Pseudomonadati > Bacteroidota > Sphingobacteriia > Sphingobacteriales > Sphingobacteriaceae > Pedobacter > Pedobacter sp. KBW01. Next base: position 209,946 of record NZ_QAJQ01000007.1, read on the forward strand.
GATTTCCTGAACGACTGGTTACCACCCCAAATTCCAGTTCCTTTAAAGCTGGGTCAGCAAATTCTATATCTACATCATACCATCTCGATACCTTTTTCATAATCACATCCAAACGCTCTTCTTCAAACCTGAAATAGCCATTTTTCCAGGCAATTACCGATTCAATATCGGCTGGTTGTACTTTAATCTGATTATCTTTAATTACCGATTGTTCATTTGGACGGAGGAGCACATGGTTTACATCTACACTCCCCTCAATTAAGGTTGTTACCATTTCAGCTTCATCGCTATAGGCGTTTATGTTAAAATGAGTACCATAAACAGTTACGGTTTGCTGATTGGAAACTACACGGAACGGACGGCTTTTATCTTTAGCCACTTCAAAATAGCCTTCTCCGGCAAGCTCTACTTTGCGTTCAAAGAGTTTTTTAAAACTTGTCGGAAATTTTAATGAGGAGGCCGAATTGAGCCATATTTTTGTTCCATCGGGCAGGTTAACCTGATATTGTCCTCCTTTTGGTGTACTGATGGTATTATAAGCAATTTCGTTACTGTTATTTTCGGTATCTACAACCTGGTATTGAAGCTGTCCGTCTCTGTTTTTAGTAATAATGGCTCCATCATGCTGGCTATGTTCGCCAACTGCTAAATCTGAAAGTGAAAGCACCTCGCCATTAGCCAGTGTAAGTACTGCTTTATTTTTTCCGGCAGGTATATCGTGCTTCTTCAGTACTGCAATCGCAGCTTCATCTTTTGTGAAGGAGCGAATCATTAAATAGAATCCGGAAATAAATAAGACACCAATTAAAGCGGCGGCAACCAAACGCGGCCATAGCTGCACTTTTTTAGATACGCCTATTCTCTTATTAATTTCGGCCAGCATCCGGTTACGATGTTCGGCCTCATTTACGACAAATTCTTCGGGTATTGTTATTTCTCGATTAACTTCCTGATTATACCAGGACGAAAACCTTACTTCTTCTTCATTAGTAATGGTTCCCTTTATCCATTTGGAAGCAAGTTCTTTATAATAATCTTCATTGTATTCGAGATCGTTCATCTTCAATAGGTTTATACTTACATGTACCCTATAGGAGATAAATCCCTTAGTCGATTATTAAAATATTTGTTTTTTTTACAACAAGGTTGTTAAGAAATGATTGAGGCCTGCTTTTAGTGTTTTAAGCGCTTTTCCAAGATGTGCCTCTACAGTTTTTTCTGCAATATTGAGTGTTGTGGCAATTTCTTTTTGGGGCATTCCGCGTTCGCGACTCATTTTATATACGAGCTGGCATTTATCAGGTAAAACAGCCACCAATTCGGCAAGTTTGTCTTTCAGTTCCAAAAAACTTAACCAGTCTTCAGTTGAGGCATCAGTAAGTATCCGGCTATCCAGGCTATCCCTGTATTTTTGTTCATGTCTTTTTTTATCCAACAATTTGATTACGCGATATTTGATACAAACAGCCAGATAAGCATTTAATGAGCCTTTAATTCTGAGCTCGGTTTTTCTCTGCCAAAGCGAAACAAAGATGCTCTGTACAATTTCTTCTGCTTCGTCTAAATCATTGATCTTACGTGCAGCAATTTCAAACATCTTTTTCCAGTAACGGTTGTAAATTTCTGTAAATGCAGCATGATTTCCTTCCCTTAAGAAAGATAACAATTGTTCGTCGTTAAATTTTCTATAATCGCGCATGGCAACAATCTTATTAAGGGGACGATTAACCGTATGAATCCAATTGAGGCATCCGGATGTAATGACTTTATTACAATAATAAATAATTTTAACAATCAACTTCAAACAATAATTTCACGCAAACGTTTGTTTTTAAAAAATAATTTCGCAATTAGGGCAAAACACCATATTTTCCACCAGAATCAAAGCAAAAAAGACCACAACTGCATGCAACACCACGAATTTGAAGCTCCTGAAACTTTGCGCGATACCATCAGGTGTTTTTGGTACAACAAAAGGGAATCGGTAGCAGCTGAAACTTTTGAGGTTTTGCCTGATGGCTATGCCGAAATTATCTTTCATTTTGGAAATTCCTGCAGTACTTTTCAGGATGGAGTTTTACAGCCTCTTCCATCGCCCTTTATGATGGGGCTACTCAACCAGCCCATTACTTTTCATGCCCAAAATTGTTTGGAGATTATTGCCATCAGGTGCTATCCCTGGACCGTGTTTGATTTGCTCGGGCTACCTTCAGCTAAACAACATCTGCATGTACTCGAGCATCCGATAGCACATTTGCATCCGATATTGGATACCCATATCCGCAACGGCAGAATAGAAGAAGCGATTAATGAGGTAGAACAATACTTTATTAAAGCAAAATCGCAAATTGCGGCAAACAGTTTATTATTTAAAGCGGGTATTGCCATGCGCGAGGCAAAAGGTACTTTGCCTGTAAGCCAGGTTGCTGCCGCTGCCCACACCACTGTACGGACGCTGGAGCGGAAATTTAAACAATCATCGGGCTATACCGTTAAGGATGTATTGGGCCTGATGCGTTTTGAACAGGTTCGCAATCATTTATGGATTCATCCGGATGCAAACCTTTCAGGTCTCGCTTATCAACTGGGTTATACCGATCAATCTCACCTAAGCCGTGAATTTAAACATTACAGTGGTACTACGCCAGCAGCATTTGCACGAAAAGCCAAGCATGGAAAAACGGTAATTAAGGGCGATTTTGTCGCATTTGTACAAGCCTGATCGACCGCAGTTACAGAACTTTGTGTTCAAATGATACAAATATGAACACGACAATTCAAAACGAAATACCCTCACCCATACCTCTTATTTACGATGTAATTATTGCCGGCGGAGGACCGGTAGGCCTTTTCCTTGCCTGCGAACTTGCCCTGGCACAATGTACTGTACTGATATTAGAAAAAGTCGAAACTCCGGAAACGCCGCTAAAACGCCTACCCTTTGGCATGCGCGGGCTTTCGGCACCAAGTATTGAAGCACTTTACCGCCGCGGATTATTATCAGGACTGGAAATCCATAAACGTTATAAAAACCCACATGCGGGACAAGAAAACCGTCAGGCGGGGCATTTTGCCGGGATTCCTTTTTATGCTGACCACATTGATACCGCGCAATGGAAATACCGTTTGCCAAGTGCCACTGATCCCATTATGCTTTCTGAAATGGAAGAAATTGAAACGGTACTAACCCATCGCGCACTTGCGTTAGGCGTAACCATCAGGCGCGGTCAAACCCTTTGCGGCTTTCAGCAAACTGATGAAGGCGTAACCGTATTGGCAAATGCTCAATCTTTTATGGCTAAATGGCTGGTTGGTTGTGATGGGAGTCGTAGTCAGGTACGAAAGGCTGGTGGCTTTGAGTTTGCCGGCACCGAGCCAGATTTTACCGGCTACAGTGCACAGGTTGATATTTTAGATCCCGAAAAGCTTAAACCGGGCCGAAATGTAACTGCAAGGGGCATGTACCTGCAATCGCAGCCAGGTTACCTCATTATACAAGATTTTGACCAAGGTGCATTTCATCAGTCAGGTGCGCCAATAACCGCTCAACACCTGCAAGAGGTGCTGCGCCACATTTCTGATACCGATGTAACCATTAGTACCCTGCACATTGCTACTACCTGGACCGACCGTGCCCGCCAAGCCACCAATTACCGCAATAGCAGGGTGTTTTTAGCCGGCGATGCGGCCCATATCCACGCACCTTTGGGTGGCCAGGGTTTAAACCTGGGCTTGGGCGATGCCATGAACCTGGGCTGGAAACTAGCTGCTACCATTAAAGAATCAGCTCCTGAAGGTTTATTAGACAGTTATTACGCAGAAAGATACCCGATTGGCATAAAGGTTTTGGAATGGTCGCGCGCACAGGTGGCCATTATGAAACCAGAACCGCAATCGCAGGCCTTGAACGCCATTATGCGCGACCTGATGAATACCCATGACGGCGCGACTTACATGGCTTCGCGCATTTGGGGTGTTAACCTGCAATACGAGCTTGAAGGCAATCACCCGCTGGTGGGTTGCAGTGTACCCAATTTCGAATTTACAGACGGGACGAGGTTTGGCGAACTGATGTACGATGGCAAGGGTATTTTACTCGATTTTGGTCAGCAGACTTCATTGCAGGCTTTAGCCAAAACCTATGGCAACCAAATGAAATACATTTCGGGCCAGGCAAAAGTACAATTGGGTTTAAGCGCTGTACTAATCCGCCCAGATGGTTTTGTTGCCTGGGCTACAGATAGCGAACCTGATGAAAAGTCAATCAGGCAGGCAGCAGCAAAATGGTTTCTCTGATCTACCCAGATTAAAATATCATTAAATCTGCTTATCTATTGCAGAAAAGCAGATTTAACTTCAGGTTTAAAACAGGTTTATCCCCCTATCATTACGCTAAACGCACCGATCACGATTCTTCCTCCATGCGCGGTTGGATCGCCTATTCTGGCCGCTGGCATTCCGCCAATCATTACAGTGGCAGATCCTTTAACAATGCTATCGGGTGGCCCTACGCAAACCAGCATATCGCCTACCCTGGCGGCGGGTAACTTCCCTATTAATACGGTAGGCTCGCCCGGCCCAACAATAGGCCCGCCAACATGTGGTATAGGTACTACGCCCGGGGTCGTCATCGGACATTCGTGAAAATCGGTTAATCTTGCTGCTGGTGGCATGTTTCAGTTCTTTTTTATTTAGTTAATCATAATCATTGCGCTGTTAAGCGTCAACTCCATTCCACTTTTAATTTGGGCAGTCATCGATCCCATTGCAGAAAACTCCATATCGGCATGTTGTTTAATGTTGAGGCCGCTAATGTTCACATCTCCCCCGTTGGCCTGAACAGCTGCTCCTTGTTCACCTGCTATTTTTATCCCCAGACCAGCTTCAATGCTGATGTTTTTAGGGCTTTTGATGCTAATCCCGCTTGCCGACATGGTAATGCTGTTACTGTTTTCATCGCGAATGGAAACTTCTTTGTCTTTATCGTTAAAAATGATCGTATTCTGTGCCGGAGTAGCAATGGTTAAGACTTTATTTTCATCGTCAAATCTGATACTGATATTTGATTTGGTAACAAATGCCTTAATTGCATTTGTTTCGTTCGGGTTAAGGCCATTACTAGGGGTTTGTCTTGAATTGCTGTACATGCTGCCTAAAATTACCGGGCTGCGTGAATCTTCATTTAAGAAACCCAGTACCACTTCGTCTCCTACTTCGGGCATAAAAAATGTACCTGCACCACTGGTAGCATAAAAGCTGGCCAACCTTGCCCATATACCCTGTCCGTTCTGATTAAACATCGGCACATCAACCAAAATGCGGTATTGCATTTCAGGATCATTGTAAATTTGCTTTACGGTGCCATTAAACAAGCCGCGCCCTGCACTTAAAACACCTGAATCAGTGCGATCAGATTTTTCGATCAACCATTCGGGAGAAAGCCCTACAGAAACTTCTGTAATCCAGTTCCCTTCCATAATGTTGTGGGTTACGCCCGAAATAATGTAATCGCCATTAAACCTGTCGCCGAGACCAGTTATGGTAATAAATTTACCAGGATCGACCAGTGAAGTGCCTTGAAATTTAGCTTCTCCCCTGATTTTAGCATAGTCAGCCTGTAACATCTTTGCTTTTGCCCAATTGTTAAGCGATTCATTTTCCATCCGGGCTGTGGTTTGCAATTCATATTCGTTTAAACCAATTACCTGTGCCAATGCAGCCGGTGAAATATTACCCGGGCCGGTATAATGACCTGCCGCTGTTGCACTGTTAACGCTTTGTGTGGTGTAATCCCAGCTGCTGGTTTTTACGCTTTCTAACTGCGTAAGGGCATCCATATTTGCATTAAACTGGAGTAACCCCGTGCCATAACTAACCGTCATCACCGGATTGGAATCAAATCCGGGAGCTTTAACCGATACGATACCATTTATTGCAGTAACAATTAATCCGTTCATTCCGGCAAGTGATACCATAAAATCCCAATCCGTTAAACTATATTGTACCTGGCTTGGCCAAACCTTAGCGGTTTTGCTTACATCAGCAGTTAATGTCCCATATTTGACAATGAGAGAAGTTATAATATCGCTGTCTTTCAGCTCTGAGAATGTAGCATTCTTTTGGCCAACCGTCATTTTTATGGCTTCATCCCTGCATTCAACCTCCATTGCCGAACCAATAAGTTCATCAATACGGATAGATTGACCGGTAATAATTCCTGTAAAAATTACAGCATTAGTACCGTCGTAACCAGCTTCAATGCTAATCAGATTGCCTGGTACAAAAAGAGATGATGAACTGACTTCGAATGTTCCCTTGTCGGGCTCACCATCTAAGATGGTAATTTTTGCTAACGAAATGCGGTTTACCTTTTTCTCTATCTGGATAGATTTTATAGCTATGCTGTCGGGAATAGGGCTGCCTGCAACCTTAATGCTGTAGGTAACTAAATCACCTGAGATACTTACGGGTGTTGTCATTTATTGAGAGATTGATCGTTTTAATGAAATGATTAAACCAAATATCAACAAAAGAAACAGAAAGGAATGAACACTACCGAAGGTATTTTCACCCTTTTTTAAGGGGAATAAATAGTAGCTGAAAAATGAGCTACGCCTTTACAAACAAAGAAGTTTACAAAACACCATTAAGTTTTACCAAGTTAAATCTTTTATCGGCCTTAATAAAATCTTCCATAATTGCTGCGTGGCCTGCCCCTATAATAATTACTATATTATTATCACCAGCCGAAACCTGATTCTGGATATTGGAATACATAATGAGATTGCGTTTATACCATGCTGCTACCAAATCCGATCCGAAAAAATCGTCAGGCTGATTTACCCTGTTTAGAAAAGAAATGTAAAGTCCTTTGTTCAACTGATATTGTTCCTGCGAGTTGAGACCAAGCAATACATCTTCAAGCCTAGGCTTGCTCAGGCAAGCATTCATAAATACTTCCAGCTCTGTAATCTGTTCCTGATAATCGGCGTAGGTAAAAGAGCGGTTTGCCTGCAGCTTTGATTTTATCAAATCAAACCGGATGGGAACATCATCATAATCCATGGCATAAATACTATCGTTTCTGGCTTTTTTTGCTAGCCTAAATCCCAGCTGAAAAGTTTCATTTTCGCTGTAAAACCTTCTGTTAAATGCATTTAAGGTATCGGCGTTATAAAATGGTTTTGCATTTTTATAAAGAGAGTACATAGCATTAAGCTTATTGTTTTTTGATGCATCGTATTCTACAAAAACCTTATCTGGACGATATTTCCTGATCAGTTTACCTGTAATCCGATCCAGTCCCTGTTGATTTTCATCGCTCAAAATATTGCGGTCTTTCATTTTCCCTTCATCAAACCCCGGGTTGTTAAAATGGTAGATACCGATAAGCACCACGTTGGTTTTATGTTGTGAAAAGCCGGTTGATGAAAAGAAAAAGTACACCAAAAGGTTAATCAGGGATATATTTTTTAGAGCAGGCATTTAAAGGAGCTGGTTTTGTAATTAAAAATCTGGCGATTTCTTTAGCTGAAGATAATACGAGATACAACAGATTCTATATCAGATTTTTTTAACCTGCTTGTGCGTACCATTCTACAATAAAGTGTAAGTAGAAGCCAGAAAGTGCGAAAATAAGACAAATAAACAATAACTCACAACATAGAGATATTATTTATGTGCTTATGTAGTCTTATTAGCTGTGCATTAAATAACAAAAAGGAACAATCATAGCCAATCCCCACGTAAGTACAACGCAATGGTTCAAGCAGTAAGATGAACTATTAATGAATAAAGTTCAAAATACTAGTTAATTATTGTTTTTATGTAACAAACTTGTTATATTCACAAATTCGGAATCAGAATTGATTTCCAAATAAAAAATTAATTTAGAATACACCAATGCAACCAGATATGAGAAAAGGCATTATTACACACATCGATTTACTATCGGGAAAAGGTTTTATCGAAGACGAAAATCAACAGGATATTTCCTTTTACCTTATCGATGCTCAGAGCAACCTACGGACCGGAATTTTGATAGAATTTGAAATCGCACTTGACGATAACGGCTTGTTTGCCACAAATGTTCAGTCGCTGGTGTTACAAGAACCTCTTTTGGCCGGATAATACTTTACTATTACATTTATTCTTTGAATCACCTTTTATTTACCAGGCTTTGTTTGCTGCTGTAGTTTTTGAATATCAGCTTTAATTAACGCGTAATCATACATCCTTAATGAAGCCATAAATCCGCTATAATTCTCCCCTTCATCTGATGCGCCTACTATAAATTCCGCCTGCTTAATTGCTGAACTTAAGGTCATACTTTGTTCGTTATCCAACACACCATCAACATAAATCTTCTCTACCATACCATCGAAGGTGAGTACTAAATGGTGCCATTCGTTAGCTTTGGGCAGCTTATTAAAACGCATATCAAAATGATAATCGAGATGCCCCGCAGCACCATAGCCTGCGCTGTTGTAGTACATGGCATTATAGGAGTTTGCCAGGCGCATGGCATTTCTGTTGCACCACGACATTAAACATTCGCGGTCTTTGTTTACCTCGGGGTTTTTCACCCAGGTAGCTACCGTATACGAACCGTTCCAGGCTAATTGTTGCGGAACCGGTTGATTGGAGGTTAAATACCCATTACCAAATTTCAGGGCTTTTACCCCCAGTTCATCTTGTTGAACAGGAACCTCCCCTATGCTTTTAAAAAAACCACCTAAAGTACCCCCGTTTTGCAGAGTGGTAACTGATTTGGTTACAGAAGCTTTGGCCACATCCAGATTGAGGAGCATTTCTTTTTTACTACTTACTGCAGGGCCGTTTACAGAGTTTTTATTTTTTATGGAAAGCGGAATTTCGAAAAGCGAATCGTAAATTTTTAAATTCCAAACTGCGGCATATAAACCCTGCTTTTCGGTGCCTGTTACGGTTAATTTAATGTACCGTGCCTTTACATCATTATCATCAATCATGGGGCTCCCAGGAGTACGATTGGCAGATTGATCTGAAAATACTTTCCAGTTTTTACCATCGCTGGAGTACTGCAAAATGTATTGATAATAAAATGTAGGGAATTCGAATTGCGTAAATATGCGTTTTACTTGTTTTTCTGCTCCGAGATCTATGGTTAAATCCTGCGGGAACCGGTTACTTGCCGCTTTCCAGAGCGTGGCATTGTTATTATCGGTTGCCAGGGTTGGCTGGTAAGTATAATTAACATTTTGCCCCAGCAAGTGATAAGCTGATGATGCCGTAGCTGGTTTATTTAGCGCAAGGTTAACAGGTATTTTTTGTTTTGCAGGATTGATATAACCTGTGTTTTTGGGATCAACAGCTTTGATGGTCGAATCATTTTCAAAAATCATTTTATCGATACATACCTGCCTCGAAAGTCCGCCACGGGTCATCGGGTAATCGTGTTTATGGTAAACAATATAGTAATCATCGCCCTCCTGCAGTACCGAATGGTGCCCTGGACCATGCACTGTTTTATCTGGATTGGTACTCAGAATTGGATTATTGGCACCAGGCGTAAATGGTCCGTATGGTGTATTTGCATAAGCATAACGCACATTATAGGTTTCATCGTGACAAGAAGCACCGGAATACATCAGGATATATTTATTTCCCTTTTTCATCATGTATGCGGCTTCGAAAGACGCCGGCGTTTGTACCAAAGGAATGTTATTCGATTGCTGCATATCCTTCATGGTTTGAGGATTAAGCTCACCTACTGCATAACCACCATTATAATGTACCCAGGTGCCCCAATAGCCATAAATTTTACCGTCGGTATCGGTAAAAAACTGTGCATCCAATGACGGGAAACCTTGCCTCGGATAGTTGTGGGCAATAACGGGTTTATCGTTTTCATTCAGTTTTTTCCAGGGGCCAACCGGTGTATCAGATACGTAACCATAAATGTTGCAGCCCATTTCGCAGTTACCGAAATAGAGATAATAGCGACCGTCTTTCTCGATAATATCGGGTGCCCAAAAATTAACAAGGGGTATTGTGGTAAATGATGGCACATCCATGGTGTAATTGTACCAGTTCTCAAAATCTTTACTGTACCACACTGTAGGTGCTCCAGAGGCCAGCATAACATTATCTGTAGTGGAATAGATATAATAGATATCGCCAAATTTCTTTATCGTTGGATCGGCAAAATAACCAGGCAATAAAGGATTTAATTTGGCACTAGCAGCATGAGGGATTATTTCCTGAGCATGTGTTTTTTCAAGGCCTTTTAGCAGGCAGGCTGCCAGGGCCAATAATAGGAAGAGCCTTAAAAACAACAGGTATTTTTTCTTCATTTTACACCTTGTTAAACAATAAAAATTTGCATGGAGCAACCATTATTTTATATCTCTATAAGTTAAAAATAGCGTATAGCAGCCCTGCGATTTGATTATTCTCAAAGATAGATTTGAAATGCCTGCATAGCGTTGATGGATATTAACCTGATGTACCTTGATTTTAACAGAACTGAAAAGAAGAAAGATGATCTTCGGGCTACACCAGGCAGTCGATCAAATTAGCCGAGGTAAGAACACTGATTTGATCGACTTTAATGACGAACTAGCTAGCATTGGTAATCGTAAGCTGTTCGAATGCAATTTCGAGCGATTCAACTGCTATTTCATTGCCTTCTGATTTGAGGTCGGTACTGGTAATTTTTGTTGGCCATGCATTATTCAGTTGCCATTGCATGGTAGTTTTACCTGCCTCATCAAGCAGCTTAATCAATACCGTTCTTCTTTTAATTATATTCATGCTGATTGCCGAATGCCAATCCCAGAAAGAATTATCGTTAACGAAAATCCCTTTTTTCAAAGTTACATTACCATTTTTTACCAGTCCCGGCATTTTTTCGGTTGAAAATAACGGGCTATTGCTTTTACGGTACTCGATAATTTGATTTTCGGCCTCCAGTCCCGATACTTCCTGAAAGGCTATGCCTTTTAATGTGCTACCCAAATCTACCTCAAACCTGAATTTTGGCAGCGGCCATGCTTCGCCACCGGCTTTTCCATCATTTGCCATAATTGTATATTTTTCTTTTATAAATTAAATTAACCCTTTTGCATTTGCTGCCGAAAAGTAAGCACTATAAATTCTGCTGGCCGCACTACTGCTACTTTTATAACAACATTCATATATCCGTTCAAAATATCATCGGCTGTCATGGTAGTTCCCAATCCGCAGTCTACCGAAAACGCATCGGTAGCACTCGCCCCCTGCAGCGCTCCATCTTTCCATAATGAGGTTAAAAAGCTGCCAAGCATTGCTTTCACCGCTTCCCAGGTATTTTTATCGTTTGACGAGAAAACATAGGCCTGTAAGGCCAGTTTACACGACTGTTCGATCATGGTTAAGGTTCTTCTAACGGGGATGTACCGCCAATCCATACTGTTGCCATCTAAGGTACGCGCACCCCAAACCAAAATGCCTATGCCGTTTAAAAATCGAATGGCATTGATCGATTTACCAGAAACAGCATCTACGTTAAGCGGGCCTTGTTGGCTTTCTGATAAACGGATTGGTAAAGACACTGCTCCTACAATTGAAGTATTGGCCGGAGCCTGCCACACCCCAACCTGATTATCGGTAGTGGTTATTACCCCAGCCATGGCTCCGCTGGTAGGGAGCGTATTGGCCTGAGCCAGCAGATGCGTAAGGATTTGCACATAATCCTTACTGGCGTTGCTTAAGGCGTTATGATATTGCGCTATCGTTAAAGGTGTTCCACCAGGATTTTCGATGTTTTGCAGGATTGTTGCCACAGTCGGGTTAGGGTTTTGGGGCGAATTGAGTAATGGTGCGAGTTGTTTAACATGGCCACCAAAAAGATTGGTATAGTTAACATCTGAATTACCCATTATCGTAGTACCAATAAAAGGATAATAAGCTACACCATAGTTTAAGCCTTGCTGCCCTGTATTTCCCCTGAATGTTTCAATATCGCTTGTATAGGCTACAGGGTCGGGATTGCGTCCTCCAATTATATCAAAAATACTAATGGCGGTTTGCATAATTTCGCATTGTGCCAGCATGCTTTGCATTAATTGGGCATTTTCAGGTACCGATAACAAAGTAGCTTCGGGACATATATACATGGTAGGCTCCTGCTCATGAAGTAAAAGTGCAAGACCGCTTTCCAAATCGGCCAACGATACATTTGGATTTACAATCTGCTGGCCAACATCAATGGGCTTCCCGGATTCCTTGCCATAAGTGCCTACCGAGACGATGTAAGCATCGCCACCCCCGTTCTGATAAAATAGTCTGATACTATTGTACAGATAATAAATGGTATTGGGATCGGGCAAAATGGCATAACAGGTATTGTTAATTAATACGTAATCCTGGTTTGCCGGTATACTATTTTGCTTTACCGGATAATATTGCGGGTGATATTGTACCGCCGGGCTGGCTGGAGGAGCCGGATCAGGGTAACCATAAATCGCCATAAAATCGGCAAAACTGCTAATTTTAGTCGCTACATTAGTGTACGATTTACCCTCGTAGAAGGCTTGCGGCGTATAACCTATAAATGCCGGAACTGCCGTAGCTACCTGAACTACACTGTTTGGAAAGGCATTTAGCTCATTGATGTAAACACCCGGAGTTTTAATATTAGATTCGATCATGATAATTTAGCTATGCTGGTTTTACAAAGGTTGATTAAGCACGAATATCAACAAAAAGAAACAGAAAGCCTGCAGCAACAAAGAGCGTATTTTCACCCTTTTTTACCTCCGGCTTAACCATATACAGGCTCCCATACCTACAATAAAGCCTTAGCCTGATACATTTGTTAATATCCTGTAGCCATTAGCTAAAAAAGAAGTATAAAAACACGGGGCTTGTCTTTAATTTTAGCAGAAATTTAAAAGCAATCGTATGCTGCAGAAATGCTCATAAAAAGATTGTTTATTTGCCATCCCTCAACTCATTAGAATGAAATTATACAAGTTATTCCTTCAGTCGGCGCTATTTATTGCCTTTTTAACCCATAACACCGGTGTTAAGGCACAGAATGGCGATCAGATTTTAGATGGGGTTGGTGAAACAGCCATGAGTGCACGCTACAAATTTAACGGCGATGCTAAAGACTGGTCGCGCAATAACCTGCATGGCAAACTCTTTGGTAACGGAGCCAAATTTGTAAATGATAACCAGTTTGGGCCGGTTTTATCGCTTTCGGGCGAATCCAATACTTTTATTACCCTACCGGCAGCCGTATTAACCGATATGGAATCGATTAGTATCACCGGTTGGATTTATTTACGGTCTAACCAGCATGGGCAACGTTTTTTTGATTTTGGACAAGATGCAGCCAAACATTTTTCTGCCGCCCCAACAGGTGCCAACGCAAAGGATGGCTTTCAGGCCTTTATTACCACTAATAAGGGTGTTAAAGGCGCTAGCTCACCAACCGCTGTAGCGCTTAACCAGTGGGTAAACCTGGCCATTGTTGTGGATATTCCTTCTAAATCGATTACAACTTACATTAATGGCAAAATCGCTAACGAAACAAAAGATATTCCGCTCGATTTAACCACAGTATTCGGGCAAACATCAAAAGATAAAAACCTGCTTTACATCGGAAAATCGCTTTTGCCAACTGATCCTTATTTAAATGCTTTAATACACGATTTCAGAATTTACCGTGTGCCGCTGAGTTACAGACAGGTGGGTTACATTTACCGTAATGCCCTTAAAGGTGGCAGTGAAAGCACCGTAAATACAACAGCGAAAAAGGAAGACAATCTCCAGAAATTTTCGCCAGCTACACCCCAACTCTACAATACCTATTTAACCAGTGTGGCGGATGTGGCAGTGGCTACAACTGTTGGCAATTTACCCCGTTTGCCAGTCTACATTGAGGGAACTTATCGCAGTGGAAAAAGCGGACCAAAAGTACGGGTAATATGGCCTGCTCCTACAGATAATACAGCTGTTTTAAAAGCCGGACAATATGCCCTAACTGGTAAGGTACCCGGCACAAACTTAAAAGCAAATGTAGTTGTTACGGTTAAGGAAGCTGGCAAAGCTGTTTTGCCTGCTTTAAAGCTCGAATCTTTCCATTTAGATCAGGTTACCTTAAAAACGGATGTGGAAGGACATGGTACAAGTTTTACCAAAAACCGCGATAAGTTTATTGAAACACTGGCGAAAACTGATCCGAATTCCTTTCTGTACATGTTCAGGCATGCTTTTGGGCAAAAACAACCCGAACGTGCAAAGCCACTGGGCGTTTGGGATAGTGAAGACACCAAATTAAGAGGGCATGCCACTGGGCATTACCTTACAGCTATTGCCCAGGCTTACGCCGGCACCGGATATGATGCTGCGCTTCATGACAACTTCGCGAAAAAAATCGATTATATGGTAAATACCCTTTACGATTTATCGCAACTATCGGGAGCACCACAAAAAACAGGCGGCCAGTTTGTTGCTGACCCGGCAGCTGTACCGGCAGGCCCCGGAAAGGCAAGCTTTGATTCTGACCTGAGTGGAGCGGGGATCAGAACGGATTACTGGAACTGGGGCAAAGGATTTATCAGTGCTTACCCACCCGATCAATTTATAATGCTGGAGCAGGGCGCAAAATACGGTGGTCAGAAAAACCAGATTTGGGCTCCCTATTACACCCTGCACAAAATTCTGGCAGGTTTAATAGATGTGTACGAAGTAACCGGCAATAAAAAAGCACTCGAAATTGCCACCAACATGGGCGATTGGGTAAATGCGCGTTTGAGCAAACTGCCACAAGAAACGCTGATTAAAATGTGGAATACCTACATTGCCGGCGAGTATGGTGGCATGAACGAATCGATGGCCCATTTGTACCAGATTACCGGAAAGCCTGAATACCTTAAAACAGCGCAGCTGTTCGATAATGTTAAGGTCTTTTTTGGTGATACCGCACACATTCATGGATTAGCCAAAAACGTTGATATTTTCCGCGGCTTGCACGCCAACCAGCACATTCCCCAAATTGTGGGCAGCATCGAAATGTATCGTGCATCTAATAATCCTGAATATTACCAAATTGCAGATAACTTTTGGCATAAAATGATTAGCGATTACATGTACAGCATTGGTGGTGTTGCGGGTGCACGTAACCCTGCAAATGCTGAATGTTTTGTTGCCCAACCGGGTACTTTGTACGAAAACGGGTTCTCGGAAGGTGGCCAAAACGAAACCTGTGCCACCTACAACATGCTTAAATTAACCGGCGATCTTTTCCTTTTCGATCAGAGGGCCGAATTAATGGATTATTACGAACGTGCCTTATACAATGATATACTGGCATCGGTAGCCGAAAACAGTCCGGCAAACACTTACCATATTCCGCTAAGACCCGGATCGGTAAAACAATTCAGCAACGCAGATATGACGGGCTTTACGTGCTGCAATGGTACTGCGCTCGAAAGCAGCACCAAGCTACAGAACTCGATTTACTTTAAAGCTAAAGATGATAAAGCACTGTATGTAAACCTGTTTATCCCTTCTGTATTAGATTGGACTACACGTAAAGTAAAAATAACGCAAACCACCGATTTCCCGAGAGCAGACCATACGCGTCTCAGCATTCAGGGGAATGGAAAGTTTGATGTGAATGTACGGGTACCGGGTTGGGCTACCAAAGGTTTTTTAGTGAAGATAAATGGTGTGGCACAAAAACTTGAGGCTAAACCAGGCACTTACCTTAGCTTAAGCCGCAACTGGAAGGATGGCGATATTATTGAACTGAAAATGCCTTTTACCTTTCACCTTGATCCTGTAATGGATCAACAAAATATAGCCAGTTTATTTTACGGACCGGTATTGCTTGCTGCCCAGGAGCCTGAGGCAAGAAAAGACTGGCGCAAAGTAACCCTAGATGCCAATGATATCAGTAAATCAATAAAAGGTGATCCTGCTCAATTGCAATTCAACATTGACGGAGTAAACTTTAAACCGTTTTATAATACCTATGGCAGACATTCGGTTTATTTGGATGTTACTTTAAAGTAAAAACAGGAGGGTTATTGGTTCATTGGTGCCAATCCCTCTTAACATACATCTTGTTTGATAATTGGTTATTGAATATTGGTTATTAGCCAGTTGGTTTCCCTCAATTTATCTTAAATCCCGTTTGATTATTGGACATTGATTATTGGTTATTACTTCACCTACCATTACCTTTAAAATTGTTACATAGACCAGGAATGCGCAAAAACATAATTTCCATCGATTGAAATAAAATAAAACTTACTTACAAACTATTAGAATGTGACTCGTTTAGTCTTCTATCATCAATTTCAGTAGTGTTTTTACTATATTCAACGCCATAACCAACATATAATATGAGCGATAGTAATTATTCCAGAAGAAAGTTTTTAACACAAGCCTTACTGGCTTCGGCCGCGGTGGCTGCGCCAGGTTTTCTATTTGCCAAGGGTCAACCTATACCGCGTTTTGCAGCAGGTGAAAAAGTAAACCTGGCTTGTATCGGCATTGGAAACCGCGGTGGCGAAATTATTCGTGAACTTTACAACACCGGATTAGCCAATATTGTTGCTTTATGCGATGTAGATATGGAAGCGCCACACACGCTGCCTATCTTAAAAATGTTCCCAAATGTGCCCCGTTTTAAAGATTTCAGACAGATGTTCGATAAAATGGGCAACCAGATTGAAGCTGTTTCTATAGGTACGCCCGATTTTTCACATTTCCCGATTACCATGATGGCCATAGGTTTGGGTAAGCACGTATATGTTGAAAAACCAATGGCCCGCACTTTCAACGAAGTTGAATTAATGATGAAGGCTGCAAAGAAAAACCGGAAAGTGGTAACTCAAATGGGTAACCAGGGGCATTCTGAAGCTAATTATTTCCAATATAAAGCCTGGGTAGATGCCGGGATTATTAAAGATGTTACCGCCATTACCGCCCACATGAATTCTCCGCGGCGCTGGCATGGCTGGAATCCCAAAATCACCTCATTCCCGCCGGCAGAAACTCCACCGTCAACACTCGACTGGAATATCTGGCAAATGCAAACCCAGGGACATGAGTATAACAAAGATTTTGTAAATGGCCAATGGCGCTGCTGGTTTGATTTTGGTATGGGCGCTTTGGGCGATTGGGGTGCACATATCCTCGATACTTCGCACCAGTTCCTCGATCTGGGCTTGCCTTACGAAGTAGACCCGGTTAAATTAGAAGGGCACAATAACTTCTTTTACCCGATGTCTTCTACCCTATCATTCAAGTTTCCTAAACGCGGCAGTATGCCACCTGTCGAAATTAAATGGTATGATGGTATCGATAATCTTCCGCCAATACCAGCAGGTTACGGTGTACAAGGGCTCGACCCGAATATCCCGCCACCGAGCAACGGCGCAGCTACCACAGCTAAACTAAACCCAGGCAAGATTATTTATGGCAAAGATTTAACTTTTAAAGGAGGTTCGCATGGTAGCACCTTGTCTATTATACCTGAAGAAAAGGCTAAAGCAATGGCTTCCAGCTTACCGGTTGTACCACCAAGTCCGTCAAACCACTTTGCCAATTTCCTAAAGGCCTGCAAAGGTGAAGAGAAAACACGCTCGTCTTTTGATATTGCTGGTCCGTTAAGTCAGGTATTTTGCCTGGGCGTACTTGCCCAATGGACAGGTGAGAAAATCGTGTTCGATAGAAAAAAGAAAATAATTACCAGTAGTAAAAATGCAAACGAATTGCTAATTGGCCCACCGCCACGCCAGGGATGGGAACAGTATTACAAAGTATAATTGCTATGCATTAAAAATAGAAAAGCCTTTAAAGGCTTTTCTATTTGGTTTATCTAATCAGAAACCATGTACTTCACTGTTATAAACCTGCAATGGTCATTTCATTCAATCGCTTATTGTAAACTTTGAGCCCTGAAACCAGACCATAGCTGCCTTTATTTGCATCGCCAATATAATTTAAAGGAAATACCAGGGTTTGCATGCGGCTTATTTTACCTTCGGTATTGGTAAAGCTGATTTTTTTACCTTCCATTTTTTGAATCAGCTTTCCGTCTACATAAATCCATGTACCTTTTTCATTTCCTGTAATGACAAGCTTATAAGTTTTA
Organism: Pedobacter sp. KBW01; assembly: GCF_003852395.1. NCBI lineage: Bacteria > Pseudomonadati > Bacteroidota > Sphingobacteriia > Sphingobacteriales > Sphingobacteriaceae > Pedobacter > Pedobacter sp. KBW01. The sequence goes on from NZ_QAJQ01000007.1 coordinate 228,082, forward strand.
TCAGCAGCAAAAGTGAAATCGAAAACATCGGTATAATTCTCGCGGCTAAAACCCAATTTTAAACCATCCTGATTAAGTAGGTAAACATTTGCATTTTCAGATTTAAACAAGGAAACACTATCCGGACTTGCCGCTGGCGTGTGCAAAGTGAAGGCAACACTATAGGGGTAGCCAATTTCTTGTAAAGGCAACTGAAAGGGTTTAGCCTGTTTTGTGGCCAATGAATTCTGATAAACCAGTGAATCTGCCCCATTAGCACGAACAATACCACGCATATTTAGGCCTGGCCCTTCGCTTATACTTGCTGCATTTTTAGTAAAGTTAGCCCAGTTGGATTGATCGGTTTTACCCGTCCACATTTTCTCTGCCAGGACCTGCATGGCAGGAAAAACCCTTTGGTGTACATCTTTCATGGTAATTCCGTTTCCTACATGGTCGTTCCATACGGCAAACATACCACCTCTGATTTTCGGATGCCCCATTGGAAAGACTACATTTCCAATCTGATTAGGCTCCCAGCTATCATAAAGCCGTTTAACATTCAAAAAATCGTAATAATACCCAGCAGCCGGTACAATATAAAGCCATCCATCTGGTGTACTGATCTGATCGTAACCCAGGCGAACCATTTCTTTAGGTTCTGCATAACCATTGTACCAGGCATTCATAGTAACATCATCGGCAGTTACAGGTGTTGTACCCTGGGCATGGCTTAAAGCGCCCCATAACCGTACTCTCTTGCCAAAACCTTTTACATAGCGGATGTAATGATCTGTAAACTCCCTGAAGCGCTCAGATTCCTTTTTAGCATATTCATCGGTACCAATATGCACTTCAGCACCTACAAAAACAGGCTCTTTTCCGCTGATGTATTCTTTAAAAACATTGTCGATAACTTCGTAAGTTTTAGGGTTATTGATATCCAAATGGTCCATACCGTAGGCTTTACTGCCTATTTCAGGAAATACTTTGGTAAAAGCCAGCGAGTGGGCAGGCACATCAATTTCGGGTATAATGCGGATCCCGTACAATTGTGCCGTTTTCTGCAACTCCCTGAAATCGGCTTTGGTATAATAGCCATCCTTAGCCGTTAATGCAGGATAAGTGCTGCTTTCCAATCGAAATGCCGAATAGGTTTTACTCCAATCGCCTCCAAAAAACTGCTTAAAGCCATTGTCATTCAAATGAATATGAAAATCGCCCATTTTATAATAGGCCATCATTTTCACGTAATGTTTCAGGAAATCGAGCGTAAAAAATTTACGTCCTACATCGAGTACAAAACCCCTTACTTCGTATTTAGGGTAGTCGTGCGTTATTCCTTTAACAATCTGGCTATGCGCAGGATCTTGTTCCAACAATTGTAAAATGGTTCGGGTAGCCCAAAATGCGCCTTTATAGTATGGGGCATTAATTTGAAGGGTTTGATCGATATTAAGCGCATAACCCTCTTCTCCTAAATTTTGCTGTGTTGAATTGATATTGAGGACAATATCTCCAGTTTTTGCCTTACCACTGGCAATACTTAAGGCGCTAAAGCCTGTTAATTGCTTCAGATCTTTCAGCAAAATTTCTGCAGCTGGTGTTAACAGCTTTTTAGCCTTTGAACTAATGATTATCCTGCTGTTTGCCTGTAATTTAAAATGTCCGCTACCACCTTTCCACTCCTGTAATGTAGGAATAACGAAAGGTTGTGGATTTACACCGGTTTGTGGGCGGTATTTCCCGGTTACTTTAACAGTTTGGGGAAATTCGTAAGCACGGTTATTTTGGGTATTCCTTAATCTCAATACCAACTGAACTTCGCAATCAGTTAAGGGCTGATAAATTTTTCCTTTTAAATCTATTACAGGTTTTCTGCTCGAACCATAGAGCGAAAGTGCATAGCCTGAAGCCGGTTTCGGCAGCACCAACTGGCGGGTACCTGGTGCCACTTCATCGGTAACCGATAAACCTGAAATTACAGCTTTAAATGCTGTAGTATCGGCAGCGGTTAGTTTTGCTTCTTCCTGTGCATGTACCCCTGTACCAATAAATAGTGTGCAAAGCAGCGCTCCCGTTATTTTTACTACGCTGTACTTGTTTTGATTTTTTTTTAATTCCATAAATATGTTATAAGGCAGAAAGTTTGCTATTGGTTACCCCTTCAATTACAAACCATGTATAGCTTTCGGGTGCGATGGTGAATGTGAGGTCGACGGTATAATCTCTGTTTAATTTATAGTTTTTAAAGCTACCTTCTTTTTCTTTAACCCTGGCAATATCGGTTAAGCCCGTATAATACAGGGGCACCTTAATGGTTCTAACTATTTTTTCTTTTGTTGGATTGTACAGCATCATCAAACCTTTTTCTTTCTGATCGGGGTTAACATGTAAAATGCCATCCCAATCTCGGCCATCTGCGCGGCGTAAATGGATCACATCCGAATTGAGGACATTCCGGTATTTTTTGTACCAGTTAATTACGTTTACAACCGTTTGTTTGGTTTCTTCGGTATCGTACAAACGTGGACCACGGTAACAAGCCTGCACGCCGGCGCCATAATATTGCATCATTAATTGCTCGTAATCTTTTAAATGATCGGCCAATGGTTCTAATGTTGCAGCACTACCACCACCTTGGTATTGGGTTAGCGGTACAAAGCCCCAACCCATTGAAGGCGTTTTTATCCAGGTTGCATCGTAAATATTCTGGCGGTTAAGCACTTTCTGATGGTCTCTTGGCAACGAAAAATTCACCTCTCTGTAGCCCAGGGCAATTTTATGGGTACCATCTAAAAAGTACCAGTCAGGTGCATTAATGTAAACACCCTTTTCGTTAAGCCAGGTATATAATTCTTTCTGAATTTCCATTTGTTTCCATTGCGAATCATCTAAACCAGTATGCCCCGGGTGCGTGGTTGAGGCGCATACATCGCCCGGATATGGCCCGTCGTTTTCCCAGATATCGAAACCGGTTTGGGTATAGAAATTCTTGATGTTATCGCGGTACCAAAGCCCCCATTTGCTACCAAAACAGGGCGCATGACCAAAAAATGCACCACCAGGTTTACCTGTTTTAGGGTCAACTACATCGTTATCGGGACTAATACTACGTGAGCTGAATAAAGAATAACCACCAATCTTAATATTTTTACTGTGGGCATAATCGGCAAGTGTTTTCCATCTTTTAAGGTTTACCTGCGAGGTATCTTCCATATTTAAATTACTGCCAAAACTAATAATCAGCGCTTCGTAACCTGTGGCTGCACATTGATCGATGGCGGTACGCACCTGGTTTTCATTCCTGGCCACCAAATGCATAAATATCGGATTGGCCGAGGTCCATGGTGCTATGGTACGGTACATTTTTCGGACAGCCAGGCCGCGACTTTCCCTGTCGTCTTTGTTCATCAGCAGTTCGTGTGTGCGAACCGAGTTAAGGGTTGCTCCTGCCTTTAATTCAATTCCTTTGGCTTTTTCGGGATAAATTTCTAAAAGCACAGGGGTTTGGTAACGGTAATGCACCTGAGAGGTATAGGTTGAATCAGGTTTCCAGTGCGTGGTTTGATCACTGTTGGCATAGTTCATGGAGTTATTAAATGCGTAATTGGTTTCAAAATAAATTCCGCTGGGTTTCTTCATGATTTCGAAACTCCCTTCTACCGAACTCTCTTCTTCTACCATGCCTAAAACCTCGTTCACCACCTGATCGATTTTAAACTGCTTGCTTCCTTTATTCTCTACTTTTAACGATTTCACCATTAAAGGAATGCCATCGTAAATTTCGTAAACCACATTCACTTCCAAGCCGTTAAGCTCTTCAGCCTGTGGCCTGTATAAAAACGAAACGGTTTTGCCTGTTGCCGGTTTACCAGCCAGCGCCCAAAAGCGGTTACTGCTCCATTTTATGTGGGGTGTAATGGGCTTAACATCGTAAGCTACGTATTTAAAATCGGTTGTACCGGCTTTAAATCCATCAACCCACTCAGGTAGTAAATAGGCTTTTTCTGTTTGGCCGGTAAGTCCGCCTATGTTATAGGTTTTACCGTTAATGGTTAAGCGGGCTTCTTCTCTTACCGATCGCAACAATTGCTGCCCGGTGTTTAAATTGGTATAATCAATACATGCCAAATTGGGCGAAAGCCTGAATACGCGTTTTAAAAGTCCGTTTTGTAAAACAATATCTTTCCCATCGGCACTTTTGGTAACCTGGGCTTTTGCCATAACTGGCTTAATTAGCCAATCCTGAACGGGGATAGTTTGCGTAAATGCCCTGGGCGTAACGCAAAAAATCAGGGGAGTAAGTAATAGAACCTGTAATTTTCTAAGTTTCATTGTGTTTGGTTGTTTACTATTTGTTTAGTATGTCTAAAATATAAAAGATAAATAACTATTTAGTAAGCTTGTTTTTAACAGCTTAAAATAAGATGATGAATGTTTATTATTATTTTCGATAAAAGGTTTATTCCAAATATATCAGGACGGGAGAACTTGATAGCATCCTGATTCTCCGAGACATAGTAAGCCAAATTGTACGGTGCGCGGTCATACTTTTTAAAAAGCACCTCATAGAAAACAGCAACATGTATTTCATTTTGGCTCGTAATCATTGTAAAATATTTGGTTGGTCAAATAGCGTTTTTTTATTTGTTTGAATGTTTAATTATTTCATCAAATCATTGAGCGATATTAGCATAGATGGCTAGAATTTTAGTTTCTTTTAAAACACAGCGTTTACCAGCAAATGGTGCATTAAGCTAAAAGCATTTAAATGAGATGTAATTGCCTGCTTATTAAAAGGTCAAATTAAATATTTCTGGCGCGATAAAAGTTGGCATAAATTGCTCAATACCGATGCTTTTTTTGCCACAGAAGGTGATTTTAATAGCCGCTAAGCCATTTTTTGGACAAACGTTGCCTTGCTCAAAAATGAAGTTACTTTGAACCTGAAATGAATTTGATAAAATTGATTTTTTAAGAAAATACCTGTTCTTAATTTCGCAGTTTTTATTACATCAGAGTAGCTAGTGCCTGCATACCTGACTGTAACGAGCTGAGTTTGGTTTGCGCTTCATTCAATACTCTTGTAGCCTCGCTTAACTGCAGTGCTGCAGCCGTTTTTGATTTATAAAAATGCTTAATTTTCTTATTCGTATTGTCATACTCCATGTGCAAAAGCTCGCTTAGTGAAGCTTGCTCATTGTTTTCGCCTACATGGTTGATTAATTTTTTTAGTGCAGATACATGGTGTGTCACTAACTTTAGTATGGATTCGGCCTCCATTTCTGTTTTTTGTGCCGCAATAGTACTCTGAATGGCGATCAAAACCAAGGCTACCGCATTATTTGCATCTTTACCGGCCGTAGCAATCAGGCTTACCAAATCATCGGATATTAAGGGATTAACAGCTTTTTTACGCGCTATCAGATTAATGAGTTTTTCAAGCAGACTAGAAGTAAAAATAAGTTTATCCTGTACGGTACATATGCTGCGAAATAAAGCATTGACCTGCGTATTGGCCTGTGATATTTCATCAAACGCGACCTCAGCATTATTTTTTAGTTCAGCAACAACCTGCTCCAATTGCTCGACCACAATATTATCATCTTTAGCCAGGGCATTCTTATTTGTCCAGCTATCAAGCGATAGCTGCAAATCACTGTTTTTACTCGTCAATGAATTAACCGTGTGCTCACTTATATTTACTAATTGCTGAGTCTGCGTTATCTGAAACTTCAACCTGTCGATGTTAAACTTGCTATTTTTAGCTGCTTTTTCATTTTTAGGAATTACGTAAGCATCCGATTTATTGCTCAAAGTAAATGCCTGAGATGGTGCAGACAGATAATCACTAAAAGAAATGATTTTTTTCTTATAAGCGGCATCAAAAATGGCCATTACAAAAACCACGTAGGCTACCCCCGCGATAATCAGATCGTTATCAGCATCTTTTAAACCTTTGATATCGTTAACCAAAACTTCAACCAGGTTAGTCAATTGTTCTTTTTTTAGGGCTGGCACCTCAATTAAAGGTTCATTCTCTGCTAAAAGCATTTGGGCATTTAATTCAGAAAAATTTTGTTTGTTACTGTCTTTAACTACAATAACATAGTAACGCTCTACGGGATAGTATGGCATCCCAATGGGCTTTTCTATATCGAAAGGACTTGTAATCGGATTAAACTTAACTTTAAAGCTAAGTGCGTGCTCTCCGTTGCTTACCTTAAGATCAAGATTGAGTTTACTATTGATGAGTTTATAGACAGACCTGGCAGCAGCATGCGCTGTAGTTGCAATTTCCAGCCTTCCCTCATTTTCTTTTTCAACAGCTATTGCATCGGTAAGCGAATTGCTTGTTTTAAGGATATCGGCAAATGAACTATCTAAATTCGCTTTTGAATTATTTAAAACACCCTCTATCAGTCGCTTAACTGTAGCTGCCTTTTCTAATACTGAAGATGAAGAAACCTCCGCTATTAACATAGCCGCTTCCATTGCAGTTTGCGAAGCATGTTCAGCATCAGCCGCTACCTCGTTCATTAATGTGTAAACTTCTTTTACTACTAAAAAGATATCAGTGCCATAGTCGGCAGCATTTACTAGGCTAAAAACACTTCCCATATCGCTTGCCAAACGTACAATAGCATTGGTAGAAACCTGAATATTAGCTGCAGCTTGTGCTGTACCGAATACAGATTGTATTACATATTGGTTAGCCTGGCCTACAACATTTACCAGAGTATTGCAGATTTCCATCACTTTCAATACCTGAAAGTGCATAGAAGTTTTTGCCGCTAAATACTTATTTGCTGCTTCGAGTCTTTCTTCTGCCGCAATAGCAGCAAATTTAGCTTCCTGAAAAGTAAATTGCACAGTGCTTTCCTCCAAGCTAAGTTCTTTTTCTTTAGCATTCAGGTTTTGCAGTGTGGCCAGGACTGTGGCATGTAAATTATCACTATAAGTATTCATGGCAGGTTGTTTTACAATTGAGTATAAAATTACCGGTATTATTTTTTCCAGTACAAGGTAAGCCTGATGCGTTGGGTTGATGCGCAAAAGATCATATTCAGGTTGGCATGAACCTCTTCACTCTCCCAAAGCGTATCCTGGTTAAGGTATTTAGTTCCTTCATCATTAAGGAATTTAGGCTGCTCATCAGCTTTATCAGCCTTACCAAATTGCTTAATAAGTTGTTTTCTAATTCTAAGATACTCTTTGCTGTAGTTTTCAAGTTTCGCACTTTCCGTTTTGCGGTTTGCTAACATCTGATTCAAATTGGCATAGCGCTCAACCTCCCAATCATAGGATATAAGCGTTGAAAGCGTTAATTTCATGGTCTCAATTTAGCACATTATTCTCATATTGAAAATAGATGGATTTGGTTAAGCAGCAATTAATTTTTCATCATTTAACTACAATTACTGAACATAGACCTCTAAAATCGGAAGCACAGACTTAATGCCTAATCTTAATTCTCCAACCACCTTCGAGAAAGCGGCAACATCGGAACAAGGGATATTTTGGAGTTTCCCACTCATCCAGGCCAGGTTTTCAAGGCCAGCAGAGCTCGACATGCCGTAAAGTCTGTGTGCCAGAGAAATCACTATCTCACAATCTTCGGGTCCAATTTCACGGTCTAACTCTTTGAGGGCCGTATGCAGCTGATCAATGGTTATCCCAATAATCTTACGCAGCTTTACACTATCGCCCTTAAAATATAAATCAAGTTTACTGATATTAAAATGAGGCCTGTTTATGTTCTCTTCATCAGCTTCATAGGAAACGGGATCGGCCGGCCGTACCAGCCATTTATCGAGTATAGTGGCTATATGTTCTTCTAAAACAGGTTTGGTTATAAAATCGTCCATGCCTGCTGCGATACTTTTCTCTCTTTCGCCCATCACATTTGCGGCAGTTAAGGCAATAATTGGTACTCTTGTATCAACCTCTTGCGACCTTATTTTACGTGCACATTCATATCCATTCATTTCTGGCATTTGAATATCCATAAAAATCAGATCAAATGTTTGATGTTGACAGAACTCCGCACCCAAAACTCCGTTTTCTGCTTCAATTACCATGCTTCCTGGACATAACTCTTCTAACAGAGAACGTGTGAGGAACCTGTTTACGGCGTTATCCTCAACAATCAAAAATCTGTAAATCAGGTTTTCCCTTTGAGTGGTTGATGCAACATACTGCCGATTCTGATAAGCCACTTCCCTTGTTCTGATCCTTGTCAGGGCCAGATAAAGGTCGTTCATTTTGATCGGTTTAAGCAACCTGTTATCAATATGAAGATCATTACAGGCCTTGATTATCTTTCCATCATCTGATGAGCTATGTAAGAGGATCAGCGGAATCTCTCCAGCATCTGAAGAGAAGTTTTCCCTGATTTTGGCTGCAGTTTCCAGTCCATCCATATACTGCATGTGGTAGTCGAGCAATACAGCATCGTAAGTTTCGCCTGCTGCCAGCAATTGAAGTGCCTCAAAACCATTTTTAGCATGATCGGATTCGATATTTTTCAGGGCGAGCATATCTGTTAATATATCCCTGTTGTTATCGTTATCATCAACAATCAGCACCTTACTGATACTCTCCATACCCATCCATTCAATCAGGCCACCTTGTTCTGCGCGTAGGTTTACATCGAAATAGAAGGTACTTCCCACACCCGGCTCGCTCTCCAGATTAAGTCGGCTATCCATCATATTTAATAGCTTATTAGAGATGGTTAAGCCCAGACCTGTGCCCCCGTATTTCTTTGTAGTTGATGAATCTTCCTGTGAAAAAGCCTCGAAGATTTTCGCCTGTTTGGTCTTTGCAATTCCAATACCGGTATCGCGCACGGAGAACCTGAACCAATGGTTATTATCTTCGCTTTTCAGCGATTCTATTTTAAGCTCAATTTCACCTTCTTTTGTAAATTTTGCGGCGTTTCCCAGCAAATTGATCAATACCTGTTTCAAGCGTATGGCATCTGCCCAAATGAACCTTGGCAAATCCGGGTGAAGATTCAACAGCATCTCCAGGTTTTTAGTGTGAATCTGATAATTGGTGATATCGCTTGCCTGCCAGGCTAGTTCATAAAGATCGCACCTGTCTACATCGAGTTCAAACTTGCCAGCCTCAATTTTTGAAAAATCAAGTATGTCGTTAATAATTCCCAATAAGGCATTGGCCGACTGATGTACAATTTTAAGGTACTGCTGCTGGGTACCATTTAGCTGTGTTTTCAATACCAGATCGGTAAAGCCGATTACACCATTAAGAGGCGTTCGGATCTCATGGCTCATATTCGCCAGGAATTCGGATTTTGCAAAATTGGCAATATCAGCACGCAACCGCGCCGCGGTCAGTTCCTGGCGGTGCTGCACAGCTGCAGAGATATCGTGCGTAAAAATCATCATTCCGCCAATAGATTTATCGGCTTTGTACCAGGGGGTCATCTCCCAGGCAATGTGCTGTGAGTCGTTACTTACCGGATCAATGTAAATGTCTTCATCTTTTTTGATCGTTCTCCCTTTTAAAACCTCCTGATGTACGTCTTTTCGCTCCTGAGACAATTCTGGAAATACCTCGTAATAAGAGTAGCCTTTAATATTGCCTTCAATGCTGGTGTAAGCTTTTATCCATGTCCGGCTCGCAATCAAAAACTGCATATTATTATCAACCATGGCTACTGATGCTGGCGCATTCTCAATAAAAGCAAGTAATAATGCTTTTTCCAGTGCTAACTCCTGTTGGATTGCTTCTTTATGCGTAATATCGACAGATATTCCCAAATACCCTATCGTATTGCCGTTATTGCCTTTTATAGAAGTAATGGATAATGATACCCTTACCCTTTTAGCATCTTTTGTAATAAAAGTAAAAATCCTTTCCCTTTCAGGACTATCTGCACACTGTGCGTAAAAACCGAATCCGGTTACTTCATTGTTAGTAGCGGAGCTAAAATCGGCACAAATCTCCGAAACCTCCTGCTCATCGTGGAACATGACGGGCGTTTGTTTTCCCACCATTTCTTCGGCTGTATATCCCAGCATCCGTTCAGAGCCTTCATTAAATACGGTAATTATCCCCTCCAGATCGGTTGCAATAATACTCACACCGGTAGCCGCTGAGAGTACTTCATCCAACAGCTTTTTAGATTCTATAACGGCAAGTTGTGCACGTTTCTGTTCATCAATATCCTGCATGGTACCATATATCCTTACGGGAACACCGTTTACCATTTCAGCTTTGCCAATAGCCCTTACCCAGATATCACAGCCATTAAAATCGGTGATCTGAAGTTCCTGATCGTATTCCTTTCCGCCGTGCAGGCATTCATCAATAGCGTGCAATATCCTGTCTCTGTTTGGACCAGGCTGATAAAAAGCAATAGCATTGTCTACTGTGGGGATAAAGTCCTCAGGTACGCCATGAATTTCGCGGGTTATTTTTGACCAATGGAGCTGTTGATCCTTAACGTTCAGCTCCCAACCGCCAATTCTTGCCAAACCGCTGGTTTCTTCGAGCAAATCTCTGATATGAATCAGATCGGCTTCCAGTTTTTTCTGGTCAGTAATATCTACCGCATTCCCAACAATATAAGGTTCGCCCTGAAGGTCTTTTTGCAGTATATTCGAATAAAGCCATAAGCGCTCCTCACCCGATTTACGCTTAATGATCATATACCCCGTTGAATGGCCCCGCTCAATTATATCTTGCAGGTACTGGCGTAAATTTGGGTGCCTTTCGGCTGGAATGATATCGAAAAGACTTTTTTTAATTAATTCTGACCTCCGGTAGCCTAGCGACCTGGCTCCGGCAGGATTTAACGAGATCAGGTTTCCTTCTATATCATGTGTACACATTAGTCCCTGAGAACTTTCAAAAAATGCCTTTAATTTCTGTTCGCTTACTCTTAAGGCATGGTTCTTTTCCATCTCAGCAGTTACATCCCTACCAATTGCGAATATAACTCCATCCCTTTCTTCAGCTGTGGCCGTCCACTCAATCATCCTAAATCCTCCATCCTTTATGGCTATCTGATGAGTAGGGTCTTCCTGCTGAGCATGGTTTTTAAAATTTTCCCAGATTCTGCCGGCTTGCTCAATTCCATCTGCCGGAACAATATCAAGCAAGGTTTTCTGTTTTAAATCCTGCTCTGTCCAGCCCAGTTTAGTGTTGAAGCTGCTGTTCATCCGCTTAAATCTTAAATCTTTATCCAGGATACAGATAAGATCGTCGGAATGTTCGAAGAGTAGGCCTATGTTTTTATCTTCAGCCTTTTTTACCCTTTCCTGAATGAGGGAACTGATTTCTTCGACCAGTAGCGAAAGTAGTTTTTGCTGGGTTGTTGTGATTTTTTGGGGCACCGTATCCATCACAGATAATGATCCCAGAACGACACCATTATTATCTGTTAGCGGGTAAGCTGAGTAAAACCTTATTTTTTCTCCACTACCTATCTCTGGGTGCTCCTTAAAACGTTCATCATTGAACATATCTGCGGTTATAAAAATCTCGGCCGAAGCCAAAGAATAGGTGCTCAATGGCAAAACAGCAGACAGCTCTTTAACACTAAGGCCCTTAACTGCTTTACACCATAGCTTAGTGCCATCCGAAAAGGAAATCAGCGAAATTTTGCTATTACAGATCAAAGCAGCCATCTCGGTAATCCTATCAAAATCATTTTCCCTGTCCTTCCCTATTATTTCATAACTGTAGGATTTCCTTAAACGTGCGGTTAGATCTTCTTGCATTCCAATAATGTTTTGTTCAATGGCTGTAAATCAGCTGAGCTAATCTACTTTTCCAGTCAGAGGCAAACTGTACCAACGCATTTGCGGGTGCTAGTGCCCCCAGGGTTTATAAATGGTGGTTACTGCTTAAAGATGAGAAAAAAATAGCAGGTATACTATATTCGATTTCCTTTTTACAGGCCAATTTTAACTTTTTTGCTATCGGATAGTTGATCGTCATTTCTGTTCACATCATGCAATGCTTTTCGGTTATACATTTTCCTTCTGAAATAGTGCCGGTATGGTTTTTAAAATAAGCCTGATATCGTTCCAGAAACTTTGTTTTAATGCATAGGTATTATCGAGTATTAGCCTTTCTTCCTCGCTCATTTCTCCCCTGCCGCGTTTTTCGACCTGCCATAAGCCCGTTATTCCGGCCGGGGCAGCAAACCTCAGCACATACTTGTCTGTAGTTAGTTTCTCGGCTTCATAAATAGGCAATGGTCTGTTGCCCACTATACTCATGTCGCCCTTTATTACGTTCCAAAGTTGCGGCAACTCATCTATACTCGTATTGCGGATAAAATTACCAACCCGGGTTACCCTCGGATCGTTAGCGATTTTAAAAAACGCTGATCCGCTTTTTTGAGCGCTCAAATACACATCATCTTTCTCACACCACTGGGCTCCATCTCCATAAACCGGATATTGGCATTTCCCTAATGCTGTACAGGAGCTGCAGAGTGCAACATCTGCTTTGCGTACTTCTTTTTTTTCCTGATCAACATCGTACTGATTCAAATGTTTCAGGTCTTTAACTTTTTGGTCAGCATTAACATACATTGACCTGAATTTATAAAAACGAAATACTTTAAACCCTGTTCCACTCCTTAATGAATAATAGAATACAGGTCCTTTAGATTCTATCCATATTGAAATGGCTACCAGTAACAATAAAGGGAACAGTAAAACCAGGGCTAATCCGGCAAAAAACACATCAAACAGTCGCTTGGCAAATCCAATATGATAAACCGGCCTGCTGGCTATTTTTACTTCACGGTTAAGTGAAGCCCAGTTATTGACCAGGAATACAAGTCGTTTTTCAAGGCGTTCTTTTTCAATGGGCAATCTGAAAACATCAGAAACGCCAGCCGTTAAGGCCAATATCCTCAAATTAGGATTAAAGTACCTTACAACTAGAAAAAAAGGGATTGCAGGCATCTGCCTTTTTTTTAGCGTTTCGAGCTAAGAAAGCCCCCCGTTCGACAGAATTTCGCTATTGGAAATAACAGCTGCAATATTGAGCTGCTTTTCTGTCCATTCGTGTACAAGCCTTAATCCATTTTCAAAACGGGCGATTTGCATGTCGCCAAAATTACAGGCATCGAAATCAACGTGCGAAAAATCAGTTTCAACCCCCACCAGGGCAATGATTGGTTTATTTGTCAGATCGGGCCTTCCAACATTCTCCATTACGAAAGATTTTTACCTGCGCGTCTTAATACCATTTTTATCCTCGCTTCAAGCTCAGCCGGATTAAAAGGCTTAATTACAAAGTCATCTGCCCCTGCATCAAGACACTTAATCCGTTTATCGGAACTTTCCTCACCCGATAGGATCATAATCGGTAGCGAATGAAAAAAATCACTCACTTTTAGCTGTTCAATTAATTCCAGCCCATTCATATTCGGCGTATTCAGGTCGGATATAATCAGGTCGGGAATATTTCCACTTTGCAAAAAAGTTAATGCACTCAATCCGTCGGGTCTTATATCTATCTGGTAGTTGGCTGTGAGGATCTCCTCAAGTATTGCTTGCATAAACTCGTCATCCTCAACAAGGAGTAAACGAGTTTTGGGGTTGTTGGTTTGGGTCATGATAGGGACTTATTGCAACGGATTGATTTTCAATAAAATCGGTTTAGAAAAGACAAGTAGTTAAACAATTCTAGACGAAAACGGTTTTCTCTACTATCACTATTGCCAGTTTTACATTCAAAACTAAAAACTGAAATTTAAATAACAGTAGTCTGTATTTGATGATATCAATGTCGTTGTACAATTATAAAAAAAAATCACATTAATCCCTATTATTTTCCCTAACGTTGAAAGAATAAATAACACGCTGTGAACGAGCAATATATCTTATAAAAGCGAATAAAATTCCTGTATCAGAAAGCAGTTAACTCCTGTACGGATAGCCTTACCATGGCGTAGCCGGGTTATTAACCACAAGAATCGGGCTTTTGGATACGAAATTCGTTCGGGTTCTGTATTAGCGGATTATTTTTTTATAAATTTAGCCAGTTATAAAATCTATCTTGATGAACAGCTTTTCCTTATCCCTTGATCCCGCTCAATTGAGCAGGCTTTTCCCTTATTTTATCCTGGTGGATAGCGATATGAAGATACTACATATTGGCGACAAACTGAAAGATATTTGCGCAGATTGCCAGAATGGAAACCTGTTTGATTATTTTGAATTTCCGGGATCGAATGACATGGGGCTACCTCGTATCGGCGAATCCCTCTTCACCAGCCTCAGACACACAGGAGGTAAAATAAAAGGCAGCTGGGAAAAGTCTGCAGGCCAGCAACTGTTATTTTTTGCTGGCGAAAGCTATAACCAAAATGATGCTGGCGAGATAAATGGGAAAAACAATACCACGGCAAATACGCTATCATTGCCAAATATCCACCATTTCGACAGGATTCTCGGAAATATGGGTTTTGGTTTTATAGAGATGGACTCTGAAGGCAGGATAAGGTATGCCAATAAGCGGTTCTGTACCATGTCTGGCTATGATCTGGCCGGAATGCACCACCAAATGCCTGATGTATTTTTTAGCAACGATTTTTTCTCTAAGGATTATACCGGTGAGGAATTGGAAGAAACAGATGCTGAATTACATGAGATTGTATTTATTGATGCAGAGGGCAATAAAAAGTTATGGTTGGCTGGCCGTGCTATAAATTACAACGAAAGGGACGAAAATATTGGCTGGGCAAGCATCTGTTTTGATGTAAGTGAGCACAAAAGTTTTGAGCAGGAACTGATTACGGCGAAAAAAGATGCAGAACGCACAGCCGCTATTAAGGCCATGTTTCTGGCCAATATGAGCCACGAAATCAGAACCCCGATGAATGCCATTATCAGCATGGCCAACCTGCTTTCTAAAACCACGCTAACTGAAGAACAGGATTACTATATCCAAACTGTACAAATGGCTTCAAAAAGCCTTTTAGTCATTATTGATGATATTTTAGACCTCTCTAAAATTGATGCAGGAAAACTCAACCTGGAGCACATTGGTTTTAGCTTACCAATGGTATTTAGTGAGGTAATGCAGGTGGTTACCCACAAGGCTATAAAACGCGGACTGGAAATCAATTACCTTGCGCCAATAGATATCGAAATATCGTCGGTACTAATTGGCGACCCTTACCGGATAACTCAGGTGGTATTGAACTTAATGACCAATGCCATTAAATTTACCGAAAAAGGTTCAGTGCTGTTAACTGCGATTGTAAGAGAAGATAGCGACACTTACCAGGAAATTGAAGTTTTGGTGAAAGATACCGGGATTGGAATGGATCCTGAATTTTTAAGTCGACTGTTCGATAACTTTAGTCAGGAATATGAATCTGTAACACGCAAATACGGCGGCACAGGTTTGGGCATGAGCATTTCGCAAAAGCTGGTTGCACAAATGGGCGGTTATTTCAATGTAAAAAGCCAGAAAGGTCAGGGCTCAGAAATTTCCTTTGTTATCAAACTCGAAAAGGGTAAAACCACCGATGTACCTACAGAAACAAAGGTAACGCACAATGAAGATTTATTTGCAGGACGTAAAATCCTGATTGTAGATGACAACGAAATGAACAGGCTGGTGGCTAGCACCGTTTTACTGGGCTATGGTCCACAGGTAATGATTGCCGAAAATGGCGAAATAGCCCTTGACATGCTGAACGAAGAGCCCTATGATATCATTTTAATGGATATACAGATGCCTGTACTTAATGGCTATGATACAACCAAAGCCCTAAGGGCGCGTGGCTATACCGGAATAATCATTGCACTGACCGCCTCGGCCATTGAAGGTGAAAGGGAGAAATGTTTGGCCGCCGGAATGAACGACTACATTACCAAACCTATAAATGAAGAGCTGCTGATTGGCGTGATCGATAACTGGATTCAAAAAACTGCAAACCCTGTTGTTGCTCCTGATATTGACTTACCATTGTACAGCTTAGACGGGCTACGTGTAATTAGTAAGGGACGCGAGGATTTTGTGACCAAAATGATCGAAATGTTTTGCGGGCAGATACCCGATACTTTAAAGCAACTCAATCAGGCCAGCGCCGATGGTGACCATGAACAGTTATCTAAACTGGCCCACAAACTCAAGTCTACCATCGATCATCTGGCCATTTCACCACTTCAGCGTACTATAAGGGAAATTGAAGCAGTGAACGAGGGTAATACCTCTGCTCCTAAATTAGCCAAAATGATTGCTGAGGTAAACGATGTGCTTAACCAGGTGATGACAGAACTCAGTGAAGAAATTGCCATCAGAAACAGCCAATAAACCAGCTTTGGCAAGGATAGATTGAGGAAATAAAACAAGCCTTTGGGGATTTCAGCGCCCCCGGAGCTTTCTATATATTTTGGACAGCGAATCAGATACCCTTTTCCCAAACAGGCGGTTGGATAGTTTACCGATTAGGCTATAATCCGAACCGGAAATCCACGAGGCTGCAAAATGATGAATACAATAGGTATTTGCTGTAATTTTTAGCTTCAGGGTTTTCCAGCTTTTGGGACTAAAAAACTCACTGGGATAAATAGTACAATAACCATCAAGCTGCTGAAAAGTGTTATTTAACTGCAATCCCTTTTCTGCTTTCATAAACGCTGTTATGCTTTCGGTATTCGGCATGGTATCTGGCTTTCCATTTTGCAGATAAAAACTCCTGTTGTCATAATAAGCCAATAAATCATTTACCCAGCTGCTATCCTTCGTGCTTCCCATAATTGCTGATGAAAGCAAAAGGTTATCTTCAAACCCTGTAAAGGCTGTATTGCCAAGCATACTATCATCCAACGGCTTTAAAAACTCAACATCTGTATCGAAGTAAATGCCCCCCATATTTTTCAGGGCATATAAGCGACAAATATCTGAAACAAAAGCAAATTTACGCTCGCGGTAAGCCTCTGCACTATACTGGTAACTATTTACATCAAAATTCTCCTCATTCCACTCTACAATGCGATAATCGGGAAGGTATTTTTTCCACGATGCCAAACAATTGGACACAAGCTCGGGCTTCTCTCCTTTACCAAACCAGCAGTAGTGGATTATTTTAGGTATCATAACTTCACTTTATTTAGGATCTTCTTATAACCTTCTGCTAGTGTAGCCCGATCAAACTGCATAAACAAGGTAATTACAAGCAAAATGAGCCCGATTAGCAGGCAATTCAGGATAAAGGTAAGCCACGATGTAACCGTAATCAAACCCATACTTCTCCAACCATAAGTTATTGCAATCAGCAATGTAAAGCCCGCTAATCCCCTCACAATCTTAAAAAAGAAGTAACTCCTTTTCTCTTTCAGGCAATGTGCGGCATAAATGGGCGTGAAAGTAAGGTGACTAAACACTCCGCTTATTGCTGCCGCAACCGGAATGGCATATATACCAAGGTTGCTGTACAGACAAAGTAATATTACCAGTACAAAATTCAGCACGGCAATAAAAATGCCCCAGATGGATGCAATCCTCAGTTTATTGGTGATGATAAAAACATGATGCACCGTTTCTACCGTGCCATGAACAATGAAGGGTAACAAAGTTATCACAGAAAGGAGGTGAAGTGCACTGGAATCCTGGGTAGGCAGCCATAGCCTAAAAAAGTCGCCGCCATAAACAAAAAACACAGCCAGGGGCAATAGTACAACTATAAAAATAGCCTTAAACGACAAGTTAAGTGTACTTTTTAGTTTCCCCATATCTTCCTGAGCATAGGCTTTTAGCATTTCGGGTAGAAATATGGGCACAACAATTCCCAGCAGGATATAAATTGCATTGGGTATAAACTTGGTTAACGAAAGAAACCCCATACCTGAAGCACCAAAAAAGTGGTTTGCAATTAATAAATCTAATTGGGTATTGATTACGTTCGACAAGGCAATTATAGAATTCCACATGCCGAAACCTGCAATCAGCGAAAGTGCACCCCACGAGAAAAATGATCTGTCAATCACCACTTCAGGGAGAAGCCTTTTGGTAAGCCTGTAATTTGCAAAACACATGTAAATTGCTGTTAACACCGTTACCAGTCCCAGAAAATAAATTTTAGGCTTAAAAAGATAAAACAGGAATGCAACTGCGCCAAGTTTCACCACGTTGGATATAATATTGATATAGGCAAGCTTATCGAATCTGTTGACGGCAAATGCCGCAACCGAAAAAACAGCTGAAGAGACATTAATCACCAGGCTGAAGAAAATAAATACAAACAGTAAGCGCACATCATCAAAAAGGCCAGGCGGAATATCGAGTATATTGTTAATAAACAGACAAAATAACGCGCTCAATATAATGAAACCGAGCGATATCAGCATGTTGCCAAACAAGATGGAATTGAAATAAACATTCACTTCTTTGATATCTTTTTTCTCGAGGCTGATGGTGATATACCGGCTCGACATGGAGTTTAAGGCAGTGGTGATAATCCCAGCGTACATCACAAAGTTATTGGAGAGCGGGAAGAAACCATAAGCCTCTTTACCCAGGTGTGCCACGATATAAGGCGTAAGAAAGAAGGAAATCCCTACACCCGAAAGTGCACTAAAAAAATTGGAGACCAGGTTAACAACAAAACGTCTTCTATCCATATCAATAGCAGCCCTAAAGTAATGGTTTTATTTGAATATCATCGGTGCCCAAACGCATTATCACAAAATTTTAGCTATTTTGTCAAACGAAAAGACATAACCTAAAGAGATTGGAGCCACTTGTATCAATTGTTACCCCCTGCTATAATTCAGCTGCCTTTATAACGGAAACACTCGATGCAGTAATTTCGCAGAGCTATACTAACTGGGAATTAATTGTTGTAGATGACCGCTCAAGTGATGATACCTGCCAGATCGTTGAAGCGTTTGCCAACAGGCACAATGGTATCCGGCTGATAGCCCTAAAAGAGAACGGAGGAGTTTCGAATGCACGAAATATAGGTATGGCAGAAGCGAAAGGCAAATACATTACGTTTTTGGATAGTGATGATATCTGGCTTAAAGATAAACTTAGTCGTCAGGTAAGCTACATGGAAAAGGAACTCCTGCCCCTTACATTCTGTGCCTACAAGCGCATTAACGAACAGGGTAAAGTAATTTCAGGTCAGGTTCCGGTTCCCCATACGGTAGATTATAACGCGTTGCTCGCGCACAATGTGGTTATATTTTCGACTTCTATGATGTTAAAAAGTGCTATTGGCGACTTAAAGTTTAGCCGGGCAGGCCACGAAGACTGGATCTTTTTACTCAAACTGCTAAAACAGTGTGGTCAGGGCTATGGCATTAACCAACCTCTCGCCTATTACCGGGTAAGACAAAATTCGGTTTCATCGAACAAACTCAAAGCAATTGGTTATACCTGGAAAATATTCAGGGAAAGCGAAGGCATAGGTTTTCTCAGATCGGCAATCCTACTTGGGAGATATGCTGTTTCTGCCAGCCTGAAAAGATTAAGATGAGCTTTTACCGGGTAATGCCAGTCCCAGGTTTTTGCTATGCTTTTTATGTGTAAAATTCCACCAAAGCCCACTGAGCACCTGTTTCGCTAAATCCCACCTCCCCCTGGCAAGATAAGCCAACACTGCTTTTGGACAGGCGATAAGACAAAAATACATTGAGAACAGCAAAGTAGTAATCCAGCCAGTATTTTTTCTGATAAACAGCATCCTGTTCCTGGTCATAAAATATACCTTAAGTGGGCTTTCCTTTCCCACACTAACAGATTCCTTATGGTAAACATGGGTTTTTCCGGTAAACCAGATCTCTTTGTCTATCCGTTTGAATTTCTCGCACCAGTCGAGTTCTTCATAATAGAGAAAATAATTTTCATCCATTAACCCGGCATTCAACAGATCTTCTCTGCGGCACATCACAGCTGCCCCATGGCAAAACGCCGTGCTATAGCTTTGACCGAACTGCCCATGGTTACGTTCAAACTGGCCAATATAGGCATTTCTTCCTGTGACATAATTTAAGGGCGTAAAACCAGCGTACTGAACCAAATCCTGCTGATCGAAATAAAGCAATAAGGGCGATAGCAGTCCTATTTTCTCATTGGCCTCCAGTTCGGTTTGCATCGTTTCCAGACAACCTGCCGGTATTTCGGTATCGTTGTTCAACAGCAGGATATAATCACCCTTGGCTTGCCTGATCCCCAGGTTATTTCCGCCTGCGAAACCGAGGTTTTCTACCGAACGGATGTATTGGATATTTTTAAAATAGGGTGTAAATATATCCGACTGATCTTGATCTGCACCATTATCCACCAGTATAACTTCAACATTTGCTGCATGGTATGACCTGCTGATAGACTGCAGTAAAGCAATAGTTACTGCCGTTTGATGGAAATTAACGGTGATAATTGAGGTCAATGGCATATCTGACGTAAATATTTAAAATTTTAATGAACAATGTGAGCAGATTCAATATTATGCATCTCTGGATTTCAGCAAACCACCTTCAACAGCATTTATGGCCTTATAGATATCCCTGGCATTGGCCTCCCAGGTATGCGTGCCGGCAAAGTTAATCCGCTCGCGCTCCAGTGCCGGACTATCCTCCGCTAACGCTTTTTCGGCTAGCTGCAGGTATTCATCCTTCGTCGATGCCAGGTAAACATGATCAGCAAAGATATCCATCGCTTCAGTTCTGGTAGCCAATGTAGGTTTACCCATGGCCAGATACTCATCAATTTTACGTGGGTAATTACCGATGGTAAGCGGATTGATTACCTGAGGGTTGAGGCAAACATCGAAGCCCTTGATATATGCAGCCAGCGTTTCGGGCTTTTTAGGTCCCAGAAAAAACACATTGCTTAGCTTATGGAGCTCGCTCCTACTAAAATCTTCATCCTGTGGCCCTACCAATACCATATTCCAGTCAGGCCTTTCTTTTGCCAAATGCAATAGTATCTTTTCATCTAGCCTTATCGATAACAATGCCCCAACATAGCCTAAAACCGGCTTTTTGATAGCAGAAAGATCTGAGGGTATCTCGAGTGCCTCGCCATTACTGAAAAGCGCCAAATCGCAACCCTGCCCAACGTAAAAAGAATTCGGATTATATTTTCTGCAATAGCTTGCCAGATAAACCGAATTGGCTACGCAAAGGTCACTTTTTGCAATCAATTCGGGTTCCATGTAAGTACCATGCCGCATCCAGTACGGTGTGGCTACAACATTATCTCTTGAATAATAAACGCTTACAGCAGGCTTCAAAAGCTCTTTTAAATGAAAGCTTCGAAAAATATCGTTATCGTTAAACAGGACGAAATTTTTAAGGCCCAAGTGTTCAGCAGCATCGCGGATTGATTTGGCAAACCGGGCATTGTTGATTTTATTTAACCATCTGAACAGGCCTTTGAACCTGATCCAGTTTACTGATTCTATGATAACCTGGGGATTATAAATCCACAGATTGGCTGATACTTCAGTTAAAGCTTCTTCCCTGCCGGCAATAACACGTAGTCTTTTTTTTACGCCTTCTGTATTGCGCTGCAACAAGCTCGTTTTTCGATCTAATGGTGCATTAACATATAATACGCGGTTGTTTTTACTAAACTCGAGCGCCAAATCCTTACAATTGCTACCAATGGGAATATCCCAGGGTTGTTGCCCCACAATGATAATGTCCCTGTTATTTAAAATAGCCATTGAATTATGGTTTTGGTGTTTTTATTCCTTTAATAAATCCGAAAATGCCAGCAATTGCACCGGTAATAATCAGTAATAATATCGGCATAACTTAAGTTTTATTTCCCCCTGTACCTGTATTTTGATGAGGCGTAGCTAAATTTGATTTTTTAACCTTACCGATGCTAAACAGCGCGATAACCATTCCAATCATTGCCCTTGGTATCTGCCAGATGGCAAGATAAAGCCTCTTATCCCTGTAAAAACGTCCCGGGACTGAAATCAGCAGGGTTAAGCATATACTCATGAATAAAGTTAGCCATAATCCTTTTCCCGGCCCCAAAGGGTTAAAAAAAGATTGAAACGCCATGATAAACAATAATCCCAGCAATAATATGCGTGGCATTAACATAGTTTGTACCGTTTTATTAAAGAATTCTACATTGCCTTTAAACAGCTCCCTAATACCTACCATGGTATATGTTCGCAAAAACTCAATCTGCGAAGCAATCCACCTGGTTCTCTGGGTGGTAAATACACTGGCACTGCTCACTTTTTCGTCGTAAACAAAAATATCATTCAAATAGCTAACTTTTACCTTGTCGCTGGCAATAAGGAAGTCCATTTTTTTATCTTCACCAACGGTATCACCTACATTTTTTAAAAGCGTATAAAAATAGCTGTAATCAAAGGCCATTCCCGATCCGATAAGCGCAGGTGAAAGTCCCAACACTGCTTGGCCCTTTCGATATATGTGATTATTCACCTCTTCGTTGCAGGCATCCAGAAAAGCAAAACTGGTATTTAGGTTTTTCGCTGTACGGTGCAACTGAACAACTTTAGCCCCTTGATGAAACGAACTATTTATAGCCTGCAAGCATGCTGGCCCCATTAAATTATCAACATCAAGCACTACAGCGATATCAAATCCGCGGTTTTTAAGCTTTTCAATGGCATACAGCAGGGCTTTACCTTTGGTGCTTTTCTCAAAAAACACCTCAATTACCTCAACTCCCATTGCTTTGAGCTGCTCAATCGTTTCGGGCATTAATCCGTCGGCTATCGCTACAATTTCAAATTCCCCTTCATAATCATGTGCAAGTGCTGCCCTGGCGCTTTCTATTATTACCTCATCGGCATGATAGGTTGGAAACAGCACTGCTATTTTTTTATAGTCAGTAGCATGTTTTTGTGTGCCCGGCAAAGGAAAAAGCCCTGCGAATGCAAAAAATGCCAGGTAGAGGCAATTAAATGACAGATAAGCAGCCAGAATCCACAACAGCAGGTGTATAGTTTTATATATCAGTTCCATCCGATTTTAGTTGCATTTGCTGTTCATCAAGCCCCGGCGCTATAAAGATAAATGACCACGACATAAACAAAATTACTGATGAGGGCATTCCGTTCATTACCTCATTGCCATAACTGCAGATAAAACAGGCCACAGTACCTGCGGTAAGGGCAATCATTTTCACTCTTAACTTTGGATCGCGGATTTTCCAGGCAATCCCACCACACTTGCCAATAATATAACTGGTAAGGGCAAACCAGATAAGCAATCCTACTACACCGTACATTACCCACACTTTTACCCAATAACTATCGGGTGGTATATTGGCTATGGGCTTATCGGCATTGTAGGTCGTTCCGTTCATACCGCTCATACCAAGACCTGCGCCAAAGGGCAAATCTTCGAGCAGGCTCTTTAGTTTATGTTGATTATCCAGCCTAACGGCCAATGAAGCATCCTTCGGGTTCAATGCACTCCTTAAGCGGTTAACCTGAAAAATATGATCGCCAATAGTGGTATACTTTAACACGCCAAAACCCGCAGCACAACAAACTACCCCAACAATTAACACCTTAAAACTCCTGCTTAAAAAAAGGGCTGAAAAAAGCCCGGCAGCAAGTGCAAATAAAGCACCTCTGGTACCCGATATAGCCATGCCATAAAGAAAAGCAACCCCAAAGAGGGCAAAAATTACTTTTTTTGTAAAACTGAAAGGTCCGGCGGCCAACGTTAATGCAACTACGGCCATAATTGCCTGAGAGGCACCAAACTGTCCCGCATCCGAATACATGGAAAATACGCGGAGTTTGCCGTTGATAATATGTGTACCTGAATTACCAGCGTTTAACCAGGTCTGTTCGCCCGGGGAAACGCCCAGATAAAGCTGTTTCATTCCATATAGCGTAGCAACAAGCGAAAGCCCTAAGACTGAGATGATAAACCTGTTCAGATCAACCATTCTGTTAAATAACAAAAATACAAAGGGTGCTATTAGCAGCCAGCTCAACGCTGCAAACCTCAATTCGTTAAACCAGGCTGCGAGGCTGCCACCATTCGGATTTAAGACCTGTAAAAAGCTAATAACAAACCAAATAAGCGCAATTACAACATGCTCATTTTTCAGTTTATCCCAATCGAATTTCTTCATATTAACCAGCATGCTGGCCCAGGTAAGTACCAATATCCCGTCGAGGGCAAGACCAACCGGAATATTTAAAAACGACTTTACCAAAAAACCCAGGATAAAGCAATAGGTTAAATATACCCAAAATCCTGTGCGGGGATTGCGAAATAGGGCAACTATGAAAGTGCCTAATGCGGCGATAGCCAATACCAGCAATGGTCCCAAAATCCCAAATGAATAGGTAGAAGCTACCACCAGAACTGAAAGGCACAGGGAGACGATAAAAAATATAATCTTTTTTTTATGGTCAAAAATGTACTCATTTAACTTTTTAAGCATAGTAGCTGCTTATTTTTGTTTTACCCCGCTAACAATCCAGCCAGCAAACTTTTCATCAGCATTTAACGGGGCAAGTGCCGCTTTCTGTTTATCATGTAATGCTGATCCGGCTACAAATATTGCGGTGTATAGTGCTATAAAAGAGATCCATTCCCGGTTCTCAGCACCATCGGTCAGAGGATCAAGTGCAACAATGGTTAAATCGAAACGACTGCTGATCGAACCAAAAATTCCAGAAAGAGCTTCCCTGTCTCTTATTTCGAGTAGCGACTGTCCATCTAGGTCATTATTGATGAAAGCAAAAGGCTTGTTTTCATTAATATCAGCTCCCTGCAGTACTGCTCTTATTGGCTGATCTGCAGGTATTTTCAGCTTTTGCAGCGCCGGAATAAATTCCTGATTTCCAATCAATAAAACTTTTTTATTCATCTGCGCAAATGCGTATGCTAAATTTAATACTGTAAATGCCTGGGCAGACGCCGAACCGACACCTGTTATCCCCAGTACTTTTTGACTGTTACTAAAAAGCATATTATCGAGCTCAAAACGTAGCGTCCTCAGCTGGTTCTTAAATACCGTGTACTCGCTTTCTGCATGCGGAGTTCCCCATATTTTAGCTATATTATCGTTATCAGGTCTGATGTAATCCAACTCACTGATAACCTTTGCAATTAAGGCCGATTTTAGTTCTGCTCCATTATTAACCGAACGATCTAAAACAGATATCAAAAACAGCGTACAAAAACAGATTGCTAAACTGGCAATAGCGCTCATGGCCATATATATCAGTTTTTTTGATGATTCGGGAAGTGTTGGGATCCCTTCTTGTACCAATTGCAGGCGCAACCCAATATTCTTATCCAGGCTCGTTTGGTTATACCGCGCCAGTATTTCCAGGTATTCCCTCGTCGCTACATCGGCTTTTTGTTCATAATTTTGAACCCCCGCATCAAAAGGAACCATTCCGGTAAATTTTGCATTCAGTTTGGCAAGTTCCCTATCAATGTCACCTATCCCCGCTGTCGCTTTTTCAATCTCTACCCCCAGCGAAATACGACGCTGAACCAGACTTTGTTTAGCAATAAGCGGATCGCTTACGTATTGGTCGTTTGATCGGATCAGTCTGGCACTCAACAAGAGTTGTAATGAATCTACTATTTTTTTATCAGCCGGTTTATACCCATTGCGCAAATAGTTATCTTCTGCTGCCAGAATTTTATTTTTTATGCTGATAATGGCCCTGTTATCCTCAATCACTTCGGCTCCAAGGTACTTATCGCTAGTTCTGCTTGCCAATTTTTCATTAACACTTTTTAATGCAGCCTGCGCAGCCTGTTTATCGATCAGGGCCTGGTTTCTCTTGTTCTCATTATCGGTAATCTGCTGATAAACAATCTGCGACTGTTTATCCAGGTTGAGCACGCCGTTGCGGATCTTATAGTCCTTAACCTGCTTTATCCTGTTATTCATTACAGCCTCTTTCTTTTTCAACAGCGAATCCAAAACCACAATAGCTGTGTTCTTATTCAAGATCTGCTCCAAACTGTAATTATTAATAAAATCATTTGAGAGGGTATTTACAACAAAAACCGAAAGCAGGGTATTGTTGGAAGTAAAAGCCACCGAAATAAAATCGCTGTTCTGTTCGTGGTTAATATCCAGTTTTTTGTTGAGGCTCTTCTCATCATAGCCCATTGAAGTAACGATCTGATAGAGTTTAATCTTACCGTTATCCAGCGGAGTGAGTACTTGTTTTTTGCCTAATCGTTCTTCAAAAAGGCCAATAGCTTCCTGCCTTTGTGCATCAGTTAAAACCTTCACCTCAGCACTCCATGGCTTGAACGTACCTTTTTGATCTTTAAGATCATGCAAAATCAACCGGTAAGAAAGCAGGCTGATATTTTTGGGCATCCTCATGATGTCCATGATGGTAGAAAACTGCTGATTAAGCTTGATTATAATATCAGGTCCTGTATAACTGGCGCGGTCGGGCGCTAACTGCCTTGATGGATCAAGCAAACCGGTTGAAAGTTTTGCTTCCGATTTATAATCTTTTGGAAGGTTTCTTAGCACGAAAAAACCTGCAATGATTGTCAAAATGAATATAGTGATGATAATCCACCTATATCTGTTTACTGTATCTAAGGATTTCTGTATATTCATTTTGTCTTATTTCACGTTTTTCAATTCTTCGCCAATCAGAGCTTCCAGCTCTTCTTTTGCTTTTAAAAGATTAAGCTCTGCAAGTAGTCTTTCAGAGTTAGCATAGGAGGTTAAGGTTTTGGCTTTGGTATAATCGTCTAAACTCGCCTCTCCCTTTTCGAATTTATACCGAAGGCCGTCGCTAGCCGCTTTGTTGTCGATATAGGTTTGTGCTTTAACCCGCAGATCTGCAACTTCCCGAAGGTATTCAAAATACGTTTTTTTAACTTCAGACTTTAGCAGGATATCGTATTCCTGAGCCTGATAAAATTTCTCGTTGTGCTCCTCTTTAGCCTGCCGTACCAGCGCTGGTGTTCTGAATAAAATACCAATATTAAAATAGATCCCGAACTGTATCCCGTTTAGGGTATAAGGATTAGTGGTATTGTATCTGGCCGCATTATTGGGACTGTAGTTATAGGATGCTGTAAATGCATCGAGATAGGTTGCTTTGGCAACACCTATTTTTGCCTTTGCGCTGAGTTCGCTGGCTTTATACATTTTTCGCTTCGGATAATTCTTCAGGGCCAGATCAACATATTTTTCCAATAACTGGTAGTTGATATCGCCAATAAAGCTCTCCTGGGCTTTAGCAACATTAATAGAAAAAAGAATAATAACAAAGAATAGGACAAACCGGGTCATTGATTGTGGGATTTAACATTCCCCTATTAAAAGGGTAGTATTTTTTAGGATACATTTCAAATCTAATTAAATAGAATGTTGTTTTCCTAAAAACCGTCATTTTTTTTTACCGATTATCATCGTATTAAACCCGGGATATCCCACTACAAAAGGCCCCAGGTTAGTTAATGCATTTGCATTCAACACATTGTTTTGAAATTCAAAATCTGGTTTGGGAGTTTTACCGAATCAATTCTTAAAATAAGGTTTAATATAATAGCCCGAATACCTATCCTACAAGCACCCGAAAGGCAGGTCTATTAATCAGATGTAGTTATACTTTTGGCAAATCTCTTGTAATTTCACCAAAAGTATATGACCGACCGAAAAGAATATTCACTACAGTTCGTCGTGTTCTTCAAACCTACCTGTGCCTTCTTTAATACTGATCTTATATACAATGATCTCCTGATGCACGTCACTACTAATTCCATGTGAAGATTCCTGCGAGGGGCGGTAAGTTAGCGGCATAATGCGGTGTATAATCCCCTGCATAGCCTGTTGTCTCTCCTCTCCGTTCAGCTCTTCAAAAGTCCCCCATAACACCACACTCTTCCAGCTAAAAATATCTTTGATCTGATCAACCTGAAAACACACCTGTGGATTACGACGCAACATATCTATCTTTTTTCCTGGCCCCGAATGGGCGTAAATGGCATTGTTGCGGTAAACGTAGTTGATAGGCACAACATAAGTTTCCCCGTCGCTATGACAGCCTAACCTGCCTGTTACCTGGCTTTCGAGCAGAGAAATCATTTCCCCCTTATTTAAATCTCCTAACATAATATTGCTTTTTAATTGATATCATTTTATCCTGAAACAAATAACTGCTTTGCTTCAGCCCCTCATTCACATGCAAACTAGCTTGAGTGCCTGTAAACAAATTTCATATTAACAGCTGAGAAATAAAATGACCGAAGTCATTTTTATTGTGTTATCCGCTTAGCAGAAACTAATTTTAGTATTATAACTCATAACCACCAGTAAATCGATTCCAGGTCGCTTACTTTAAAAGTGTAAATTTTCGCAAATTTAAGTTAGCGATTTTTAGCTATGATTTCTATAGTCGATAATTAAAGGTGTTTTACCTGTTGTTTCATCGGTATAAAGCTGAAGATCTGCACCTACTAAAACGACCAGGCCTTTTACCTGATAACCAAATACCGCGTAAAGTTGTCGTTTTTTCTGATCAATGAAATTTTCTTCTTCCGCCTTGCTTAGCGCTATTACCAGCAGAAACTTGATCGTGGTATGCCCTTCCTCCGGGATAATCTGTATCTGATACCGCTCTAAACCGGCCAAAACCACAGCGAAATCGTCGAGTTCATAATTACACTCGTTAAACATAAAAGATTTAGCCGCTCTCCCCTTAAGCTCCAAATAAGATTGGCCCTCAATTTCAACCCATCGCCCTATATCGCCAGTATTATATCTAAAAATCGGAAACCGCTTACGAAACAGGTTGCTCACAAGCAAAATCCCGTATCCTTGTGCATCGGGCTGGTTTACTTCTATTATTAAACCTTCAATTACCCTAAATAATGGTATCGATTGATTATAATCGCACCAGGCCCATATTCCTGTTTCTGCTGCCCCATATAATGAGTACAACTGCCTGGTTCCAAATATTTCTTTAAAAATCTGCAGGTGTGATGGCGGCAAAAATTCTCCTCCAAACAAAAGGTTATTTATCGATAAACGGAGCTGGTGCTTTTTAAGGTACTGGGCAAAAAGAAACAACTTGGATGGTGTACCCAACAACAAATCAGGGCTAAAATTCTGCGCCATATGGTAAGCATCCTGGTAAGGCAAACTTGCGCCCGCCACCAGTGTAGTGGCTTGGCATCGCTCAAGCAGATCGTCCATAATGGCGGCTGTACGATACATATCCATATAGCCAAACATATTGAGTGCAATTGTTTTGGGCACAAATATACCTGCCTGCTTTAAGGCAGTAGCCAGCACTGCACGCTGTTCCAGGTTTTCTGCAATATCAACCGGAAATACCAATGGTTTTTGGGTAGAGCCACCTGAGCGCACCAGATAAACTCCTTCCTTTTGAGCATGCAAATCAAAATTATGCTTTAACTGGTCTATCAGTTCTTTTTTGCCTACCAGTGGAGCTTCAATATAATCCGGATAAGGGGAATAATAGTTTTTAAAAAGATCAGACTCACGTACAATCTGATAGTAGGTATTGAGAACAGTATCAATCATATTTACTTTTTACCTTTTGAGCAGTAGATAACTAAGGTATTGTGGAATAAAATTACGGTAATGCCATACAAAACGTATTTTCTGTGTATGAGTTGGTAAATTTTGCAAGGCATGTTTATACCAGCGCCTGCCAATCATACCCATTAACAGCCGGTCATGCTTATCTTCACTTCTTCTATAGCGCGATATTACCGGCGGCACTTCAATTTGCAGAAAATGGCTATATTTTTTACGAGATAAGCTACCTGGCACTTCGTTAACATAAAGGTAGCCACCTGTTTGCAAAGCAATTTTACCAGGTACATGGCTTAATATCCCTTTTAATACCCGGTACCAAAAATCAATCCCTTCGTTTAAATGCGCTTCAGTACTGTATTGGTAGGCGGCGATCCATTTTCTCTTAGTAATTACATTACTGCCAACTCCCATAATAAAATGAGGTGAGCTAACAGCAAGTAAAGGGTTATTAATCAGATATAGATCACTGGCGATAGGTTTGAGATATTTTTTTAATAGCTCCAATTCAGGGTATATTTCACCACCAGGCATAAAAACAATATTGAGCACCATAAAATCGAGCTGATGGCTGCTAAATGCATCGGCTGCGAGCTGCAACAGGCGCGGATGATATTCATCATCAGCATCCAGAAAACTAATCAGCTCGGCACTTGATGCCGCAAAGCCAACATTACGCGCATTTCCAGGACCTTTGTTTTCGCTTAGCTCAATTAACTGAATGCTGCAATGACCAAAAGCAGCTTCATTTTCCTGCAAAAAACTGCGAACAACCGACAGGCTGTTATCGGTACTGAGGTCATCAACAATAATCAACTCATCCGGCAGTTTGCTTTGCCGGATGAGCGAATGAAGTGTTTTGGCAATAAAATCTGCCTTATTGAATAATGGGATAATAATAGCGTGCGTCATACCTAAGACTGAAACATCATTGCCGGAAAAATTACACCGCGCCCCTGATGAACGTTCACCACGCTCTCGGCCGAACCACGGAACAGACCTGGACCAAAAGACCGGTTATTATAACACAATAACATGCCAACAAGGTTAATCAAAGTTTCGTTCGAATCTTTACCATGCTTAAACCAGCGTTGATTTACATACGCTTGTACCATATAATCAGGCCATTGTTCGATTACAACCGTTGTCCAGAACGTAGCATCGCATTCATTTTTTACATACATATCAATTCCACGCCCGCCGCTGTTTCGTTTTAACACCCAGTTATCTGCCGAAAGCATTATTTCTTCCCGTTTTAGGGGTGCATGCAAAGCAAAAGTGGGGATTAAAAATGTCTGTAAAAACTGGTATTCGTCTGTCGCAAGGTAATCGCTCATTATCTCTTCATCAAACAAAACAGCCAG
Source organism: Pedobacter sp. KBW01 (assembly GCF_003852395.1). Classification (NCBI taxonomy): domain Bacteria; kingdom Pseudomonadati; phylum Bacteroidota; class Sphingobacteriia; order Sphingobacteriales; family Sphingobacteriaceae; genus Pedobacter; species Pedobacter sp. KBW01. Next base: position 258,960 of record NZ_QAJQ01000007.1, read on the forward strand.
AATCCGTTTATCGTGAACCAGGGTCAGTGTGCGCACATCATTAAAATAATTTGCCTCGCTGATGATCAGCTTCAGTACTTCAGGATCGAAATTGCGTAATTCTTCCCGGTCCATTTCCAATATAAACTGATTAACGGGTTTACCATGCAACATAACCACACCGTTTTGACAAGTGAGCTCTGCAGGGCTTGCATCAACATAATCCAAACCGAGTTTACCAAATTCATTGAACAGGTAAAACACCTCTGTACCTTTTTCCTTTTCGTGTAGAAGTACAACAGGCTCACTAGGATTAAAACGGCTAAAAATGGTTTCAACAAAATCCTGCTGTGCCGGAACTGCCGCTAATAAGGACGGGGTTGTAGGTTTAGTATCTCCAATAATCCGGTTAAGGTAATAACTTATCATCCATCCGTTAATCGGGTACCGCGCACCTATTTCACAAATTTTGATATCACCATTTTCAGCCTGTAAAAAGTCAGGCCGATACATTCCAACCTTGTATGGCAGATCTTTTGCAATGCGTAAAATACTGTTCAAGCCTTCATCAAAGTTATATATGGCTTGTATCCTTTCGTCATCAAAATAAGCATTTACCACTGCAGTTAAGGCTTTATTTAAAACCTTACATAATTTCTCCATCCTGACAATCTCCTGCTGATCCACGGCAACGGGTACCGGCGAAAAAGAATCGGCGCCATTACAGGGGATCTCTCCCAAATATTTCATCAGCGATTCGTTCAGGAAATCTTTACTACAAATGGTATGCGTTTCAACAAGTTCTCCCTTCATAATTTATTCCATTTCCTCAGCCATAACCGGCTCCAGGATGGCACTGATATTTTCCATTACCAATGCTTTTTTACTTAAATAATCAGAAACGATTTCTTTCAGGTCGTAATCAGCCAGATTAACATCCATAGCCTTTACATAATGATTAATTGAATTTACAGCATAAAAGAAATGATTTTTTTCTGTAGGTCCGCAATGTACCGCTATCCAGGCCAAAGTGTGTTTTAAGGTGTCTTTATCAAAACCAAAATCATCTTCCAGCCAACGTGTAAACTTAGGCAGTATAAACTCCACTTCGCCGTGCGTATAAATTTCGTGTACCAATGTGGTTAAAAGTCCGATCATTAGATCTTTATTGCGTAGCGAGTTTTGATCTTTCCAATATTTAAAGGCGCGGGCACTTGGATCGAGATACTGCCTTAACAACCAACCATCATCGCCACAGGTATTTGTTGCCATGGTATAAAACAGGTCTGAATGCAATACTTTTCCAACAACAGCCAGATCCTCATCAACGATCCTGTTCAGATTAGCTACAGATTTGAATAACTCTGACTCATTGGCTACAGGCATGTTTTTGTGGATCAGCATGGTCATTCGATTACTTAATCCTGCTACTGTAACTGCACTATTGTTGGTTTGGCTCCAGCTATGAAAAAAAGGTTTAAGCTGATCCCGATCCTGTTGAATGGCCGTGAGCTTTGTAAAACTTTCCTCTATGGATGTAAAGTAATCAGCCTGCTGTGGGAAATAAGTTAAAAGTTGGTGCTTTAACGGCGATTCTTCCATTCCTTCAAGCACGGGGACAATGATTGATAGTAAATTTTTCACAATTGTTACGTTTGGTTTTTATTAAAAATGTAAATAACTAATTACGTATATATTCCAAATTTGTTTGATAAATATCAAAGGTTTTGCAAGAAATCTGGTCCTTTACGAGCACCAGAAGTTATAAAACATAGCAATTAAGCTGGCAGATACGCTCAGCTAAAATAAGCTTACAAAGCACTTACAAACAGTGCATTAAAGATTAAAACACAATAAAAAACAATAAGATTTATTACAATTAAAGAGCGTTTGCATGGATATGAGCGTTTTTAGATTTCTAAAGAATTAAACAGATATTTTTATTACATAGATACGAACTTTATCTCCAATTATAAAAAACATCTTTACACAACACATAAATATACTTAAAGTTAAGTATGTTAAAAAATACAAAATAAAATATTTAATTAGCAGATAAAGAAACGACTCTTACTCACAGTCTTTTTTTTCCTGCAGGTGCCAGCCATTTTAACCGTATTAACCTTTTTGTATCTTATATTTTTCTGTGTTTATCTAAAAAAATACAAAATAGATCATTAGGGTTATTGTTATTGCCATTCTCTATATCCTGAAAAAACAAATCTCTAACAACATCCTGAATTTATCGGAAAGAAATACTTAATTAATGACAAACAAAGCAACAGAGTTCTTGCATCTAAACAATTATATCCACTAATTAATATCTTTATTAAAAAGAAATGATTTGCCACCCTGACTAAAAGTCATTTGGCTTAGCTCAGGACTAAAAACGATCTTAATGCCAGCTGCATCAAATCTGAAAGTATTGGCTGAGGTGGGCTGTAAGGGAAAGTGTGATTGTCCGGTGGCCTGGGCCTGAAGCTTACCCCCGTTTTCGGTTATGGTGATTTTAAACGGCAATGTTTTGTTAGAATATATGCCCAAACAAGCTTTGAGTTGTTCAGGAGATAACTCAACATCTTTGAAAGTTGGTATTTCAAAGGACATATCGTTACAGATAGAAAGCATCGCGATGGTAATTTCGTTGAGGCTGTAACCCTGGCCATTGAGTGATAAGGCGACGCTGATTCCACTCGAAGGAAAGTTGCAAAGCATACTAAATGTTCCATATGTGGCTCCGTTGTGCCCAAAGCCTATCTGGTTGTAAAAAGGTACTTTAATGAGTCCCATGCCAAATAGATCACCCTGATTGAAGTTACTCATTTTGGCAAAACTTTTTTCGCTGACAAGCTTGCCTGAAGATAGGGCGTTAAGGAATTTCAGCATATCTGCTGGCGTTGAAAGAATATCGCCTACACCAATTACGTTCGGGAAATAGATGTCGGTAATCTGCGTCCATTGATTTCTCATGCCGTAAGAACTTGCCTCTGCAGCTCCTGTATTGTTGATTATGCCAGATTGGGTTTGTTTCAGCCCTATTCTTTTGCTAATACGACTTTCAAGGGCTTTGGAATAGGATTTACCTGTAATTTTTTCGATAATACCGGCCAGCAACAGGTAACCCGAATTACAATATTGTTGTTTGGAACCTGGAATGAAATGTGGAGCTCTTTTTACAATGGTATCTAATAATTCCGATTGAGCATGCGCCCTGGTGATCCAGGATTTACCAGATACATCATTAACATAATCCATCAGGCCGCTGCTATGGGAAAGGAGCTGTGCTATATTGATTTCCGGCGCATTGGGCAGTTTTGGATAAAAAACTGCTAACTTGGTATCAGGAGATAACTTACCTTCCTCAATAAGTTGGAAGATCATAGTTGCTGTAAAAACCTTGGTGATAGACCCTATGCGGTAGCAGGTAAGTGAATCGGCACGTAACGTATCCCGTTTAACTGTTCGAAATCCCAGTGAGCGTTGATAGACCAGTTTTCCGTTTTTAGAGACGGCGAAACTGCCCATAGCCTTTTGATTGACTCCCAAAGCATTAAAAAAACTATCAAGTTTTGCGGTATTAATCTGTTGGGCCCGCGTATTGAGTATTAGCAGGCATAGTAATAGTGTGGCAATTGATCTCATTGATATTCGCGTTAATCGGGGCTGAATATACGCAATAACTATTGATTTAAATAAGCCTGCATTCGGGTCTTGATGATAAATTAAAGATTAACTCCAACATATCCAATCTGGTTGAATCTAGCCTATTCATTTTTAAAACAGCCTCGCAGTCTTTGACATATCAACACTTGGCCAAAGTTCTTAAAAAGGTAATTTAGATTTCGACTTGCAGCAAATCAGTACAATTTAAAACGCATCAGCATAAGGTTTGCAATTTTGGATTCTAAAGCCATTAGTATATCATGATTTTAACTTCCTTAAACAAGATGATTTTAGCCCTAAATGATATGAGATAAAAATAAAAAAACCTCTAAATCAATTGATTAGAGGTTTTTTATAGGATTTTGAATCCTTGTTTCGTCGGGATGGCAGGATTCGAACCTACGACCTCCTGCTCCCAAAGCAGGCGCGATACCGGGCTACGCTACATCCCGAACTTGGTATCGATCTTTTTTAATCCTGTTTTAAAAGTGGATTGAACTTTTTGTCGGGATGGCAGGATTCGAACCTACGACCTCCTGCTCCCAAAGCAGGCGCGATACCGGGCTACGCTACATCCCGAACTTGGTATCTTCTTTTTAACCTTATTCCTAAGGGATGGCAAAGATATGGATTTTATTGGGTATTTCCATTTTTTTTACCTCTTTTTTTCAATCTATTTATTAAAAGAACTAATCCGTTTTAACAGCGGCAAAGGTATAGATAAATCTGATGTTTGCAATAGGATGCACAGTACTTTTTAAAATCTCTCCTATAATCACCTAATTGTCAACGAGATTATTTTTCATTAAAAACCTTCACTAGCCAGCAATTGGCACACATACATTTCATATTAAAGAATTATTGTTGCAAATATGAAGCCCTCAGCTCAAAAAAAGTATTTTATTTATGATAAGACATTACATTAGTTGAAATTGAAAACCTTCCTTTATCTAACCCCATCGTACATCTTTTCAATAAACAGATAGCTTTTCCCTTATCATTTGAACCATGGCTTCTTCAGCAAGAAAGCAACTTTTACAAATCAGTTTACTACATAGTTAACTAGAATTTTTATAGTGTAAAAACACCATTACTTAGCACCTGCCAGATAAACACTATCACTAACAGCCTCCAACCAAACGGTAGGCCCTTTCTCACGCCCGGTAATTGCAACCTGGCAAAATGCAGTATCGGCACTCGCTCCATGCCAATGAGGAATATTAGGTGGACACTTGATCACATCTCCTTTTCTTAAAATAATCTTCTGATTACCTTTCTCCTGATAATACCCCACCCCACTGGTTACCAACAAGATCTGCCCTGCTGGGTGAGCATGCCATTTTGATCGGGCACCCGGCTCAAAGGTCACATTACCAACATTGTTCTGATTTAAGCTATCGCTTTCTATTAATGGCTGCAGGTACACTGTTCCTGAAAAATTATCATTTGTTACCCGCTTGCCCTTTGCAAAAACAACAGCATCTTCGGTTTTCACGTTCTGCGAAATTTTACTATCCTGAGTGCAGGAAAATAAGCATAACGGAAAAACAATCCATAATCCGGCCTGTTTTATCGTTTTCATTCTCATAAATTGGTCTGATAAAATTGCACAAGTTTACTCAATGCCAGTGATACATATTCAGGTTTCCAGTAGGTTTGAATATGCGTGGCACCATCAAGAACAAACAACTCTTTATTCTTGGCATTTGTTGCTTTTACAAATACCTCGTCGGTCATATATTTTGTATCCGCTTTACTTCCCGCTATCATCAACAGAGGCTGATTGATGAGATCCATGCCAGTAGAAGCATCCCAGGTCATCAAATCTAGCAGGCTGCTCATGGTATATAGGAAAGTTGAGTTTGGATGGGCATGTGTACGGTAATAATACTCAAATCCCTCCCGGTAAAGATCTGTTTTGGTTTTTGCAATTTCTTCATCGCTGACGCTGGAAACGCCCGCATAAATAATCTTACCTCCTGCTGATTCCTGGGCACGGGCATCAGATGCTTGCTTTAAGCGCTCTTGAATGGTTGCAATTTGCGAATTTTGAAAGCCATTTCTTCTCACCTCGCCTGAGTTGAACATACTTAAGGTAGCTACAGCCTTAAAGCGTTTGTCGGATTGGGATGCTTTTAGTGCGTATCCTCCTCCTCCACATATACCCAATACTCCTAAACGGTTGGCATCAACTCCAGCGTATTGGCTGATGTAATCTGCCATGCCACGTATATCTTCTATACGGCTTGCTGGTTTATCAATATGACGTGGCAGTCCACCACTCGCTCCCTGGTAAGCAGCATCAGCAGCAATCGTAACATAACCTGCTTCTGCCAAACGCTGTGCATAAAGTCCTGCGGTTTGCTCTTTTATTCCGCCATTAGGATGCGCTACCACTACCGCTGCGTAATGTTTTGATGTATTAAACCCAGCTGGAGTATACACATTAGCGGCAATTTCGATACCATTAAGTTTATATTTTACCGGATAAATGTTCACCTTTCCTTTTTCATTTTTAGAAATAGCACCAGCATACACCAAAGTAAACGGATTTTTCTCCTGCACTTTTGCCATTGTTTGTCCATTCAACTCCGTTGCAGCAAAAGATGATATCAATAGCGCAGCTATCGTTGTTTTGTTTTTCATTATCTTCATTTCAGTTTTACTTTTTTATTTCCAGTACTTCTTGCAGAACAGCCCCAGCTCCTTTCGCTTCCTTCTTACCAACGCTAAGTTTAATAAGATCAACAAACTGCTGCAATTGGCCACTCGTGATTCCGAGGTTCAGACAGATGCCCAGATGTGACTTTAACATTGGCTCAACTCCACCGATGCTTGCCAGCACAGAAACTGTAACCAGTTCTCTTTCGGCAAAAGTCAACACATCACGTTCAAACAGATCAGCAAAGAGATGTTCTTTTAGAAACACTTCAATCTCTGGCGCAAACGCCGCATATCCGGTTTTTGTTTCCTTTTCCGGCACTCCTCTAAGCTGCTCCAGATTCTTTCTCCCTCTTTCATATTTGGTTTCTGCACTTTCAATTCTCGATGCCTCTGGTCCTTGCTGATCAACAATTCCCTTGTTTTTACGCCGATCGACTACAGTAATGAGTGTTTGAAGACCTCTCAAACTTCTTGGGAAACCGCAATAAGCATACAAATGAACCAATACTTCTCTAGCCTGGTTAATAGTCAGGCCATTATCCAGTCCTGAATTTAACGCTAACTCCAGTTTGGCAAGATCACCCTTTGCTGCAACTGAAGCAATGCTAATCAGGCTTTGTTGCTTCATACTGAGCGTTGTATCTTTAACACTGTTTTTTGAATAAACCACTGTACTCATGAACAGCATTACCAACACCGGAACTTTATAAACGAATCTTTTCATCATATTTTTTTTATTTCCTCATTTTGTAAAGCCAATCCGACTTAACCATTTGATTACTTCAGCTTCAACCTCAACGGCTTTGGCACCAACAATCATCAGTAACTTCCCATCCCGTTCAGATCCACCAGTTACGGTAAATCCATCCATCACTTTGCTATCAGGACAAAGCGCTTTTATTTTTTCAAAGCTACTGCCTATACCATAACCTCCATTAGTATTAAAAGGAATAATCTGTTTGCCTTTTAGCTTGTAACTATTGAGAAAACTTTTCATAGGCGGAGGCAGCTGCATGCCCCAGGTGGGGAAACCTACAAATATTACATCATAGCTTTCAATGCTATCAACTTTTGTGCTTAATGGAGGCAAAAAGCCGGATTCATTTTCGCGCGCCACCTGATCTACTGTTTGCCGGTAGTTTTCCGGGTAAGGTTTTTCCAGTTCGATTGCCATCAGCCTGCCTCCTGTATACTTTTGAATCATGTGTGCAACAGCTTTGGTGTTTCCGGTCCGCGACAGGTAAACAATCAGAATCTTCTGATCTGTAAATACCGGCTTATTACCCGTATGATTCTGTGCCTTTAAACATGCTGTCATCAGACTGATTAGCACGCTTAGCATTATAAAGTATTTTCCTGTTCTTTTCATCTGCACTTAGTTTCTGATTACAAATTTCGGCAAGATGAAAAGCAATAAAGTAGACAGATTACCGAAAAAACTACCTGTATTACCTATCCAATCCTTTTTTCTTTAGCCAGTTTGATAAAACATCAGCCACGGCAATGTTGTTCAGGTCAGAAAAAGGAAAGTGGGTATTGCCCTTGATTCCGATTTCAGGCAGGTGAACTACCTCAGCATCACCGCCATGTTTATTGATCGTCTTTGCCCAAAGTCTGGCTATTTCAAGGCCCGAACGCCAGTGATCCTTGTTCCATACAGATGTCGGAGAATCGGCAATGTTATCTCCATAGTAAATCACAATCGGCATCCTCGTCAGCTTTTTAAAATCAGCAAGCGGAATTTCAGTCCCTTTCAACGCTCCAAAAAGCCCCGCAGATGAAATTGGCGCAGGCAGTTCTCCGGCAGGGAACAAAAAACCGCTGTACGGCTCATAGGCAACTATAGCTTTTACCTTATCATTTTTGATTCCTGTTAGCCAACCCGGACCGCCACCCTGAGAATGGGTTATCAGAATACTGCTGCCAATTTTATCGAACAGTGCTGAAACAGCTTCACTCACTACAGTAGCATCAAACGGGCCGGTATTCGGGGTCATTTGCCTGTAGAATTGCTCAAGAGATGCAGAATCTCTGGGAAATTGTACCCCAGGAAAATATTCGGGATAATTACCAATCCTGAACTGTGTAAACCAGAATTGTTCATCAGCAGTTGGTGCAACATTGGCTGCAACCATGCTTTTTCCTGCTTCACCCCGGCGAGGTTGATCCAGGAGATAAACTCCGAATCCACGTCTTAAGAATAAAGTCTGAAAGCCTTCACGCCCATCTGGAGTAGTTTCCCAGGTCTTTTTTGATTGCCCGGCACCGTGCAAGAAAACCAGTGGATATTTATGTGCTTTGACAGGACGCTGATAAAATACATAGGCATGGTCGCCATGAAAAGTCTGCCCATCTGGTTTGAGGGCATTTTTAACATCGAAGACGCCTTGAGTCAAATTCGTTTTTCCGCCAATTGCAAAGCTTCCCTGCCCGGCAATAACTAAAGGCTTTGTGGACTTCTGCCGCTGGCCTCTTACGGTAATTGAGCTAAGCGATAGCAAAGCTGCTGCTAAAATTATGTCTATCCTTATCTTCATCATGTTATATTTATATCGGGCTAATCAAGCAAGCCGGTTTTACTATCGTTTCATAGGTTCTCCTCAGATTTAACGTGGCCCACCTGGGGTGTTAACCTTGGTAAAAGAAAGAGATCCTAGCTTCCATCTGTTATTTTCTTTAATATAAACCTCTGTCACAATAAAGGGATTGGTAACCTCATTTCCGCCAACCACTGCCAGTAAAGTAATGTTGTTCAATAAAATAGCTGTATTGCCAATGATATTAGCACCAGCAGAATGGATATCGGCCTTTTTATAATGAATACCACCGGATTTAATAACGTTCACTTCCTGAGCTTTTCCCCAGCTTCCGCCCATGTGGACAAATACAGATTTATCATCAAACAGGACAGCCAGAGAATCTGTATTTTTATCTGCCATCCAATCCCATTTCTTTCTGGAAAGGTCTAAAATTTCCTGCTCAGCCTTGGTTGGTGTGGTTTGTCTACGACCCTGTGTTTGCGAGTAGGAGCATGCTGAGGTAAGGACCAGCAATAATGCCTCGATAATCGTTTTTCTCATGTAGTTTAATTTAAGTGAGTATAAATTGATTTCAATATTATCAGTTAACGCCCAACACGTTTCTGTAGATCAGCGGGATAACGCTCTCCCTGCACATCAATTACCGAAACTGCTTCGCGAATAATTGCCAGTTCATTTTCTGAGAGGTTGACTTCAGCACCGCCAACGTTTTCTTCCAGCCTATTCATTTTTGTTGTTCCGGGTATTGGGGCAATCCAGGGCTTTTGTGCCAATAGCCAGGCTAAAGATATTTGTGCTGGAGTAGCATTATTTTTTTCAGCTATCTGACGAACAACATTCACCAACACCTGATTGGCTTTGCGGTTCTCCGGTGAGAAACGAGGTACAACATTTCTAAAATCTGAGGCATCAAACCTGGTGTTTTCATCGATTGCACCTGTCAGAAATCCTTTCCCAAGCGGACTAAAGGGAACAAAACCTATTCCGAGCTCTTCTAATAGCGGAATGATCTCTTTCTCTGGCTCTCTGAAAAACAAAGAATACTCGCTCTGCAACGCCGCCAGAGGCTGTACTGCGTGTGCCTTGCTGATACTTTCTACACCTGCCTCAGACAATCCCCAATGCCTGATCTTTCCTTCTTTGATCAAATCCTGTATCGTTCCTGCTACATCTTCCATCGGTACATTCGGATCAACCCTATGCTGATAGAAAAGATCAATATAATCGGTATTTAAATACCTTAAAGAATTTTCAGCAACCTGCCTAATCCTTTCAGGACGACTATAGACACCTTTAGACGCATCGCCATCCAGAAAACCAAACTTGGTGGCAATTACAATCTGATCCCTGAAAGGAGCAACAGCTTTGCCTAAAAGGGTTTCGTTACCGCCTTGACTGTAAGCTTCTGCCGTATCAAAAAAAGTAATTCCCAGTTCATAAGCGCGTCTGATGAGGCTAATCGCATCTTTTTCATCTGCTGCCGGACCATAGCCAAAAGTTAAGCCCATGCAACCTAAACCTAACGCAGACACTTCCAGTCCACCATTTCCTAATATTCTTTTTTCCATTTTTTTTAGGTTAATCGTTCAACTTTCTTTCTCCCAACCATTTTACCATAGCCGGGTCGCGATGATCGAAGAAGCTACTAGCCTTCGTATCTAAAGCCTGAATAGCAACCATATCATCAGCGCTGAGCTTAAAATCGAAAATATCGAAATTCTCTGCCATGCGGCTTTTGTTTACGGTTTTCGGGATAGCCACAACACCGCGTTGCACTAACCAGCGAAGCACTACCTGAGCAACAGACTTTCCATGCTCCCTCGAGATAGCAACCAATAACTCATCATTAAAGATATTGTTTTTTCCTTCTGCAAATGGTCCCCACGACTCGATCTGTACATGCTGCCTGGACAGAAATTCCTGCGTGTTCAACTGCTGGTGAAAAGGATGTGTTTCGATCTGGTTAACTGCCGGAACTATCTGGTTATGAATAATCAGGTCGATCAACCTGTCGGGCTGAAAATTGCTTACACCAATTGCACGTACTTTACCCTGCTGATAAAGCTCTTCCATAGCACGCCACTCTCCATATACATCGCCGAAAGGTTGGTGAATCAGATACAAGTCCAGATAATCGAGCTGCAACTTTTCAAGCGATCTGTTAAAAACCTTTTTCGTTCCTTCGTAACCATTTGGCTGAATCCATAGTTTTGTGGTAACAAACAACTCTCCCCTATTAATTCCGCTATGTTTGATAGCTCTGCCAACGGCCTCTTCGTTCATATAAGAAGCAGCCGTATCAATTAAGCGGTAGCCTGTCTCTATTGCATCTATCACACTTCTTTCACATTCGGCCAGATCGGTTACCTGAAATACTCCAAATCCAAGCATGGGCATTTCTATTCCATTATTTAATTTTACTGTTTCCATCTTTTGACATTTTAAAACAGCCATGTCTATCAAAGCAATTTTAATACAGCAACAAATATCCGATCCAAAAGCACTATAGCGTGTAGACAGATTCCTGCTTTTACTACCAATATTCCCGTTCTAATAAAGCACACCAGAGAAAGCAACTATTAATGTTTATTTTTGATCTGTAAAACAAAAGGTTATGGAAAAGGAATTTCACTTCAGGTCAATTGCCGAATACAATGCATTTAACAACCACCAAACCAGCCATCCGCTGGTAAGTGTCCTTGATTTTTCAAAGGCAAATAAACGGACGGGCTCCAAAATGTATTTCGATCTGTATTGTGTCTTTTTAAAAGATGTGAAATGTGGCGACCTGAAATATGGACGCCAGTACTATGATTATCAGGAAGGCACGCTTGTGTTCATTTCTCCGGGACAAATGATTGATGTAGAGAATAAGGTAGATTATTATCAGCCGGCAGGTCATGGCTTGGTTTTTCATCCGGATATGCTTCTGGGAACCTCGTTAGGAAAGGCCATTACCGAATACAGTTTTTTCAGTTATAACACAAGTGAGGCGCTTCACCTTTCTCCAAAAGAAAGGGATCTGGTATTGGACCTTTTTTCAAAAATCGACACCGAACTGCACCAATCAATAGACAAACACAGCAAGAAAGTAATTGCTTCGAACATAGAACTGCTTTTTAATCATTGCGACCGATTCTATGACAGACAGTTCATTACCCGTGAAACGGTTAATAGAGGAGTAATAGAAAAATTCGAAAACCTGTTGAACAATTATTTTGCGTCAGACAAGCCATATGCCCTGGGATTCCCTTCTGTGGCTTATTGCGCTGATCAATTGCATTTTTCTGCAAAATACTTTGGTGATCTTATCAAAAAAGAAACAGGTTCTACTGCACAGGAATACATTCAAAACAAAATTATTGAAATTGCCAAAAACAAGATATACGGCACTAGAAGAACAGTAAGTGAAATTGCCTACGAACTAGGCTTTAAATATCCTCAGCACTTAAACCGATTGTTTAAACAGCGTGTAGGATTAACTCCAAACGAATTTAGAACGCTGAATTAATATTGTTTTGGTACCTCGGTCTGAACTATAGTTTGACAAGAATCTTCATTAGTGTACCGTGTATTTCAATTCTATCCAAATATTATTGAGGTAACACTTAAACCAGGCAACTTCTGTGATCTGGTCTCCGTGAGCTATCACGGAAAGACACCCATATTTTCTTATCAGATTGGAACGGACAAAACCAAAACACACCTTAACCAACTCTAAAACAATATCTTAATATTTACAAGTTGAAAAATGCCTTTTTCAGGCGATTTGATTTTAAGGTTTTTTCAGAGGATGCAGAAGAAACACAAATAAGCAAATATCTGATTTTCAGTAAGTTAAAAAAATAAAAATCCATAAAAAAACCCTGCGTTGCAGGGTTTTTATTTTTTCTAGCGGTGAGGGCGGGATTCGAACCCGCGGTACCGTTACCAGTACGACAGTTTAGCAAACTGTTCCTTTCGGCCTCTCAGGCACCTCACCTTTCAACCTCTGTTTTTCGCCCTACCGGCGTTGTTTTGAGGTCTGCAAATATAGTAAAACAAGTTATTCTGCAAAAAAAAATTATGATAATTGTTGATAATCTATGCGAACATGATAGATACTCATCAGCATCGTCTTGAATATCAATTTGATAGTTTCAATATCTTTTAACGTTAAATCGCAATCATCAAGCTGATTTTGCTCCAATTTGTAGTTAATTATCCGTTCAACCAGGTCATTTATGTTCTGCGCATCGGGATTTTTCAGACTTCTTGAGGCAGCTTCGACCGAATCTGCCAACATTAACACACCAGTTTCTTTGCTAAAAGGAATCGGTCCGGGGTAGCGAAAAATGTTTTCGTCGACAAATTTTTCAGGCGAATTTTTTAAAAACGACTGATAAAAATAATCGACCCGGGTATTTCCATGATGCGTTCTGATAAAATCAATAATCGCTTCTGGAATCTGGTTCTTCCTTAAAATCTCAATTCCTTTATGTACATGCTGAATAATAATCTGTGCACTTTGCTCATAAGGCAGCTTATCGTGCGGACTAACCGCTGTATTCTGGTTCTCGATAAAATATTGCGGATTATCAACCTTACCAATATCGTGGTACAAGGCGCCAGCCCTTACCAATACCGAGTTCCCTCCTATTTTAAATATTGCAGCCTCGGCGAGGTTAGCCACCTGTAATGAGTGCTGAAAGGTACCAGGCGCTTTAAAAGCAAGCTCCCTAAGCAGTTTATTATTGGTATTGGTGAGTTCGATCAGGGCTACATCAGAAGTAATGCCAAAAATACGCTCGAACAGGTAAATTAAAGGATAAGCCAGCAGCGACAATAGTACACTAAATACAAAAGGAATAAAGTTAATCCATTCAATTTCGCGGAAAGAGCCTTCACGCAACAAAGCAATACCTACAAAAGCCACAAAGTAAGCCAACAAAATAAACAAAGCCGAAACCAGAAACCGTTCGCGCTTAACAAAGTTTTTGATACTGAAAATAGCTACCATACCCGCCGTAACCTGATAAAACACAAATTCGAAGCTGTTGGCCACAAAAAAACCGGCTATTAAAATTACCAGCATATGCAGGTAAAGTGCCAAGCGCGTATCAAAAAGAATCCGGATAATAATAGGCACTACGCAGAACGGTATATAGTAAAGGCTGGGGATTTCTATTTTTATGGCCCAGGTAAGCGCCAGCAACATACCGGTGGTTACAATCAGGATTAACGACAGCTGGCGGTTATCAGCAAAAATATCTTTACGGAAAAGAAACAGGAACGACATTAATATAGTGAGGATAAAACCTACCAGCACTACCTGCCCCAAATAAACCAGGGCCCTGCTGCCTATTGTTTTAGTCTGTGCATCGTAAGTGGCCTTATACGATTCGAGTTTCTGGTAAATCTCCTCGTCTATTACGTCATTTTTAGCTACTATCAACTCCCCTTTCTGCACCATTCCCTTAGTGGTCGAAATGTTGTTGATGGTATTGTCCTGTATCGTTTTGGTTAAACGCTCATCAAATACAATATTAGGTGCAATATGATCGATAGCCAGATTGGCTACCAAATCACCCATTACAGGATTAGGCGCTTTAAAATTATTTTTAAAAAAGTTCAGGGCTGTTTCGGCTGTAAAAACATCTTGCGTATTGCGTTCCTGAGCCACATTGTTTTCAATAAGTGAAAAATCGTAATTTTTTCCACCCGCCTGATGTTTCACATTTAAACCAATAATCCCCTTTTGGTAAATGGTTTGAAGCAGTTTGTAGGCCGAATTTTTATACGTTTCTTTATCTTTTTCATCGAGTTGTTTCGATTTCCACTTAATATCAAACTCGTTCGAAAACTCATCAAGTGCATTGGCTGTAATCTCTTTATCCAATTGATAAACCGGCAAAATATCCTTCAGGGCATTCTTCTTATCGGCACTTACCTGTGGACTCGTTTTTAAAATGGCAAAACTGAAAGGCGAGATCAGGTCTTTATTTTTCCATACGGCATTTTTTTCAAACTCATACCTGAATCTTGGCTGTTTGGGCAAGAATAGCGTGATGATAAAAACAGTAAATATCATCATCACATATTTCAGATTGGATGAATACTTACGGTAAAGGATTTTGCGGGAATTTCTCTTGATTTTGGCCAAAACGATGTAATTATTATATGTTCAAAATTAACATTTTTATCTCAATATACATTTTACTGATTTTGTTTGCAATTACCAGTTTTTATATTTTACTTTATGATATCAAATTAATATCAATCATGTATCAAGAAAAAATCATTAATCCGCCATCAGGCTATTTAACATTCGCCTTATTTTTAGCACTTTTAGGTGCAGCTATTTTCTGTTTTGTTAACGAAAATTTTATTTGGGGAGGTGGCATCCTGGCTTTCAATTTCTTTCTGGTTTTACCGGGATTGATTATCAATAACCCCAACGAATCGAAAGTATTAACCCTTTTTGGTAAATATGTAGGCACGGTAAAAACCGACGGTTTTTTTTGGGTAAACCCATTAACCAGCAAAAGAAAGGTTTCGTTGCGCGCCAACAACCTCAACGGACAACAGTTAAAAGTAAACGATAAATTGGGTAACCCGATTGAAATAGCTGCTGTTGTAGTTTGGAAAGTAAACGAAACGGCCAAAGCTATTTTTTCAGTAGAGAATTACATGCAATATGTAAATATCCAGAGCGAAGCTGCAGTAAGGCATTTGGCAAACATTTTCCCTTACGATCATGCAGAGGGTGAAGAAAGCACCATTACCTTAAAAGATGGCGCAGAAAAAGTTAGCGAGCTTTTAGAAAATGAGCTTAACGAACGCCTGTCAAGGGCAGGTATCGAAGTACTGGAAGCCCGTATTTCGCACCTGGCCTATGCGCCCGAAATTGCCAGTGCCATGTTACAACGCCAGCAGGCTACTGCAGTTATTGCAGCCCGTAAATTAATTGTTGAAGGAGCTGTAGGTATGGTAGAAATGGCATTAGAAAAATTATCGCAAAAAGGTATTGTTGAGCTTGACGAAGAGCGTAAGGCGGCCATGGTAAGTAATTTACTGGTGGTACTTTGTGGTGACCGCCATGTGCAACCCGTTGTAAATACAGGCACTTTATACAATTAGGAACAATGGAATTTGAGGAGAAACACGGTTTAAAAATCTGGTGGCTATACCTGATAACAGCAGCAACGTTATTACCAACATTGCTAATCTTGATTTATTACAAGGATGGCGTAGCCTTACAGGAATTTAAAAAAATGTATTTCGCACCGCTTTTTGCTATCCTCCTTCCGTTTTTAATTATTTTTTTAATCCAGCAGAATAAGCTAACCCTCAAAATAAATGCTGAAGGCGTTTCTTTCCGATATTTCCCATTTCATTTTAAACCAAGCCATTTCCGCTGGATGAACATTGAAAAGGCTTATATCAGAAAATATGATGCACTTGCCGAATATGGTGGTTATGGAATAAAAACCCGCCTCTGGTTTAAATTTAAAGATAAGGCTTATTTATTAAACGATAAAAACAGGGGCTTACAGCTAGAGTTTAAAAACGGTAAAAAACTCCTCTTCAGTTCGAACAGGATAGATGAAATGGAAATGTTCCTCATCAATTTAAAAACCAGGTACAATATACAGGCAATACGATAAAGATGGCGGAGAAAGATAAAAAAGCTTTTGTATTAAGGATTAGTCCTGCTTTATTAAAAGAAGTAGAAACCTGGGCTGCAGATGAATTTCGGAGTACCAATGGGCAGATCGAGTTTTTACTTACACAGGCCATAAAATCGCGGAAGAAAGGCAAAGCGAAAGAGGAATAGAATTGTTAACTACTAACTATAAAATAATTTGAGCGTTACCCTGATCCCGATGAAAAATCGGGAAAGGGTCAGGCTTTTCAAGGCTGCGCTCCGGTACCGGTAAAAAACCGGCACTAAACCCTTACAATCCTTAACGCAAAACCTACCATTTTAGAACAAACCTCGCAGGTTTTAAACCGTGCAGTCTGCCATTAAACCTGATAGAACGGAAAGCCTGGAGCAAAGTATGAGTAAGGACTTGCAGGATTACCAGCAGCCATGAACACCGGAGCATCCATTTTCAAAAAAATATTTCCTATTTAACAAACCTATGAGGTTTTCGAAATCCCATAGGCTTACTTGCTAACAGCTATTTCTTATACAAAAGAAGTCTAGTTTTACATGCACCGCGCTGGTTTAAACTTGACTTCTTTTATTATTTAAGGCACATAGGTTTTGCAAACATCTAACGTTTAACTAACTTAGCAGCCTAACCAAAAATTCATAAAAATTTAGTTTACATGAAAGAAGTTGTAATCGTATCGGCTGTTAGAACGCCTATCGGTAGTTTTGGAGGCTCATTAGCACAATTTTCGGCCACTCAGTTAGGTGGTTTTGCTATTAAAGCGGCAATAGAAAAAGCAGCATTAAAACCCGAACAGATTCAGGAAGTGTACATGGGCAACGTTTTATCGGCCAATTTAGGTCAGGCGCCTGCTACACAAGCTGCCAAGTTTGCCGGCTTACCAGATTTACCAGCAACCACCATTAATAAAGTATGCGCATCAGGCACTAAAGCCATTATGCTAGCGGCACAAAGTATTGCCAATGGCGATAACGATATTATTGTGGCCGGCGGAATGGAAAGTATGAGCAATGTTCCTTACTATCTTGATAAAGCCAGGAATGGTTATAGACTAGGTCACGGGCAAATAACTGACGGATTGGTAAAAGATGGCTTATGGGATGTTTACAACGATTACCATATGGGATCAGCAGCCGAGCTTTGCGCTACGGAATGTAACATTAGCCGCGAGGCACAGGATGATTTTGCCATCAACTCGTACAAAAGAGCACAAGCGGCACAAACTGCAGGTAAATTTGCCAGCGAAATTGTTGCCGTTGAAGTAAAAGACCGCAAGGGTGATATTAATTTAATAGATACCGACGACGAGCCAATAGCAGTTAAATTTGATAAAATACCGGCACTTAAACCTGTTTTCAAAAAAGACGGAACGGTAACTGCTGCAAACGCCTCTACCCTGAACGATGGAGCTGCAGCCCTTGTTTTAATGAGTGCCGATAAGGCAAAAGCACTGGGTATAAAGCCCCTGGCCAGAATACTAAGCTATGCTGATGCCCAACAGGCACCAGAATGGTTTACCACTGCCCCTTCAAAAGCAATTCCACTGGCTTTACACAAAGCCAATATTGATATTAAAGCTGTAGATTTTTTTGAGATTAACGAAGCTTTCTCTGTAGTTTCTATTGCCAATAATCAACTCCTCGAGCTAAATGATAGTAAGGTAAATGTTAATGGTGGCGCAGTGTCGCTTGGTCACCCACTGGGAGCCTCAGGCGCGCGGATTGTGGTAACCCTACTTTCGGTACTGGCACAAAACGATGGCAAAATCGGTGTTGCTGGTATTTGTAATGGTGGTGGTGGCGCCAGTGCACTGGTTATAGAAAAAATATCATAATAAACTTACAGCTGTAAAAAACTCACGATCAAACATGATGAAGAACATAAAGTTGTCTGTCCTGTTGTTTATTGGCCTGCTAGGCTTTAACGCAAAGGCGCAACAGGCACCTAATAAACTTAACGTTTTTCAGGATTCACTGATCAAAATTTCAACAGCTATGGCAACTGCATTAAGCGACAATGAGAAACTCGAAAATAACGGTAAATTTGTTAAACTCTTAGTTGAAGCCCTAAAAATGCCCAATTCTTTTACTTTCTCTTTTGATTCGTTAAAAAATGTTTCGATAATCATATCTCCTGATCACGCTTTCAGAACTTTAACCTGGTATGTACATCTCGAAAACGGCAGCTATCGCTATTATGGTACAATACAGATGAATACCAAAAATGGTCCTTTAAAGCTTTATCCGCTCATCGACCAAACGGAGAATATGAATGATTCGAATATTGTTACCAATAATCAGAAATGGTTTGGAGCAAGATACTATGAAATTGTACCGGTAACTAGCGGAAACCGTTTACCTTATTATGTACTGCTAGGCTGGAAAGGCAATACGCAGACCACTACTAAAAAGGTAATAGAAATCCTTTCATTTGATAAAGACAACGTAAACTTTGGCGCTCCTGTTTTTGATGGAAAAGAACAGAAAGGAAAGAACAGGGTTATATTTGAGTATGCCAAATCGAATGCAATGATGCTTAAAACCGATGTAAAAGCGGGGATGATTGTGTTCGATCACCTGGCTTCCTTCGATCCAGAAATAAAAGGAAAGTTTGAATTTTATGGATCGGACGGTACTTTTGATGGCTTCAAAATCATTGGAGGCAAATTAAAGCTACAGGAAGAACTTACGCTAAACAACGACCCCAATTCGAACGATGAACTTTATGCAGATCCGAAGAAAAATGTTAAGCCCATCAGAAAGTTTTAATTTTTAACAAAACTTAACAACTTCATTATCTGACACATCATTTAAAAATTTGTGAGTTTGGCATCCGCTGACTATATTGCGCCCTGCTAAACTAGCTTAAACAACACACAAATTCTGAATTCATAAACCAAAACCAACAAATGTTTTATGCAAAAATCTAATGCAACCATTAGTATTGACGATAACAAGGAACTTGATATCCATTTAGAGAGTAACAGCGTATCAAAAGAAAAATTATTTAGTCACCCGGTAGGCCTCTTTGTACTATTCTTTACTGAAATGTGGGAGAGATTTAGTTACTATGGAATGAGATCTTTACTCGTTTTATTCTTAGTAAGTGAAATGAGCAAAGGCGGCTGGCAATGGACAAGACCAGAGGCTTTACAACTTTATGCATGGTACACAGGCTTAGTTTATTTAACCCCAATAATTGGCGGCTTAATTGCCGATAGATTGACAGGATATAGAAAAGCAGTTATTTTAGGAGCCTTAATTATGACTCTCGGTCATATATCAATGGCCTTAGAAGGTGCAAATACCAATTTCTTCTATTTAGGATTATTTTTATTAATCGCCGGAAACGGATTATTCAAACCAAATATTTCTTCTATAGTTGGTAAACTTTATCCATCTACAAGTGATAAGAAAGATGCTGCTTACACCATTTTCTATATGGGTATTAACTCTGGTGCCTTTTTAGGTATGTTAATGTGCGGTTATATAGGCGAAAAAGTGGGCTGGCACTGGGGTTTTGGACTAGCGGGAGTATTTATGTTTTTTGGAATGCTTCAATTTTACTTCGGACAAAAAATATTTGGTGTTTTAGGTGCTGCCGTAAATAAGACGGAAAAAGTAGTCGATCCAACTGATGAAGTTTTACCAAAAAATGTAAGTAATCAACGCTTAGCTGTAATTGCAGTGTTTTCGATTTTTACTATCTTCTTTTGGATGGTATTTGAGCAGGCAGGCGGTTCAATGACTATTTTCGCAAAAGATTATACCCTTAGAAATTTAACAGGAAGTGCAGGTACAACTTTTAAATGGGTTGATGCAATACTTACTATTTTTCCACTTATTGCTGTAACGGTGGTTTTATTAAGCCTGGCGGCAAAAATTGCAAAAAAATATCCTGCTACAATAATTTTCACAGCAATAAGCTTTATTATTATCTGGGGATTAGCCATCTGGAAAGTACAAAAGGAATTTACCTCTTTAAATACAGAAGTTCCTGCTTCATGGTTTGGGATTTTGAACTCATTCTTTATTGTTTCTCTTGCTCCATTTGTATCTAAAGTATGGGAAACTAAATTTAATCCAAGTGGCCCTGTAAAATTTGGTCTGGGCTTAATTTTCGTCGGTATAGGCTTTGCTGGATTGGCATATGGTGGTATGGACATTGCAAAAGGAGCCACATCAGCGCAGGTAAGTATGTTCTGGTTAATATTCGCTTATTTCTTTCATACTGTTGGAGAGTTATGCGTTTCGCCTGTTGGTTTATCGTACGTTAGTAAGTTAGCTCCTGCTAAACTGGTGGGTTTAATGTTCGGTGTATGGTTTACCTGTACTGCTATCGGTAACTGGTTAGCAGGTACTACCGGAGGTTTAATCGATAAGATAAGCTCAGAATACTCTATTTCAATTTTCTTCTTAATATTTACGATCATTCCTATTGTTGCAGGGTTAATTATGTTTGCATTAAGCCCTTTATTACGCAAGTGGATGCACGGTGTTCATTAACAGAATAGAATAAATTTCATATAAAGCCCGGTTCCGATCGGGCTTTTAATTTTTAAACAAATTTCAATGGAACAAACAGTTTCAATAGAAGATATCCAGAATTTTGAGGGAAAATATCCTAAACAGCTCTGGCATCTATCGCTGGTAGAAATGTGGGAACGTTTCTGTTTTTACGGCATGCGTGGCGTACTGGCCTTTTTCATGGTGGATCAGCTAGGTTTGAGCGATCAGAAATCGAACCTGCAATATGGTGCCATTCAAGCTTTTGTATATGCGTTTACCTTTATTGGGGGTATTTTTGCCGATAAGATTTTGGGCTTTAGGAAATCACTTTTTTGGGGTGGATCGTTAATGATTATCGGTAACCTGGTCCTGGCTTTTTCGCCCCACGATCTGTTTTATATTGGCATAACCTTATCCATTATCGGTACAGGTTTTTTCAAACCCAATGTATCTTCAATGGTGGGTGAACTCTACCACGAAAAAGATAACAGAAGGGATGCCGGATACGGACTTTTTTATGCAGGAATTAATGTAGGCGGCTTATTAGGTGGTGCCATGTGTATTTATTTGGGTAAATATTACAGCTGGCATTTGTGCTTTTTATCGGCGGCCGTGGTAATGATGTTTGGCTTAGGCACCTTTATTTTCACTAAAAAACATTTAGGTCCTATTGGCAACTCGCCATTATTGCACCTTAAAAAAACAAAACAGAAAACATTCGAAATTTCGGTTTACATCGGCTCTATCCTGTGTATCCCGCTAATTTACATCATGGTAAAAAACACAGCTTTTACCGATTATTTCATGTACACGATTGGTGTGGTGGCTATGATTTACTTTTTGTACGAAACCTTTAAAATAAAAGATAAAAAGACACAGTATAAATTGCTTGCAGCTTTTGTATTTATCTTTTGTTATTTCATTTTCATGGCCATTTCCGAGCAAAGTGGTGGTTCGCTTTCGTTGTTTGCAAAAGATAACCTCGATCATAAAATTCTCTTTTTTAATATCGACCCCAATGTGGTAAACAACAGTGTAAACTCTTTCTTTGTTATTGTGTTTAGTCCGATTGTGGGTATTTTGTGGTTAGGCCTTTACAAACGCAAAATAGAGCCCAATACTGTGGTTAAATTTGGTATTGGTTTTCTTTTACTGGCGCTGAGTTTTTATATATTTTATGCTACCCGTTTCTTTGCAAACGCACAAGGCATTAGCTCGCTAAATGTATTTACACTGGCATATTTACTGTTAACGCTGGGCGAACTTTGCTTAGGTCCTATTGGTATGTCGATTATTACCAAACTTTCGCCTAAAAAGATGTTTGGTATGATGATGGGACTTTGGTTTTTATCGAGTGCTTTTGGGCAGTTGGCTGCAGGGAAACTGGGCGCAGAAATGTCGAGTATCGATAATGCTTCGTTAACCACCAAGTTAATGGCATATACTGAAGGCTATAAAGCTTTGGCATTGTACTCTTTAATAGCTGGTTTAGCTTTAATCCTTTTTTCTCAGTTGGTTAAAAGGCTAATGCAGGAAGTTAGATAATTGCTTAATATTAACCATATAAGGCATTTGAGTTTCATATAAGTTTTAAATCTTAAGTGTCCTTAAATGTCTTATATGGTAAAAAAATAATTGTTTAATGTCGTTGATGTAAAGCATCCACAATTCAAGGAAAAATCGTGATGAATTCATATTAAATCTTTACTTTCGCCTTTTGAAAGCAAAGGGCAGTGTGCAAATAAGCGCAGGGCATAAAATACAAAGCTTTTATTCATAAAAAACACAACGAACGTGCCAGATAGTTTAGTCATCATACCAACGTACAACGAGAAGGAAAACATCGAAAAGATTATCCGCAAGGTATTTTCTTTAACCCAACCTTTTCATGTTTTAATTATTGATGATGGCTCTCCAGACGGAACTGCTGATATTGTAAAATCGTTGCAGGATGAATACCAGGGGCATTTGTTTATCGAAGAACGTTCGGGCAAACAAGGTTTAGGCACTGCATACATTTATGGTTTTAACTGGGCACTGCAAAAAAATTACGATTACATTTTTGAAATGGATGCTGATTTTTCGCACAACCCTGATGACTTGGCGCGCCTGCGCGAAGCTTGCGTAAATGGTGCAGATGTAGCTATAGGATCGCGGTATGTTAAGGGGGTAAACGTGGTAAACTGGCCGATGGGCAGGGTTTTAATGTCGTACTTTGCTTCAATGTATGTTCGTTTTATTACCCGCATTAACATTCAGGATGCTACTGCTGGTTTTAAATGTTACCGCAAAATAGTGTTGGAAACCATTCCACTAAATAAAATTAAGTTTGTGGGCTATGCCTTTCAGATTGAAATGAAATTTACCGCCATTAAATTCGGATTCAAAGTGGTTGAGGTGCCTATTATCTTTACCGATCGTACTGAAGGCACTTCTAAAATGAGTACACGTATTTTTAGGGAAGCCTTTTTAGGTGTAATCCAGATGAAGGTGAACAGCTGGTTCAGGAATTATAATCGGTAGCCCTAAGTTGGGAGATTGGAATTGGGAATCAGCGTAATTCTTTTATTCTTTACTATTTCCAAACTAAAAAATCCGAACTCACAACTTACTCTCCCTCATCATTGCTCCAAAATCCTGCCCTTTATCCATCGCTTTAACCGTCATCGCAAGCCTTTTAGTACGGGTTGGTTCTGTTTTAGCCTGATTAATCCAGTTGATGTAATAGTTTTGGTGCGATTTAGGTTGTTTTAAAAAATTTTGGATCAGATGCTCCTCTTCTGACAAACAGATCTCGAGATCTTCGGGCATTTCAATTTTAAAGTCTTTATCTTCTGTTAAGAATAATTCGATAGCTGCTCCGGCTTCTTTTCTGAGTTTTTTGCGCAATGGACCATTTAAGGCAATGATAAAATCGCCCTCTCCCATCGGTATGGTAGCCAGGCCGGAAACTTCGAGCTGATCTATTTTGCCTTTTACCCTAAAGCTCTTTTTACAACCGGCTTTAATCTCATTGGCTAAAACCTCCGGAATAAATACATAACTCCAGCCAGTTTTTTCGCCCATGCTTTCGAAACGCTCTATTTCTGCTTTGAAGTGAATCATGGATTAAATATAAAAATTATGTTGATGAAAAAGCTTAAACGATGGAATCGTTGGGCTATTTATGCACGCGTTAGAAACGCGCGCAAGCGTACAAAATATTATTCGGCTCATATTTTTAACAATGTTATCGAATAATGAATATTTTTTAATCAATCGCTACCGGATTCATCTGAATATCCAGTTTGGCAAACTTTAACACCTCGATGCTTTGAAAGCCAAAATCTTCGACAACCTTACCCAAAATCAGGTAACAGCCTTTCCCTTTAAAAGGATACATAGGAGTATTATTAGGAAAATGGGTAGTATCGAAAAATTCGCCGTCGGCATCTAAAAATGTACCGAACCACATTTTGGTGTTTTTAATGGTATGTACCGTTTTCTCGCATACATAATTGCCCACCATCCTGATGGTTTTACCTAAATATTTGTGCAAATCGGCAGCCATTACATCGCCACGGTAGCTTGTTTTCAGAAAATCGAACATTTTATAATTCAACGGATAACCAAGTAATTCTAATTCTGTATAAGCATTCTCGAGCTCCGAATCTATCAGCTCAGGCAACTGATAGGTTTTATAACTCAGCTTAAAAAGCTCGGCCGCATTTACTTTTTTTTGTTTAAAGCCGAGGTAATTGTGTACATCCCAAAGCAGGGTTTTACGGTCTTTGCCGGTAAAGCGCAGGCAGCCCAAACGGATTAGAATAATGGCCTGCTCTAACGAAATATTGCTCCGCTTTACAAAATCTTCCAGATCGAGATAAGGTCCATTGGTCCTACGCTCGGCAGGAATAATCTTGATATTTTTCTCTTCCAGCCCCTGCACACCGATAAAGCCTATATAAGCATCTTCGCCCTGTATATTCACCACTTCATCGCTGTGGTTTACACAAGGTAAATGCACGTGCGCACCTGTTTTTTGCAGCTCGTTAACGTACACCCAGCGGCTGTAGAAACCACCATAATTATTAAGCACGGCAACCATAAATTCCATGGGGTAATACGTTTTAAGGTACAGGCTCTGATAGCTTTCTACGGCAAAGGAAGCCGAATGCGCCTTCGAAAAGCTGTAACCTGCAAAAGATGAAATCTGTCGCCACACTTCTGTAATCAATTCTTCTGAGTGACCTTCTTTACGCGCCGAGGCAAAAAATTTGCTTACCAATTCATCAAAAGCCAATTTCGACCGGTATTTGCCGCTCATGGCCTTGCGCAGCACATCTGCATCGGCCAGATCGAGGCCAGCAAAGTAATGGCATACTTTAATTACATCTTCCTGGTAAACCATTACGCCATAAGTTTCGGCCAGTTGCTGCTTCATTACCTCGCAAAGGTAAACTACTTTATCGGGTGCGTGATAACGTTCTATATAGGCTTTCATCATGCCCGAACTGGCTACCCCCGGACGTATAATAGAACTGGCAGCTACTAAGGTGAGGTAATTATCACACTTTAATTTTTTGAGCAACTGCCGCATAGCTGGCGATTCGATATAAAAACAGCCTACGGGTTGCCCTTCTTTTAAGATTCCGTTCAATTTGGCGTCATTTTTAAAAGTCGGGAAATCGTGTATATCGATCTGCTTTCCCTTATTCTTTTGAATTAACTGTACAGCTTCGCGAATATGGCCAATGCCCCGCTGACTTAGAATATCGAATTTCTCGTACCCGATTGCTTCGGCTTCGTACATATCCCATTGTACTGTAGGAAAACCCTTGGGCGGCATATCCAATGCAGTATAATAGGTAATGGGTTCTTCTGAAATCAGAATCCCCCCGGCATGTATAGAGCGCTGGTTGGGCATATTTTTCATGTATTGGTGCACAGCCAGCAATTTTTGATAGGTGGCGTTCAGCAGGTTTTCCCTTTCTTTGGTCGGGTCGGTAAAACTATCGATCTCTTCTTTGGGCAAGCCCATTACCTTACCAATTTCGCGGATAATTGCACGGTCTTTGAAAGTACTCATAGTACCCAAAAAAGCTACATGCCATTCGGGATATCGCTTAAAAATATAACGTTGTATCGTTTCTCTTTCATCCCACGAAAAATCGATATCAAAATCAGGCGGACTGGTTCTTTTTTCGTGCAGAAAACGTTCAAAGTATAAATCGAGATCGATGGGATCTACATCGGTAATGCGTAAGCAATACGCTACAATGCTATTGGCCCCAGAGCCCCGGCCTACATGATAAAAGCCACATGTGTTCATGGCATAATCAACAATATCGTAGGTGATGAGGAAATAGGCACAAAAATTTTTGAGTTCAATAATCCGTAGCTCTTTTTCCAAACGTGCAGTGGCTTCTGCATTGTTTTCGCCATAGCGATCTTTAAGCCCATTTTCTGCTAATTGGCGTAACAGCTTTTTATCGCCCTCAAAGCCTTCATTGGTATAATAGAATTTATTTTTAGAAGAAGGTGTGGGGTTATCTTCAAAGTAAATACTCAAATCGCAACTGTTTAGTAACTGATGGGTATTTTGAACAATAAAAGGATACTGTTCAAACTGCCTGGTGAGGTCGGCTTCGGGCATTAAAAATTCGCCGGGATCGCATTTCTGCTCATCGAGGACTTTACTTAACAGTGTGTTCAGTTCAATGGCCCTAAAATATTCGTGCAAACGGTATGTAATTTTATTGGTTACGGTAACCGGATGCCATACCACCAGTTTTTCTTTCTGCCTTAGCAGCGGGTGCTTGTATAAAAAATTAAGTTGCCTGCCTTGTATCCCTACAAATTCATTTTCTTTTAGTGCCTGATTAAATGATTTCTGAAAAGGATAAATGAGATATACATTCCTCATTTCGGGCGGGGTTTCGGGGAGGGCAATATTGTTGATGTTGTGGTAGCTCAAAAACTCATTCAACTCGCGCATGCCTTCTTTATTTTTCGCTATACCCACGTACAACAACCTGTTATCAGTTCTAAACTCAATACCAGCTCCGGGCTTAATCTGGTATGGAATATTGCCTTTATGTATTTCGTCGGACTCTTTGGCAATGCCCTGTTTATAGCACTGGCGGATAAACTCAATTGCCCCGGTTGAATTGTTGATATCCGTAAGAACCATTTGATGGATGCCCAGACTGCGCGCAGTGGCAATCAGCTGTTCAATACTCAGTGTACCATATTTAAGGCTATATGAAGAATGTACATTCAAAAACATGGCTAATCGTACAAGTTGGTACCGGTAGTTCCTTTTTCGCTCATAAAACTTCTGATTTTTGAACGTTTCTTTACTTCCTGTTCTTCATCAGCAGTATTTTCGATCAGTACTTTCTTTTTACGGGGGTTGTATTTTATTATTTTCCCTTTTTCATCGCGGGGTGGCTGGGTAACAATACAGGCTTTTACTACCGCCTCGGCCCCGTAACTGTTACGCACCTTATCCATGGCCTGGTACAGACTGTATTCTTCTTCGGCGATGTTATATAAGCCCATCTGTTCGTAACCACTTACCAGATGTGAAAGTTTAACGCCAATCAAACGCAAAAGCATTCTTTTGGCATAAACTTTTTCGAAAAGACTATGGGCTTTACTAATCAGAAAAGAATCGAGCGAGGTATAGGGAATCCGTTCCTGCTGGGTAACCGTTTCGAAATTGGTATAGCGCACCGTTACGGTAATACAGGCAGTAAGTTTTTTCTGATTGCGCAGTTGAAAGGTTAACCCTGTTACCATGCCGGTAATAATGGCTTTCAGTTTAGCGATATCCATGGTATCGCTTTCGAAAGTAGCCTGTGTACCAATGGATTTCCTTTCGCGGTAAGGCACTACAGGAGCCAGATCGATACCATTTGCTTTTTGCCATAAACTTAGCCCGTGTTGCCCCAAAATTTTAAACATAAGCTGCTGCGGAATTTGTGTAAGGGTAAGGATTTGCCGCACCCCCATTTCGCTTAACTTTTTATAGGTAGCATGGCCAATGCCCGGAATTTTATGAATAGCCAGCGGATCGAGAAAAGGCCTTAACTCTGGAAAAGTAACCTGCCGTTCGCCATCTGGTTTTGACTCATTGGTAGCAATTTTAGCCACCGTTTTGTTAACGGATAAACCAAAGGAAATGGGTAATTTCATTTCTCTTATAATGGTTTGCCTGAGTTCGGAAGCAAATTTCATGCAGCCAAAAAAGCGGTCCATACCCGTCATATCGATATAATGTTCGTCGATACTGGCCTTTTCAAAAAGGGGCACTTTATCTGCGATGATTTGGGTAATCTCATGCGAGGCTTGTGAGTATTCTTCCATATCTCCCCTTAAAAAAATAGCTTGCGGACAAAGCAATTTTGCCGTTCGGCCAGGCATTGCCGAATGGATACCATATTGCCGGGCCTCGTAACTGCATGAAGCTACCACGCCCCTATCGCTACCACCGCCAATAATAACGGGTTTACCCAATAGTTTTGGGTTTTTTCTAATTTCTACCGACACAAAAAATGCATCTTGATCCATATGAATAATCTGCCTTTCTTTTTCCATTGCTATAATACTGGGATGAATAGATCAAAAATACTAATATTTTTAGTTTTAATAAAAATACAAATTGAATTGTTTTAAACAAAATACTAACAATTTTAGTTTTATTTTTTAGTAATTATTGCAACATATAGTCATTTTTTTTCATACAAGACATTTCAGGGCATGTAGACCTGACCAAACCTTGCAGGTTTGAATCTGAGAAGAGTAGTCTGTGAAGACACAGACCATGGCGAGGCTGAAATAAATCCGATAGTTATCGGATCAGCAAGGCGGCAACGTAACATCGCGACTGTCCGGGAATGCCATAAAAAATGCCCCCGGTTTACACCGGAGGCATTAAAAAATAAAATATATTGTTAACCTTAGCTATGCTTATTGTTTTACAATTTTAAATTCTGTTCTTCGGTTAAGCTGATGTTCCTCTTCTGTACAATTTACCCCGTTGGCACATTTGTTTAGCAGTTGTGTTTCGCCGTAACCTTTAGCCGTAATGCGGTTTTTATTAATACCTCTTGATATGATGTACTGCACAGCAGATTCGGCACGTTTTTGCGATAAATCGAGGTTATAATTGTCTTTACCCCTGCTATCGGTATGCGAACCTAACTCAATCCAGATGGTTGGGTTATCAGTCATGATTTTCACCAGTTTATCCAACTCTACAGCGGCATCGGCACGGATGTTCCATTTATCGAAGTCGTAGTAAATATTTTCAATGCGGATGGCTTTGTTAATCACCACAGCTTCTAAATACAAATCTTCTTTTAGCACAGCTGAAGTGGTTAAGCCAATAGTGGCCAGGTTTTCTACATCAGCCCTGTAATTTGTTTTTTCGGCCGAAACATTGTATTCTGATTCTTTGTCGAGATCAAACTTGTAAAAACCGTTCTCGTCGGTTTCTGTTTTTAAGATGCTGCCATTTACCTTGGCTAAAGTAACTAAGGCACCTGTGAGCGGTTGTTTACTTCCCTTATCAAAAACACGGCCTTCGAGTTTGAAAGCTAAAATCATTTTCTGGTCGATGCTGTAAATATCATCGCTGCCCAAACCACCCTCGCGGTTAGAAGAAAGGTAAACAATACCGCCTTTTTCGTTTAGGCTAAAGCCAAAATCATCCTGCGGGGAATTGAAGGGATAACCCATATTTTCAATCTGACGGATTTCGCTACCAGATTTTAAAGCCCTGAACACATCCAGTCCGCCCATTCCGGTACGGCCATCGCTCGAGAAATAAAAATTATCTTTTGCATCAAAAACCGGGCTACGTTCATTGCCCTCGGTGTTTACTTCTTTCAGGTTAATTGGCTTCCCCCAGTCGCCGGCACTGGTTTTTAAACAAACATAAATATCTGTCCCGCCCAATCCACCAGGCATATTGGAAACGAAATAAAGGCTATCGCCATCGGTGGTAATAAAAGGATCGCCAACCGAATATTGGTTTACGTTATTATAGGCAAAAGATACAGGTTTGCTCCAGGTACCATCGGCAGCTTTGTTGCAGCTAAAAATCTCAACATTAACCGTTGTAGGCTGTTTCTTTAAACGCTCGAGTTCGTTGGTAATGCGGGTTAAGGTAAAATACATGGTTTTGCCATCGGCAGTAAAACTTGCCGAACCTACATGGTACCTTGTTCCGGCTTTTATCGGGAACAAGGCCAGGCTATCAGCCGGGGAAGTTTTGATGTACAGTTTTAAATATCCGTTACCGGTCCAGCCATAAACTTTTTTATCGGGTTCTTTGCTGCCATCGAACCTTAAAAAGGGTTTGCTTTCCTGCGTTTCGAGGCGGGCATCCGACCTGTCGGAAGTAAATACTACCCCTCCCTGATAATTAACGGCACCCCAATCTGACTGTATGCTGTTTAATGCCTTTTGATTAACCAGTTCGATCTTTTTAGGGTTCTTTAACCATTTCAAGGCCGAATCGCAGGAAGAAAGCCAAACAGCCTGCTGCTTTTCTGATACGTTTTTATTTTTACTGATGTAATCCAGGTACTGCACTTTGGCTTCGCTGTATTTAGAGTTGCTTTGTAAAGCTTTGGCATAACCTAAAATATTTTCGACTTTGCTGTCGGGCATTTTCGAGGCAATGGCATACCAGCTTTCGGCCTCCTTATAATTGTAAACCAGGGCATAGGCGCTGGCCAAACGTTCGGCAGTATGCAAGCTTGCTTTCTTTTTATAGGCCTGTTCGTATAAATCAATGGCTTTGCTGTAATTAAACAGCTCGTATTGCTTATCGGCATCTTTTAAAACATATTGTGCTTTTGCTGAGAAACTGAGAGCAAATAAACAATATGCAGAAAAACAGGTTCCTAGTAAAATTTTCTTCATTATAGCGTTTAGTTAATTTGGTCAAAAATATGAAATATGATTTATTTAAAACACCCTTGGGGTACTTAACCTGATATTTTGTCTGATAAATGAATAGGCAATCGAAATCTCGTGGGTACCGCTGCTGTAACCTTGCAAGGGACCGATAGAGAAATCGTAACCATAACCAATCCTTAATTTTTCGGAAGGAAAGATCTGTATGGCTGCAACAGCAGAGTTGCGTGGTGTAAGATCTTTTTGCAAATAACTTTTATCATACAGTTTTACTCCTGTACGATAAGAACCACCTATCCAGATAAAATCTTTGATCATTAAAAAGGCATTTACATCTAAGCTGGTTGGTCCGCCACGGTCGTCTTTTAACAGAAAAGAAGGCTTGATCTGAAAATTTTCGTTAAGCGGAAACAGTGCACCTGCTGTTAAATAATAATGTGGTTTGGGTTGCGGAATAAAAGCATAACGATCGATATCAATATAAGTAGCAATCAGGTTATCTACCGAAAAACCAGCATAGTATTTATCGTTGGCAAAGTATACGCCAGCCCTTGCATCGGGTACAATGGTACTCTGCATGCCTACCGGTTGGTTAGGTTCAGGGTTGTTCGGGTTTAAAAGAGAACCATCTATCCCCAATTGTGCCATACCTACCCCTAAACCTAAAGCCAGGCGAGAGCTACCATCATCGTTCAGCCTGATGCGGTAAGCATAGTTACCGTAAATGCTCAGGTTATTCTGTGCGCCCAGTTTATCGCTTGCCACCTGAAGCGCCAACCCCACATTACCACTGTTGGCAATGGCATCGACCGCCAGCGACATGCTTCGGGGTGCACCGGTAATTCCCGTCCACTGGCTACGGTAAAAGGTGTGTACGTTTAATACTTCTTTATAACCTGCGTAGGCCGGATTGATGTAAATGCCGTTGAACATGTATTGGCTGTACTGGGCATCCTGCTGTGCAGATGCTGCCCCCGATAGCAACATGAACGAACCTGCTATTATCCAAATTAATTTCTTCATCGTCTTAATATCTTAAAGTAGGGTCTGGTTTAAAAACCAGACCTACTAAGCCTCTTATCTATTTTTTAAACGCCCGGATTAATGTAATGTAACCTTTAAATACTTCGTACTGATCGCTGCCTGCTTTTTTAACGCGCAACAGGTAGTAATAAGTACCTTCGTTTAATCCCTCTCCTGTCCAGTTGTTCTGGTAACCTTTAGCACGGAACACCTCGTTACCCCATCTGTTTACAATGGTAAGTTCGTTGGCCTGGTACTGGTTGATGCCCAGAATTTCGAAGGTATCGTTAATACCATCGCCGTTTGGCGTAAACAGGTTCGGAATGGTAAGTCCGGCGAAGTTGGCGGTTAAGGTTACCCCAGCTACGTTGGTGTAATATCCGAAAGCATCTTTTACGCGGTAACTAAACGTATCATCGCCGGTATAGCCAGGATCAGGTCTGTAGGTAATGCTACCATCTGCATTTACAACCACTTTACCATGTTTAGGTTGAACCATAATTTCTACCGTTAACTGATCGAGGGTAGAATTTCCAGGATCATCGTTAGCCAGTACATTAATGGTTACCGGTTTATTGGCAACAGTTCCGCCTTCATCATCAACTGCTTTTGGCGATTTAGGCACCGTGATCACAGTTGCTGTATTATTGCCATCAGATGTTCCGGAAATATCAGAAACGTTAGCGCCACCAGTAGTTTTGGCGTTTACGCTTGCGGTGTTGGTTACTGTACCTAAATCCTTATCGGCCTGGGTTAAAGTATACACCTCAACATTGGTAACTGTTGCTCCAGGAGCAAGTCCGCCGGTAACAATGATAGCCTTATTGTTTAAGCCCAGCTTAGCATCGGTTAAAGTAACGGTATTTAAAGTAACCGCACCTGTGTTTTTGATGGTAAAGGTGTAGGTAACTTTGTTGCCGCTAAATGATGCCGTTTTAACCAGGGCAATTGCGCCCGAACTCTGGATTACCGTAACGGTTGGCGTATCATTATTTTCGGCCGTTCCGGATACATCTTTTACCGTAACATTTGCCGGTGTTTGTGCCGCAATGCCAGCCGTATTGGTAACGCTACCCGCATCCTTATCAGCCTGAGTTAACTGATACACATAACTATCGCTTACAGTTTCACCCGGAGCCAATGTTCCAGGAATTACCCTGTTTAAGCCCAGTTTAGCATCGGTTAACGTAATAATATGCAAGGTTACATTGCCTGTATTTTTCACAGTAAAGTTGTAGGTGATGCTATTTCCATCACTGCTTAAAGTACCTGTTTTAACCAAAGTAAGGGTTGATGCCGGAGCGATTACCGTTACTGTAGCATCATCAACAGCCGTTGTATTCGGATCATCAGATTTTGGTTTGTTTAAAGTACCACCATTTGGTGTTTGGGCAGTTGCCGAAGCCTGGTTGCTAAACGAACCGGTATTTACCTCAGTTAAAGTAACCGTGTGCTTAGCCGTAACTGTTACGCTGGCACCTGGCAATAAGCTCGCAATTCCAGCTGGTAAGATCGATCCTGCATCGGCACCCGCATCAGAAACAGTAACATTTGTTAAGGTTACATTACCTGTGTTGGTTACTACAATGTTGTAATTAATCACATCGCCTGCTTTGCTTACCGCATTGGTAGCTACTTTGGTTAAACTCATGGCCGGAGCGGCAACCAGGGTTACATTTACCGGAATAGTTACGGTAGTTGTCCCTCCTTTACCATCACTTACGATTACGGTAAAGCTATCAGCACCGCTATAACCCGCAGCCGGGCTATAGGTATAAGTACCATCGGCATTAACTGTTACCGTACCATGCGCAGGAGGCGTACTTACGGTGAAAGTAAGCGGATCACCGTCTACATCGCTGGCAGTAATGCTGCCGTTAACCGTAGTATTTTGTGGCGTAGTAATGGCTGGCGCAGTTGCCACAGGCACATCGTTAACCGGATTTACCGTTACCGAAATACTTACCGTAGTTGTGCCCCCTTTACCATCACTCACGGTTACCGTAAAGGTATCTGTACCATTATAGTTTGGAGCAGGTGTATAAGTATAGGTACCATCAGCATTTATTACAACTGTACCATGAGCAGGTGGCGTAGTTACCGCAAAGGTAAGCGGATCGCCATCAGCATCGGTCGCGGTAATTTTTCCGTTGGCCGAATTATCTTCATTGGTAGTAATGGCTGGTGCCGTAGCCACAGGTGCATCGTTGGTAAAATTAACCGTTACCGAAATGGTTACTGTGGTTGTGCCCCCTTTACCATCACTAATCGTTACGGTGAAAGTATCACCCCCGCTATAACCTGCATTTGGAGTATAGGTATAAGTACCATCGGCATTAACCACCACAGTACCGTGCGCAGGCAATGTGGTTGCGGTATAAGTCAGCGGATCGCCATCAACATCGGTTGCGGTAATTTTACCATTTACCGGGGTATTTTTGGCGGTTACCAGGAACGGTGCTGTTGCCACAGGCGCATCGTTCACCGGCGCTACTGTTACCGAAATAGTTACTGTAGTTGTACCGCCTTTACCATCACTTACGGTTACGGTAAATGTATCTGTACCGTTGTAGTTTGGAGCAGGTGTATACGTATAGGTACCATCAGCATTAACCACTACTGTACCATGTGCAGGTGGCGTAGTTACCGCAAAAGTAATCGGATCGCCATCAGCATCTGTAGCGGTAATGGTTCCGTTCACCGCATTATCCTCGTTTGTGGCAATAGCTGGTGCAGTAACAACCGGAGCAACGTTTGTTGGATTAACCGTTACTGGTATAGTTACCGCAATTGTACCACCTTTACCATCGCTAATCGTTACCGTAAAGCTATCAGCACCGCTATAATTATTAGCAGGCGTATAAGTATAGGTACCATCGGCATTCACTACAACAGTTCCGTGTGCCGGTTGCGTAGTTACGGTGAAGGTAAGCGGATCGCCATCTACATCGCTAGCGGTAATGGTTCCGTTAACCGGTGTATTTTTATTGGTAACAACAGCTGGTGCAGTTGCAACCGGCGCATCGTTTACCGGCGCTACTGTTACCGAAACAGTCACTGCAGTTGTGCCTCCCTTGCCATCGCTTACGGTTACAATAAATACATCTGTACCATTATAATTTGGTGCAGGCGTATAAGTATATGTGCCATCAGGATTAACTACCACAGTACCATGCGCTGCTGGCGTAGTTACTGTAAAAGTAAGTGGATCGCCATCGGCATCGGTTGCAGTAATTGCTCCATTCACAGCGTTATCCTCATTAGTGCTTAGCGCAGGTGATGTAGCCACAGGTGCACGGTTATCTCTGATGTTAACTGTAGCAGGTGTAGTGTTGGCTACGATTAATGCATTGTTGGTAGCTGCATTCATCGTTAAAATTACCGTCTCATTTCCTTCGTTAATGTTATCATCAAGTACAGGAACGGCAACTGTTACCATGGTTTGTCCGGCAGGGATAGTTACCGTAGTACCGATAGCTGTATAATCGGCACCGCTGGTTGCTGTACCACTTACCGTGTAAGTAATTTGCGTAGCTGTTGTTGATACATTACTTAAAGTAAATGTAAACTGGCCTGCTGTTGCAGGTTCAGCGCCATCGGCTGTTGCAGTTACAGTAACCGTTGTATTCGTTCCATCTAAAATATTGATGGTTGCCGGAGCATTGCTTACTATTACCGAAGGGTTATCAGAGAGTGTTAAAGTAGCAATTACGGTTTCTGATCCTTCTACAATGGAGTCGCTCAATACCGGAATGGTAATGGTTGCGGTAGTTTGACCAGCCGGAATGGTAATGGTTTTCGTTACAAGAGTACTGTAGTCGCTGCCTTCGGTTGCGGTACCACCCAAAGTATAGGTAATATGCGTATCGGTAGCCGAAGCTTTACTCAACGTAATATTGAACGTTCCGTTAGTCTGGCCACTTTCGTTACCATCTGTTCCGGCGGTGATGGTTGCTACCGAAGCATCGTTATCTACAATGGTAGTAGTTGCCGTATTGTTGGCGATGGTTACTAAGCCTCCGGTTACATTGCTGATGCTTGCATTAAACGTTTCGCCGGTTTCAACAATATTATCGTCGTTAATTGGCACAGTAAACGTTAAAGTACTATTGGCAGCAGCACCTGCAGGGAAGGTTAAAATTCCGCTGGTTGCGTTATAATCTAAGCCCGCAACTGCGGTTCCATTGCTTGTTGCATACGCTACGGTGAATGCATTTTGAACTGCATTACTTAAAGTAACCGTAAATGTAGCCGTTCCAGCCGACTCGTTAACGGTTGGCGTACCAGATATACTTACCGTTGCGGCATTGTTATCGGTGATATTAATGGTTGCCGGCACATTGCTTACTGTTATTGCAGGGTTACCCGAAAGGGTTAATGTAGCAGTAACGGTTTCATTACCTTCAAGCAGTGCATCGCCCAGAACCTGAATACTGATTGTTCCGGAAGTTTGACCTGCAGGAATAACAATGGTTTTGGTTACAATAGTACTGAAATCGCTACCCTCTGTGGCGGTACCACCTAAAGTATAGGTAAGCTGCGTATCGGTTGCCGATGCTTTACTTAATGATACCCTGAATGTTCCGTTTGCCGGACCGTTTTCATTACCATCAACTCCAGCTGCAATAGTAGCTATTGAAGTGTCGTTATCGGTAATGGTAGTTGTTGCGGTAGCTGTACCAATGGTTACCAGTCCGCCGGTTACATTGCTGATTGTAGCGCTAAATGTTTCGTCGGCTTCAACAATATCATCGTTGTTAACAGGAACAGTGAATGTTAAAGCTGTTCCAGCAACAGCACCTGCAGGGAATGTTAAAGTTCCACTGGTTGTTGTGTAATCTAAACCAGCTAATGCAGTCCCATCATTTGTGGTATAAGCCAGGGTGAATGCATTTTGTACAGCCGTGTTTAGCGTTACGGTAAATGTAGCTGTACCTGCCGACTCATTTATGGTTGGCGTGGTAGAGATACTTACGACTGCACTGTTGTTATCGGCAATATTAATGGTTGCCGGAACATTACTTACCGTAATTAATGGGTTACCCGATGAAACTAAAGTAGCGATAACAGTTTCATTACCCTCTGCAATGCCATCAGTAAGTACCGGAATAGTAATTGTTCCGGTGGTTTGACCTGCAGGTATGGTAATGGTTTTGGTTACAATTATACTGTAATCAGCCCCTTCTGTTGCCGTTCCTGTTAAAGTATAAGTAAGCTGTGTATCGGTAGCCGACGGATTATTTAAAGTAATGGTAAATGTGCCGCTAACTGGTCCATTTTCATTACCGTTTGTACCGGCTGTTACCGTAGCAATAGAAGAACCGCTATCCGTAATATTTACTGTTACAGGTGTAGCACTTGCAATAATTGCGGTATTATTGGTAGCTGCATTCATAGTTAAAATCACCGTTTCGGTTCCTTCAACAATGTTATCGTTCAATACAGGTACTGATACCGTTGCCGTAGTTTGTCCGGCAGGGATGGTTACCGTGTTACCAATTGATGTGTAATCGGTTCCACTAGTTGCTGTTCCGCTAACACTATAATTAATTTTGGTATCGGTTGCAGATACATTACTTAGCGTAAAGGTAAACTGACCAGCTGTTGCCGGTTCGGCACCATCAACAGTTGCTGCCACAGTTACAATCGCCTGTGTATTATCGGCAATATTTATGGTAGCTGGCGTATTGCTGATACTTACCAACGGATTTCCGGAAGTTACCAGGCTAGCCACAACGGTTTCGGCGCCTTCAACAATAGCGTCTGTTAATATCGGAATCGTAATGGTTCCGGTAGTTTGGCCTGCTGGAATGGTGATGGTTTTGGTTACAATGTTACTGTAATCGCTACCTTCTGTTGCGGTTCCGGTTAAAGTATAGGTAAGTTGCGTATCGGTAGCAGCAGGTTTGCTTAAAGTTACAGTAAAGGTTCCATTAACAGGACCGTTTTCGTTCCCGGCTGTACCTGCAGTAATGGTAGCTACCGATGCATCGTTATCGGTAATGGTTACTGTAGCTATTCCATCATCAATGGTTACCAGGCCACCGGTTACATTACTGATTATACCATTGAAAGTTTCGCCAGGTTCGGCAATGTTATCATCTATAATCGGAACGGTAAAGGTTAAACTTGCACCGGCAGCCGACCCCGCAGGGAAAGTTAATTTTCCGCTGGTAGCTACATAATCCAAACCTGCAATTGCAGTTCCGTTAGATGTGTTATAATCAACACTGAATGCATCCTGTACCGATCCGCTTAGGGTTACGGTAAAGGTGGCCGTGCCCGCAGCCTCATCTACATTGGTTTGGAAAACTGAGATACTTGCAGAAACAGCATTATTATCTAAAATATTAATGCTTGCCGGAGTATTGTTTACCGTTATCATTGGATTATTGGTACCGGCCAAAGTAACTACAACTGTTTCTGTTCCTTCTACAACAGCATCGCTTACCACCGGAATAGTAATGGTTCCGGTAGTTTGACCAGCTGGGATGGTAATGGTTTTGGTAATGGCGCTGTAGTCGCTACCTTCTGTTGCTGTACCGCCAACTGTAAAAGTAATCTGCGTATCGGTTGATGAAGGATTATTTAAGGTTACCGTATATGTTCCGCTAACCGGGCCATTTTCATTACCGTTTGTTCCTGCAGTAATAGTCGCTACTGAAACATCGTTATCGGTAATTGATACCGTTGCAGCAGAAGTACCCAATGTAACCACTTCACCTGTAACATTACTTAATGCCACACTGAATGTTTCGGTTGGTTCAACAAGGTTATCATCGTTAATTGGAACGGTGAAAGTTAAAGTTGCACCTGCCGCCGAATTTGCAGGGAAAGTTAAAGTCCCGCTGGTAGCGGTAAAATCAGTGCCCGAAGTTGCCGTACCATTTACCGTAGCGTAATTTACAGTAAAGCTGTTTTGTGTAGCGTTACTTAAAGTTACCGTAAATGTAGCGGTACCTGCATTTTCGTTAATTACCGGTGCGCTAGAAATGCTTACACTTGCCGCATCAGCATCGGTAATGCTTACGATAGCAGGTGTATTATTAAGTGTAATTGCCGGATTGTCAGATGCTGTTAAGGTAGCAATAATTGTCTCAGTACCTTCAGCCAAAGCATCGGCCAATACCGGAATGGTAATTGTTGCCGTGGTTGCACCCGCCGGGATAATAATTGTTTTAGTTACGGCGCTGTAATCGGCACTTTCGGTCGCTGTTCCACTTAAAGCAAAGGTTAAGGTTGTTGGTGTAGCCGATGGATTGATTAACGTGATATTAAATACGCCGTTTATTAAACCATTCTCATTTACATTAGTGCCCGCGGTGATGCTCGCCACTGCGCTATCGTTATCGGCAATAACTACTGTTGCCGGGCTTGTACCAATCGCTACATCTGCCCCAACTACATTGCTTAAGCCTACAGTAAACGATTCTGAATTTTCAATTAAATGATCATCGATAATCGGAATTACCACATTAAGTATAGTGCCTGCAGCCGAATTTGCCGGGAAGGTTAAAGTTCCGCTGGTAGCAGTATAATCCAATCCTGACAGCGCTGTTCCGTTTGCTGTTGCGTAATCGACCGTAAAGCTATTCTGAACCGCAATATTGAGCAGTACAGACAAAGTAACAGTACTCACTCCTTCATTAACACTTGGTGCACTGATCGAGATACTTACGTTAGCGGTATTGGCATCTAATAAATTGATGCTGGCCGCTGTTCCGTTAACACTTATCGCCGCATTATTCGAAGTACCTAAAGTAGCCACAACTGTTTCGATACTCTCAGCCACAGCATCAACAATTACCGGAATAGTAATCGTTGCGGTTGTTTGTCCGGCCGGGATGGTAATGGTTTTGGTTACGATATTGGCGTAATCTGTACCTTCAGTTGCAGTACCTGCCAAAGTATAGGTAAGCTGCGTATCGGTTGCTGACGGATTGCTCAGCGTTACCGTAAATGTTCCGTTAACCGGGCCACTTTCATTTCCGTTTATACCCGGAGTAATGGTCGCCACAGCGGTATCGTTATCGGTAATGCTTACCGTTGCTGTTGATGTTCCAATGGTTACCAATCCGCCAATTACATTACTCAAATTAGCACTAAAGGTTTCGGCTGGTTCAACAATGTTATCATCATTAACCGGTACGGTGAATGTTAAGCTGGTACCTACTGATGAATTGGCCGGGAACACTAAAGTTCCGGCGGTCGCGGTATAATCTAAACCTGCAGTTGCTGTTCCGTTTGCAGTATTATAATCAACACTAAACGAATTTTGTACTGCAGTATTTAAAGTAACGGTAAAGGTTGCTGTTCCGGCAGCTTCATTTATAACAGGTGTGGCAGTAATACTCACTGTTGCCGTGTTGTTATCTAAAATATTAATGCTTGCCGGTGTATTATTTACGCTTATCAATGGATTATTTGAAGTACCCAAAGTAACCTGAACGGTTT
Organism: Pedobacter sp. KBW01; assembly: GCF_003852395.1. NCBI lineage: Bacteria > Pseudomonadati > Bacteroidota > Sphingobacteriia > Sphingobacteriales > Sphingobacteriaceae > Pedobacter > Pedobacter sp. KBW01. The sequence goes on from NZ_QAJQ01000007.1 coordinate 299,361, forward strand.
CTGTTCCTTCTACAATGGCATCGGTTAATACCGGAATAGTAATGGTTGCCGTAGTTGCACCTGCCGGGATAGTAACGGTTTTAACCACTGGCGAGTAATCGCTTCCTTCAACAGCTGTTCCGCCTACAGTATAAGTAAGCTGTGTATCGGTAGCCGATGCTTTACTTAAGGTTATGGTAAATGTTCCATTAACCGGGCCGTTCTCATTACCCGTTGTTCCAGGTGTTACAGTTGCAATGGCGGTATCGTTATCGGTAATATTAACGGTTGCTGGTGTTGTACTTGCTGTAATTGCCGCATTATTTGTTGCGGCAGTCATGGTTAAAATAACCGCCTCTGTACCTTCAACAATTTCATCGTTTAATACAGGCACACTTACTGTTGCAGTTGTTTGTCCGGCTGGTATGGTTACCGTTGTACCTATTGCCGTATAGTCAGTTCCACTGATTGCGCTTCCGCTAACTGCATAGGTTACCTGAGTATCAGTTGTAGATACATTACTTAAAGTAAAAGTAAACTGACCTGCAGTAGTAGGCTCTGCCCCATTAGTTGTTGCTGCTACAGTTACGGTTGCAGTAGTATTATCGATAATGTTAATGCTGGCAGGTGTGTTGCTTACGCTTACCAGCGGGTTTGTAGCAGTAGTTAAGGTAACCACAGCGGTTTCCATTCCTTCTACCAGGTTATCGGCCAATACCGGAATGGTAATGGTTCCGGTAGTTTGTCCGGCGGGGATGGTAATGGTTTTCGTTACTATTGTGGCATAGTCACTTCCTTCAACCGCTGTACCCCCAATGGTATAGGTTATGGTTGTTGGTTGCGATGACGGCTTGCTTAAGGTTACGACAAAAGTTCCGCTAACCGGGCCATTTTCAGCACCATTTATGCCTGCAGCAACTGTTGCTACCGATGTATCATCATCAGTAATATTTACAATAGCCGGGGTTGCACTTGCTGTAATTGCTGCATTGCTGGTTGCAGCCTGCATGGTTAACACAACGGTTTCAATTCCTTCAGCAATGTTATCATCTATCACTGGCACCGTTACCGTTGCAGTGGTTTGTCCCGCAGGGATGGTAACCGTTGTACCAATTGCGGTATAATCAGTTCCGCTTGTAGCGGTTCCGTTAACCGAATAGGTAATCTGCGTATCGGTAGTAGATACATTGCTTAAGGTAAAGGTAAATAAGCCTGGGGTAGCAGGCTCTGCTCCGCTTGTTGTAGCCGCTACGGTTACTGTTGCCGTACTGTTATCGGCAATATTAATGTTTGCAGCAGTATTGTTTACCGTTACCAACGGATTACCTGAGTTGGTTAATGTAGCAATTACCGTTTCTGTTCCTTCTATAATCTGATCGGCCAATACCGAAATGGTAATGGTACCAGTAGTTTGACCAGCCGGTATGGTAATCGTTTTCGTTACAATAGTAGTATAATCACTTCCTTCGGTAGCCGTACCGCCTAAAGTATAGGTTAAGGTAGTTGGCACCGACGACGGGTTGCTTAAAGTAACAATGAATGTACCATTTAAAGGCCCGTTTTCGTTCCCTGGCGTTCCTGCTGTGATGGTCGCTACCGATGTATCGTTATCAGTAATATTAACCGTTGCAGGTGCCGTACCTGCAGTAATAGCAGCATTACTTGTTGCGGCTACCATGGTTAAAATTACTGTTTCTGTTTCTTCAGCAACATTATCATTTAATACAGGTACACTTACTGTTGCTGTGGTTTGTCCGGCAGGGATGGTTACCGTTGTACCAATTGCAGTAAAGTCTAAACCACTTACAGCTGTTCCGCTTACGCTATAGGTAATTTGGGTATCAGTTGTAGCCGGATGGTTTAAAGTGAAGGTAAATAAACCTGGTGTTGTTGGCTCAGCACCATCAGTCGTAGCGGCTACAGTTACTGTTGCAGTAGTCGCATCGTTTATGTTGATGCTTGCAGGCGTATTGTTTACTGTAATTTGCGGATTGCCAGAAGTAGTTAAGGTTGCAATAACCGTTTCCGTTCCTTCTACCAAATCATCGGCCAGTACCGAAACAGTAATGGTACCCGTGGTTTGACCAGCCGGGATAATTAATGTTTTGGAAACAAACGGTGTGTAATCGCTTCCTTCAGTTGCAGTTCCTCCTAAAGTATAGGTAATCTGCGTATCGGTTGATGATGGTTTACTTAAGGTTACGGTAAATGTTCCGTTAACCGGACCATTCTCATCGCCCGGTACACCTGCCGAAATAGTTGCAATTGAACTATCGTTATCTAAAATAGTAGCGGTTGCGGTTGCATTACTGATTAACACTACCCCACCGGTTATATTACTTAATGTTGCGGTGAAGTTTTCAGTCGCTTCTACAATACCATCATCGGTTACCGGCACGGTGAATGTTAATTTATCGCCTGCGGCAGAATTTGCAGGGAAATTTAATACACCACTTGTTGAGGTATAATCCAATCCGTCGATCGCAGTTCCGTTAGCAGTAGCATAATTCACACTGAATGCATCCTGAACAGCATTATTTAAGGTTACGGTAAAAGTAACAGTCCCATCGCCCTCATTAACTGAAGGTGTTGTGGTAATACTTACACTTGCAGTGTTGGCATCGAGGATATTAATAGATGCCGGAGCAGCATTAATGGCTATTGATGGATTCGAGGTATTTACCAGGTTCGCTACTACAGTTTCTATACTTTCCGTTACAGCATCTGCCAATACCGGAATCAAAATGGTTCCGGTAGTTTGACCAGCCGGAATGGTAATGGTTTTGGTTGTAATGGTTGCGTAATCATTTCCTTCAGTTGCTGTGCCACCTAAAGTATAGGTAATCTGCGTATCGGTTGATGATGGCTTGCTTAAAGTTACGGTAAAGGTTCCGTTAGCAGGTCCGGTTTCATCGCCGTTTGATCCTGGTGTAACTGTAGCAACCGAAACATCGTTATCGCTAACCGTTACGGTAGCAGAGCTATTCGCTATGGTTACCAATCCACCGGTAACGTTACTTAAGATACCATCGAAAGTTTCGGCTGGTTCAACCAGGTTATCGTTATTAATGGCAACACTAAATGTTAAGGTTGCACCGGCAGGAGATCCCGCAGGGAAAGTAAGGGTACCGTTTGCTGCGGTATAATCCGATCCGATACCTGCTGTTGCCGTTCCGTTTACAGTTGCGTAATCAACCGTAAATGCATTTTGTACTGCATTACTTAGGGTTACGGTGAAAGTTGCCGTTCCATCTGCTTCGTTTATACTGGCTGGTGTTGCCGAGATACTTAGCGTTGCAGTATTGTTGTCGGTAATATTGATGCTTGCAGGAGCATTGCTTACTGTTACCAGTGCATTTGCCGAAGTTGCTAAAGTAGCAATTACCGCTTCAGTTCCTTCTACCTGGGCATCGGCCAATACCGGAATGGTAATGGTGCCAGCGGTTTGACCAGCCGGGATGGTAATCGTTTTGGTGCTAATAGCGGTGTAATCGCTTCCTTCAGCTGCCGATCCGCCTAAAGTATAGGTAATAGTGGTAGCTTGCGAAGAAGGGTTACTTAACGTTACGGTAAAGGTACCATTCACCGGTCCGTTTTCGTTACCGGCAGTACCTGCAGTGATGGTGGCCACAGCGGCATCGTTATCTGCAATATTAACTGTTGCCGGTGTTATACTTGCTGTAATTGATGGATTACTGGTTACAGCGGTCATGGTTAAAATCACCGTTTCATTACCCTCGGCAATGTTATCGTCTGATACAGGAACAGAAACTGTAGCAGTTTTCTGACCAGCCGGAATAGTTACCGTTGTACCAATGGAAGTATAATCGGTTCCGCTGGTAGCAGTTCCGTTAACAACATAAGTAATCTGTGTATCGGTGGTTGCCGCATTACTTAAGGTAAAAGTAAAAGTACCTGGCACAGCAGGCTCGGCACCATCGGCAGTTGCCGCCACTGTTACCGTAGCAGTGGTATTGTCGCCGATATTAATGCTGGCTGGTGTATTACTTACGGTTACTGCAAAGTTATTGGTGCTTGCCAATGTAGCAATTACGGTTTCAGTACCTTCTACCAGAGCATCAGTTAATACCGGAATAGTAATGGTTGCCGTGGTTTGACCCGCAGGTATGGTAATGGTTTTGCTTACGATACTTGCGTAATCGCTTCCTTCGGTAGCTGTTCCGCCTAAAGTATAAGTAAGCTGCGTATCTGTTGCCGATGGATTGCTTAAAGTAACCGTATAAGTACCACTAACAGGGCCATTTTCGTTACCTGTTGTTCCTGCCGTGATGGTCGCTACCGATGTATCGTTATCGGTAATAGTTGCCGTAGCAGTATTGATAGCAATGGTTACCAATCCACCTGTTACATTGCTGATGGTGGCCACAAAAGTTTCGGCTGGCTCAACAATGTTATCGTTTGTAACCGGAACGGTAAAGGTTAAAGTTGCCCCTGCTAAAGATCCGGCAGGGAAGTTTAAAGTTCCGGTGGTAGCGGTGTAATCGTTACCTGCGGTAGCAGTTCCGTTAGCTGTTGCATAATCAACACTAAAGCTTGCCTGCACGGCTCGGTTTAAAGTTACCGTAAAGGTTGCGGTGCCTGCTGCTTCATCAACACTGGTTGGAGTTGCTGAAATACTAACCGTCGAAGCATCATTATCGTTAATGGTTCCGATTCCCTCCGCCTGCGTAATGGTAAGCGGAGCAGTGGCAGCACTTAATGTTGCCTTGAAACTTTCCGCGCTTTCGGTAACGTTATCATCAGTTACCGGAATAAGGATGGTTTGTGTTGCACCGGATACAGATCCGGCAGGGAAAGTAACCACGCCGGTTTTAGCCGTATAATCGGCACCAGCAATAGCGGTGTTATCTGCAGTGCTGTAGTTTATCGAAACTGCATCCTGTACATTACCGGTTAAAGTTATGGTGAAAACCATATTACCGACACTTTCGATGGCCGATGTATTGGCAATCGCCACACTAGCGGCATCATCATCGGTAATGGTTGCTGTTCCGGTAGCACCGGCGGCAGGAATAGTTACGGTTGATCCCGCTCCTACACTATTCAGCGTTAGGGTAAATGTTTCAGCCAATTCGGCGATGTTATCATTAATTAGCGGAATGTTGATGGTTTGCGTTGCACCACTAAGCGAACCAGCCGGGAAAGTTACACTGCCTGTTGTGGCAGTATAATCGGTACCAGCCAAGGCCGATCCGTTTGCAGTTGCGTAATTTACAGTAAATGCATTTTGAACATTACCGGTTAAAGTTACCGTAAAAGTTGCATTGGTACCATTTTCGGTTACCGAAACATTACCAACACTTACCGTTGCATTATCGTTATCGTTAATGTTTACGGTTGCAGGCGCTGTGCTTGCTGTAATAGCCGGATTGCTGGTAGCCGCCACCATCGTTAACACAACGGCTTCAGTTGGCTCAACAAAGGTATCATCAAGTACTAGAACCGGTAGAGTTACACTGGTTTGTCCGGCCGGAATAGTTACCGTTGTACCTAAAGTGCTGTAATCCGTTCCGCTGGTTGCTGTTCCGCTCACTGCGTAAGTAATTTGGGTATCGGTTGTAGCAACATTGCTTAACGTAAAGGTAAACAAGCCCTGTGTGCCAGGTTCGGTCCCATCGTTAGTGGCCGAAACGGTGATCGTTGCAGTGGTATTATCATTTATGTTGATCGTTGCGGTTTTATCAGCCGGACTCGGCGCTACCGTTACCAGGGCACTGTTCGTAGCTACAATTGTGGCCACTACAGTCTCTGTTCCTTCAACAATAACATCGGTTTTAACCGGAATGGTAATGGTTCCGGTGGTTTGCCCGGCCGGAATGATAACGGTTTTGGTAGCAATGGCATCATAATCGGTACCTTCTGTTGCTGTTCCGCTCAGGGTGTAGGTAATCTGTGTATCGGTTGACGACGGATTACTTAATTTAACGGTGAATGTTCCGTTTGCTGGTCCGTTTTCATTTCCGTTAGTACCTGCAATAATTGATACAGTTGCTGCATCGTTATCGGTAATAGTTGCAGTAGCGGTAGCATTACTGATTACCACTACCCCACCTGTAATGCCGCTTAATGTAGCCGTAAAGGTTTCAGAAATTTCGGCTATGTTATCGTTATTGATTGGAACGGTAAAACTTAATACTGTACCCGCAGCTGCATTGGCCGGGAAGTTTAATGTTCCGCTGGTTACCGTGTAATCTAGTCCCGCAGTTGCAGTTCCATCAGCTGTGCTGTAATTTACACTAAACGCATTTTGAACCGCATTATTTAAAGTTACGGTAAAGGTTGCAGTACCGGCCGACTCATTAACGGTTGGTGTTGTGGCAATACTTACACTGGCAGTATTGGCATCGATAATGTTGATGCTTGCCGGAGTGGTATTTACCGTTGCTGCACTATTTGAGCTAACCAAAGCCGCAATTACAGTTTCGGTGCTTTCGGTAAGCGCATCGGCCTGAACGTTGATGGTAATGGTACCTGTGGTTTGACCCGCCGGAATGGTAATGGTTTTAGTGGCAATTGTACTATAATCACTGCCTTCTGTAGCCGAACCGCTTAAAGTATAGCTAAGCTGTGTATCGGTTGATACCGGATTGCTTAAGGTAACTACAAATGTTCCGTTTATTGGCCCGGTTTCGTTTCCGTTTATGCCCGCTGCAATGCTGGCCACAGCCGCATCGTTATCGGTAATGGTAACCGTAGCGCTGGCCGTTGCAATGCTAACCAAACCACCGGTTACGCCGGTTAAAGTTCCGTTAAAGGTTTCGCTTGGCTCAACAAGGTTATCGTTATTGATAGGCACATTAAAGGTTAAGGTAGTACCTGCCGCAGCATTTGCCGGGAAGTTTAGCGTTCCACTGGTTGCGGTATAATCGAGACCTGCCGCTGCCGTTCCGTTTGTGGTAGCATAGGTAACATCGAATGCATTTTGAACTGCACTGTTTAAAGTTACCGTAAAGGTGGCTATACCTGCAGCTTCATTAATGCTGGTTGGTGTAGCCGAAATACTCACTGTTGCAGTATTATTGTCGAGAATATTAATGCTGGCTGTTTTATCGGCTGGCGCTGTGGTTACGTTAACCAAAGAACTGTTTGTAGACAGCAGATTGGCAATAACCGTTTCAGTTCCTTCAACCAGGACATCGGTTTTAACCGGAATGGTAATGGTTGCCGCCGTTTGGCCTGCCGGAATGGTAATGATTTTGGTCGCAATGGCATCGTAATCGGTACCTTCTACCGCAGTACCAGCTAACGAATAGGTAACCTGCGTATCTGTAGCCGATGGATTACTTAGGTTAACGGTAAATGTTCCGTTTACAGGTCCGTTTTCATTTCCGCTGGTACCTGCCGTAATAGTTGCCACCGAAGTATCGTTATCGGTAATGGTTGCCGTAGCTGTTGCAGTAGCAATGGTTACCAGGCCGCCTGTTGGGTTACTTAAGGTAGCCGTAAAGGTTTCGGCTGGCTCAACCACATTATCGTTGGTAATTGAAACCGTGAAAGTTTGGATGGCACCCGCCACCGAGCCTGCCGGGAAAGTTAGTGTTCCATTTTTAGCGGTATAATCTAATCCGGCTGTTGCTGTACCATTTGCAGTAGCATAATCAACCGTAAATGCATCTTGAACCGCATTATTTAAAGTTACGGTAAAAGTGGCTGTTCCTGCAGCTTCATCATAACTGGTTGGTATTGCCGAAATGCTTACGGTTGCAGGGTCGTTATCGGTAATGGTAGCTGTACCAGTTGCGGTAGCAATGGTGGTAAGTCCGGTTATTCCAGAAAGTGTAGCGGTAAAGGTTTCGCTTGTTTCGGTAATGTTATCGTTAATAACCGGAACGGTAAAGGTTTGTGTTGCGCCACTTACCGATCCTGCCGGGAAAGTAACTGTACCAGTTGTTGCGGTATAATCGCCTGGTTGAACAGCAGTACCATCGGCCGTTGCAAAATTAACGATAAAACTATTTTGTACCGCACCGGTTAAGGTTACTGTAAAAGTAGCCACACCACCATTTACATTTTCGACCACTGTAACATTGTTAATGGCTACTGATGCATTGTCGTTATCGGTAATTGATGTAGCAACACTTGCATTACCCAAAGATGCCGGGCCGGCTATTGATCCGATAGATACGGTATAACTCTCCGTGCTTTCCAGGATATTATCATCAACAATGGTAACCGGGAAAGTAATGGTACCACTTGCTGCGCCTACAACTGCCCCTGCAGGGAAAGTAATGGTCGAACTTGTAAAGTTATAATCGGCTGCATTGCTGGTATTAGGCGTAATCGCTGTTACCACAGTAACCGGTGAAGCCAGTGTTGTACCAGGCGTACCGGTAAGCGTAACGGTATAATTAACCGTACCTGCATTTTCGTTAACTAAAGCAGGTCCTGACAATACAACTGTTGGGTAAATGCTCACATTAACCGTAACCGGATCGCTCACTACCCCATCGACAGTGGTTAAAGTATAGGTATAGCTATCTGTTCCGGTATAACCTGTATTTGGTGTGTAAGTTACTTTTCCGGTTCCATCAACAGTGGTTGTACCATGTGCTCCGTTACCAGCCAATACAGTGGCATTAGTTGCACTTGCACCATCATTGGCTTTAACATCGGTAGTTACCGGTGTATTTACCAAAGTATTGATGTTGTCGGTTACCCCTACCGGTTTAACCGAAATGATGAAAGTTTGCGATGCGCTTTGGTTTACTCCGCCATTTGCAGTACCTCCGTTATCGTTTAATACAACTGTTACCGTAACCTTACCTGTAAAATTAGCGGCAGGCGTGTAAGTTAAATTACCTGAAGCATCGATAGCTGGTTGTACTGTAAATGCAGCATTATTGTTATTGGTCAGACTAAAGTTTACCGTTTGCGTGGCCACCTCATCAGTTGGTCCGGCGGCAATAGCCGAAGCCCAGTTGTTTACGGTTTGTGCACCGGTATTGGCATTAATAAGCTGGTCGGTACCTTTTACAAAAGATGGTGCGTCGTTTATTGGATTGATGGTAATGGTAACCGTTTTAGCCGCTGTAGCGTAAACTGTTCCGTCAAATCCATTCCAGTTAAAGTTTGCCGCGCCATTAAAATTGGCATCAGGCGTAAAGGTTATTTTATCTAAATCAGCGCTGTTAATTTCTTGTCCGGCGGTAATATTTATACCGTTTAATTTAAGCAGGCCATTAGCTGGCAGGCTTACCACCTGAATTTTAGTTAAAGCATTATTTTCGGCATCGGTATAGTGACCGGTAAAATCGGCAGGTACAAAAGGTATAACCGTATCTTCATTTCCGGATTTGTTAAAGTTATCTACAACCGGTGGATCATTTACTGGAGTAACCGAAATATTAACTGTAGCAACTGACGAGTATGAAGTGCCGTCGCTTCCAGCCCAGTTAAAGCTCACATTTCCGTTAAAGTTTAAGGCAGGAGCAAAAACCAGATTGGCAATATCCGATGCTAAAATTTCCTGACCGGCGGTTATGGCCGATCCGTTTAGCAGCAGTGTTCCCTGTGTATTTGGAGGAAGGTTAGACAACTGGATTTTGGCCAATGCATCGCCTTCCAAATCGCTAAAGTTGCTGCTAAAATTAGTCAGCGTAAACGGCAGGTTAACATCTTCAGCAGTAGTTAAGCTGATGTTGTTAATGGTTGGGATATCGTTAACTGCCGCAATAACAATATTTACATCATTTTGTGCAGTTGCATATGCTGTACCATCGCTACCATTCCATTTAAAGGTAACTGCGCCATTAAAGTTAGGTGCCGGAACAAAGGTGATGTTTGCTAGATTAGCCGCAGTTATTTCCTGACCAGCAACAATATTGGTTCCATTTAATTTCAATACCCCCTGTGCGGCCGGTGGCAAGGTTACGATCTGGATTTTGGCCAGTGCATCGCCATCCGCATCGGTAAACTGATTGGTAAAATCGCTGGCTGTAAAGGTTAAAGTTACATCTTCAGTACCTGCTTTCGGTACGGCAGTAATTACCGGGTTATCGTTAACCGCGGCAATATTAATGTTTACATTAGCCGGTGTAGCTGCATAAGCAGTACCATCGCTACCATTGTAGCTGAATGATACATTTCCATTAAAGTTAGCTGCTGGTACAAAAACTAGGTTGGCCAAATCTGCGGTTGCAATTTCCTGTCCCGCAGTTACATTAACGCCATTTAGTTTAAGCAAACCTTGCGCTGCCGATGGTAAACTTAACACCTGTATTTTAGCCAAAGTACCATCAACATCTGTAAACTGGCTGGTAAAATCAGCAGCAGTAAAAGTAACATTGGTATCTTCAGTTCCGTTTTTAGTCACATTAGCTACTGTTGGAATATCGTTAACCGGCTGAATGCTTAAGGTTACTGTTTTGCTATCGGTTAATGCCGGCCCACCGGTATTGCCCTGATCGTTTATTCCTACTGTTAGGGTAACATTACCATTTGCATTGGCTGCAGGGTTATAAGTTACTTTGCTGGCTGTAATAAAAGCATTAACAGCTGCTGTACTTCCGGTAATGGTTATGCTGTTGGTGCCAGTTCCTGTAACTGCAATACCTGCTTCGCTGGTAGCGGTTAAAGTACCCTGTCCTGCAGGCACGCTTAAAGTGACCACTTCATTCAGGCTACCTCCGTCGGCGTCGGCAAAACTGATTCCGGTTAATGCTTTTGGCGTATCTTCTACCAATGAAATTGAAGCAGGTACCGTAGCTACCGGAGCAATGTTATAATCTTCACGCCAATCCCTTTCCGCAGTACCCGGTGTATCTAAATTAGGGAATGAAGCAGGTGTTTGTCCGTTAGTTGGATTATAGGCCGCATCATTATTATCGAACGCATCATCTAAACCATCTTTATCAGCATCTGCACCCACAGCTACTACATTGGCTACTCCGTTATTATCCGTATCATAAGCTTCTATCGTATCGCTATCGCCATCATTATCCGAATCTAAATCCAAATAATCGGGCTTACCATCACCATCTGTATCTACAGGAACCAGACCAGTTCCATAAGCATTATCTATACCATCCTGATTGGTATCAGTACCCGAAGGTGCAATATAGCCGGCAGTACTTTGTGCTTCGATATTATCCGAAATACCATCACCATCTGAATCAAGATCCAGGTAGTTCGGAATGCCATCTCCATCTGTATCGGTGGTACCTTCTACAGAATCTTTAATACCATCGCCATCCGAATCCAGATCAAGGTAATTTGGAATACCATCACCATCTGCATCTTTTACGGTCATTGGTGTACCTGAAGGATCGCCAGCCAAAGAACCAGTAAGGTTATTGTAGTCATCCACAATATCTACGATACCATCATTATCAAAATCGTTGGTTAAACCGGTACCTACTTTTCCATCGCCATCGGGATCAGGGCCTCCGTTTTCGGTTACATCAAAAATGCCGTCACCATCAGAATCTAAATCCCTGAAATTCGGAATACCATCACCATCTTTATCTGGTGGGGTATAGCCTCCGTTAGCCGCTAAAGGAACACCATTGGCATCAACATCTGAGGGGCCGATTAAACCAATGCCAGGTAAACCGTTGTTATCAGGATCAGAACCACCGGCTTCAATCACATCCGGAATGCCGTCACCATCCGAATCCAAATCGTGGTAGTTAGGCAAACCATCGCGGCCACCGTCATCGGTAAAACCATCTACCGTATCTAAAATTCCGTCGTTATCATCATCTAAATCAATACCGTCAGGCACACCATCCCTATCGTAATCTGATGTTGATCTCCAATCCCTGTCACCACCCGGTGTCTGCGTATCGGGCATCGAAAGGGGCGTTTGACCAGCGTTTGTAGCGTAACCTATAGGACTGGTATTGCCATTATCGTTATCATAAATATCAGCCAATCCATCGCCATCTGCATCCGGCAATAAATCCATAATGCCATCGGCACCAGCAGCGCCGGTTTGGTTATTTTTTACGTCAACCTCTAAAGAACTATTTACTGCGTTTTCAAGCCAATCCCTAAATCCGTCATTATCGGCATCTGTATCTACGTAATCGGGCGCACTACCTCCATCAATGTTTGAGTAACCTGAAACGGCGCCGCCATTGTTTACATCATAAGCATCATCAATACCATCACCGTCGGTATCCAGGCCTTTTGGTGCCACGTATAAACTTGTAGGCAAGCCTTCAATATTATCGATAATTCCATCGTTATCATTATCAATGTCCAGGTAATTTGAAAGTCCGTCGAAATCGCGATCCTGATTAAATAAGGTGCTAATGGTTACAAAATCCGGATCATTCAAATCTGAAAGTCCATCTTTATCCGCATCAACTATCGCCCCTGTACCAATAATACCATCGTTTTCACCGTCAATAATGTAAAATGCTGCTTCGTAAGTATCCGGAATTCCATCACCATCCGAGTCAAGATCAAGGTAGTTTGGTTTGCCATCTTTGTCTTTATCCTGAATAACCAGTGCTGTACCACCAGCGGCCGGATCTAAAGTATCGATTAATCCGTTTCCGTTAACATCTGCAAATGCACCTGTACCAAATTTACCATCTTTATCAGGATCATTGTTAGGATTTCCATTCGATTCTATGGCATCAACAATACCATCGTTATCCGAATCTACATCCAGGTAATTTGGAATACCATCGCGGTCAAAATCAGCGGTTCCTTCAACTGTATCTAAAATACCGTCATTGTCGTCGTCGAGGTCGACGCTATCTGGCACCCCATCGCGATCAGAATCGATAGTTAGGTTGACTACATTAGAAATTACGCTCGCACAGGCATTATCGCTTTGGGTAATCAAAACCCGGTACTTGTAACCTTCCATGGTGCTGTTTACCCCCGTAATGGTTAAGGTATTGGTTGTTGCCCCGCTATATAAACTGCTGTTGGAAATATTGCTAAAGCTTGTACCATTATTGGTGCTTACCTGCCACTGATATTGGCTGGTACCAGTACCACCTGTGGTGGCTACATTTAAGGTAACATTAGATAAAGCCCTTACATTTTGGTTAACTGGCTGAGTTGTGATGGTACTCGCTGTACCCACGGTAATGATTACCGGCGTTGTAGCTGCCGACTGGCAGGCAACTCCGTTTAAGGTTGATACCGTTGTTCTGCGGTATTGGGTAGTTTGGGTTAAAGCACCCGGCGTATAAGTTGCAGCGTTTGCACCACTAATGATATTCCAGGTGGTACCGTTGGTAGAATTTTCCCATATATAAGTTATTGTGCCTGCTCCTGTTCCACCTGTGGTAGAACTGATCGGGGCTGGAGCAGTATTGGTACAGATGGTTTGGCTGGCAGCAATTGCTCCGACGGTAACCGCGCTCTGTACGTTTACATCAAAGGTAAATGTGTTACCACTACAGTTATCCAACACCGGTGTTACGGTGTAGCGAACGGTTGCAGTGGCAGCCGAGCTGTTAACCAGAGTTTGGCTAATTGGCGCACTAACGGCTGTTGTACCATTACTAAAGCCGGTAACATTGCTTCCGCTAATCAGGCTGGCTGTCCAGGTATATTTTAAATTGACAATATTGCTTGTAGGCGTTACTGAGAAAGTGCCATTGCTACATAAAGTAGGCGGATTTGCAGCCGAAGCAGAAATATTTGGCCCAATAACTACTGTGATGGTAAAAGCAGTACCCGCACAACCTGCATTGGTTGGCGTAACGGTATAAACCGCGGTAGCTGTAGTAGTTCCGGTATTGGTTAAAGTTTGTGAAACAGAGCTGGCAGCAGTGCCTGAAGTTCCACCAGTAACCGTACCACCTGATATGGTGGGAGCCGACCAGCTATAAGTGGTACCTGCAGGAGCATCTACCGGGGCAAAATTGAAAGAGCCCGATACACATAAATTATAGCTCTGGTTAGCAATACTTGGCCTGGTAGTTACACTGATGGTTACCGGCGTTGATGATGCTTCTGCACAACCTCCACCTGTTACAATTGCCCTGAAAGAAGTTGTAACGTTAAGGTTGGTATAATTTAAAGTAGTTGAGGTGGTATTAGGCAAATATGTACTCCAGGTGGTACCGTTATCGGTAGAATATTCCCACCTTACCGGGGTAGCTGTGGTATTGCCCAATGTTAAGGTTCCGTTACTGCCGCTACAAACCGGCGAAGCACCTGTAATGGTTCCGGTAGAAGTAATGGTAATGGTATGGGTAGCCGTTTTAGGCGTACAACCTGCTGCAGTTGCAGTAATGGTTGCGGTACCCGAAAACACAGGCGAAAAAGTAACCTCACCAGTTGTAGCGTTAATTACTGCCTGCGAACTGGTAGTATTGATACTGTAGGTAATACTAGTTGCGTTAGTTGCAGTTGCCGCATAGGTTTGCGTACCCGCTCCCTGGCACCTGGTAGAACTGCTTCCGGCAGTAAATACCGGCGTACCTACCAAGCCATTTACCTGTATGGTTCCCGATGCCGATACGTTAGGGTTTCCACCTGTGGTGGTTACGGTATAAACCTGGGCACCGCTAGTTGTTGCACTTGGTGTTCCGGAAATAGTAAGCACCTTGGTACTTGTATTATAACTGGAGGTAACACCGGCCGGCAAACCCGTTACATTAACATTTGTTGCTGTACCGCCAATAGAATAGGTAATATTGGTAATGGCCGAGCCTATACAAATGCTTTGAGCATCGGTAGAAGCAGCAGAAGTTAAAGAAATAGCTGTAGTCGGTGTTGTACTGATGGTAACAGCATCATTTGCGGTGTTAGGATCGGTTTGTGTTCCGGTTATGGTAGCCGTGTTGCTATAATCGCCAGAGGCATTTACCTTAGCCGTAATTACCAGCGTAGCTGATGCATTTGAGCCTAACGAACCCACGTTCCAGAGACCAGTACCGCTCGTATACGATGTTCCGGCAGATGCAGTGTGGCTTACGTAAGTATAGCCCGATTTTAGTAAATCGGTTACTGATACCCCAAGCGCAGTCCCCACACCAATATTACTGGCAGTTACGGTAAATTTTATTGATCCGTTTACTGCAGGAGTTGAATTATCTACTGTTTTGGTAATTGCCCTGTCAACATTACATAAAGCTACGGTTACAGGTAAAGATTGTGCACTTGTACCACAACTTAGTCGCGAGGTAATGGTATATGTTCCTGATTCGGTTGGGGTATAACTATTCCCGGTTGCACCAGCAATTGCAACCCCATTAAAGTACCATTGGAATGGCGCAACGCCCGAGGGATCGGCAGTTAAGGTTGCACTACTACAAGTTGGTTGGGTTAGGGTTGGTTTCAGCGCCTGCTCGGGCAAAGGTGTAATAAAATTAGACATGGAATAACCACCACCACTTTGTACCATGGCAATGTTCATCCTGGTAGCACTTGTAAAGGTTAAGGCTGCCGGTGTACCAATGTTCGTATTGGTAAAATCGATAATATAATTCCCGGTACTTCCCAGTTGTCGCCTTACGCCAACACCTGCAATCGATTCTAAGTCGGTATTGGTATAATTGGTAGTACCACCAGTTGTGGTTAAAAATACCTTATCGGTTGCACTCTTAGTGGTGATATAGCCAAAATATGGCAAATCTCCCCCACCACTGCCCCTAAATTTATAGGTTTTGGCCACCAAACTACCTCCACATGACGTTACCGGAGCCAATGTAAGCATATCTACCTCACATCCATCTGCTGTACCTGAATAGGCTACTACATTCTTAGTTGCCAAAATCCTTGATGTACTGTATTGACTTCCTGAAACACCGTTAACGATGGTTACAAAACTACCCGCCGCAACTAAATTATAAGTATTTGTTGAGGTTAAAGTACCATTAGCATTATAATTGGTTACGGTTAAAGTGGTGTTCGCTTGTGTAGCCACAATTGTGGTCTGCTCTGCAGTAGAATTACCTGCACTTCTAATTACCAGGTACTCGCTCCCCAAAGAGGTAACAGGTGGTACCGGGTTAAAAACACCATCGCCGCAGCCTGCAGGTGCATCTAAATTAGAGCCCGAATTCATCACTACAGGAGCCGAACTTTCTACTAATCCACCAATGGGAGTTTGAAAAATATAACTTTGTCCAACATTTAAAGTAGTGATAGCCGTTCCGTTTAATTTCACAGTGGTATTATTTTCAACAGCCATTACACTGTACACCACATTACTTAAGCCATCCCTATAATAACCTACCCTGAAAGAAGTACCAATAGCCGCATCTCCAAAACTGAATAGCGCCGAATTTCCTTTAATATTGGCATCAGTGTAGGCATCAGAAGCCACATTCCGGATGTTTACCGTAATCGGATTATTACCTTCTACAATAATTCCACGATCGTTTAATATGGTATTTAAGGCATTGGCCGAAACTGTATTTGGATTCCCTACGAAGCGATACACAGCAGGTGCTGTTGGCGTTGGCGTAAGCGTAGTAACCAGCGTTCCATCACTTTTCTTTACCGTTACCGACGTTCCCGATGTGTTGGTGGTAACCACCAGCTCGTTGGCCTGGCTCCAGTATTGCCAAGGAGCCGGAGCAATATAATGGGTTTTATAAGTTTGTGCTTTCGTTAAGCCAATATTGGCAAGCAAAAACAACATTAAGAAAACTAAAAAGCGACTAAAACGGCTTGCCAGTGGTTTAAAAAAAACAAAAGTTTTAGACAAAGAAAGGCACAAGGAATGAGAAGGTAAATTTTTATTCATACACGGGAGATGATCGTCATAATTGAAAGAGCACTGTTGCAATAAATTTATTTCGTGCTATTCCACATTCCCATACTTACGTATTCTTAAAACCTGTGGTTTTAAGAAAATAATAAATTTTTACTCATTGCTTCAATCAGCTGCAAAGATATATTATTAAGTATCACGTTTTTTACCTTAACAGAGAAAATCGTACAATTAATCCTACAAAAAATTATATTTTGATTTTTATCAAAAAAAATCATGGTCTAATTGTGCCTAAACGGAGTTCTGTAAATCGGATTATTTATAAATTATTGATCTGGATCAACTACTAGTGTACAACCTGAAGCTATACCGCTATCTAACTGATGGTTATTAAACCTACTTCGGAAGAAAACTACTGTACAATCTTAAAATATTTGGAAAGTTTGCGGCTAAACGCTTATGTAGAGAAAGTAAAGCCATACACCATTTTGTGTATAATAAACTTAAAATTTGTATTAAAATTGTGCTCCTCTATTCACAATAAATTACACAATATCAAGACTATCAATTGCATGCTTTGAGGTCTTAATGAGTTGACGTGGCTAAATAAAAAGATATAATCATCAAACAAAACCTTCGCTTGTTTTAAAATGTTTCTATTGCAGACAAATACATAGAATCATGAATACTCACCGGAAAGAAAATAAAGAAAAAATAAAAGGGACTTCAAAAGAAAAAGCATCTTTTGATCAAAATGGAGCTGGCTCATCGGATAAGTTTGGACAGGCAGGCTCCACTCGCAACGAATCGGGAGAAAGCGGATTGGGCACCAAAAATAAAAACAGAGAAAGATAAAAAGAGTAAAATACTCTTTTTATCTTTCGTAAATGCTCATTTTTTCGGCAAGTTCGATGATGCTCTTTATTTTTAATTTTTGGAAAAGCCTCAATTTATACGTACTTACTGTACCCATTTGAAGATTTAACTGGTTAGAGATCTCTAATACACCAATGCCTTTGGTTAAAAGCTCTGCTACTTCAAGTTCTCTGCCCGAAAGTTTAGTAAACGGATTATCGGCATCGTTACCCAATATGCTATTGAACATATTTTCTTTAACGTTTCTGCTCGAGTAACGGCTACCAGCCAGAATTGTGGTAATCGCAATCACAATTTCTGATTCTTCAGCATTTTTAGTTAAATAACCTGATGCACCCGATTTTAAATATGGAACGGCATAAATATTCTCGTTTAATGAAGAAAATACTAGAATTTTTGCATTTGGCTGAACCAATTTAAGTTGATCGATTACTTTAAGGTTGTTACCGCCTGGCAAGTTTACATCAATGATAATTAAACTTGGCGATTTCTCTGCCTCAACAAGCGCCTGCTCGAGGGTTGATGCATGAATAATTTCGACACCCGGCCAAAAGTCTGATATTAAACCTTTTAAGCCGCGACGAATGATCTCATGATCATCGGCAATAAGCACAGTGAAGCCGCTAACAGCATTTTTTGTTTTCATTGTTTTTATAATATTCTGCAAGTTAATAAAAAGTTATTTTTTTGTACGCTAATGTAAGTTATTTTTTGTCTAAAAGTGTAAATATTATTATACACAATTAAGTTATTTTGTTTAGAACACCCTTGGGGTTGCCAATCTGATGTTTTGCCTGATAAAAGAATAGGCAATAGAAACCTCATGAGTACCGCCGCTATAGCCTTGTAAAGGGCCAATAGAGAAATCGTAACCATAACCTATTCTTAATTTTTCTGAAGGAAAGATCTGTATAGCTGCAACCGCAGAGTTGCGTGGCGTAAGATCTTTCTGAAGGTAACTTTTATCATACAATTTAACTCCTGTACGGTAAGAGCCCCCAATCCAGATAAAATCTTTGATAATTAAAAAGGCGTTTACATCTAAGCTGGTTGGCCCACCTCGATCGTCTTTCAATAAAAAAGAAGGCTTGATCTGAAAATTTTCGTTAAGCGGAAACAATGCGCCTGCTGTTAAATAATAGTGTGGTTTGGGCTGTGGAATAAAAGCATAACGATCGATATCGATATAAGTGGCAATCAGGTTATCGGCCGAAAAACCAGCGTAGTATTTATCGTTGGCAAAATACACGCCTGCCCTTGCATCGGGTACAATGGTACTCTGCATGCCTACCGGTTGGTTAGGTTCCGGATTGTTGGGATTAAGCATCGAACCATCTATACCCAACTGCGCCATGCCTACACCAAAACCTAAGGCCAGGCGAGAGCTGCCATCATCGTTCAGCCTAATGCGGTAAGCATAGTTGCCGTAAATGCTCAGGTTATTCTGTGCGCCCAGTTTATCGCTTGCTATTTGCAAAGCTAAACCTACATTGCCACTATTGGCAATGGCATCAACTGCCAGCGACATGCTTCGGGGTGCACCTGTAATACCCGTCCACTGGCTACGGTAAAAGCTATGCACATTTAACACTTCTTTATAACCCGCATAAGCCGGATTAATGTATATACCATTAAACATGTATTGGCTGTACTGGGCATCTTGCTGGGCAAATACACCCTGCGAAAGCAACATGAACGAACCTGCTATTAATTTTATTAATTTCTTCATCATTCCCTTTCGTATTAATTCTTAAATGCCCTGATTAAAGTAATGTAACCTTTAAACACTTTCAGTTCGCTGCTGCCCGACTTACGTACGCGTAATAAATAGTAATAAGTACCCTCATTCAGCCCCTCACCTGTCCTGTTATTCTGGTAACCTTTGGCGCGGTAAACTTCATTACCCCAGCGATTAACAATAGTCAGTTCGTTTTCGGCAAAATTGGCCAATCCGTTGATCTCGAAAGTATCGTTGTTACCATCTCCGTTTGGCGTAAACAGGTTCGGGATAAGTAAATCATCACCCGAAATAGTTGCTGCGTCTGCAAGTACAGTATTGTTGTTCATTACCGGATCGGGCTGATCGGCTTTTACCGTTGCACTATTATTCAATATACCTGTAGCCAGTGTACGTGATTTGAAGGTTAAGGTTGCCGACTGGTTTAAATCCAGACTGCCAACCAACCATACAAAATCGCGGGTTGTGGTACTGTAAGTCGTAGTACCCACGGTTACGGTAATCTCTTTTGGCGCATCGATAAGCGTTGTTAACCTATCGGTAACAGTAACACCGGTAGCCTTATTTGCTCCTTTATTGGTTACGGTAATTTTATAGGTTACATCAGATCCGGTCCTGATTTCGCCTTTGGTCATCAGTTCTTTGGTGATTACCAGATCGGCCGATTTATCTACATCCATAATTACCTCAGGCTTAATCACTGTTCCGTTTGGAGCAGTCATTGTCGCTACGTTTTTAATGGTATTATAGCTATTTACATCTGGTGTAACTTTAGCATCGAAGGTGAGCACTGTGCTCGAATTAGGTTGCATGTTGATGGTCCATTTCAGGCTGTTGCCTGTTACCGTTCCATAACCAGAAACCGAGCCTGGTACGTAGGTTAAACCTGCCGGAAGCTCATCAGTAATGGTTACCCCGTTTAATGCCGAGCCACCAGTATTGCGCACCTGCAATGCATAAGTTAATATTTCGTTTGCCTGTGCCTTACCATCTTTATTTCCTTTGTTATCGGCTACCGATTTACTGCCTTCTAACTTGCCTTCGGTTGGAATAGCAACTGCCGGATTTAATGGAGATGCAATATTGGCCGGATCAACCACTGTTGCAATGTTATTGATATTTAAAACGCCTGAAGGAAGGGCTGCATCAACAGTCACCTTGAAAGTTACCACTACCTGTCCGTTAGCTGGTATGCTTAGGTTGGTCCACGTTAATACATTACCTGCCAACACAGCACCTTTATCGGCACTTGCATTTACATAAGTGGTATTGGCCGGTATCTGATCGGTAATTTTAACACCGGTGCGGTTTGTAGTACCGTTATTGCGTACCACAATGCTGTAGGTTAATACTTCGTTAGGCTCGGCTTTGCCATTATTATTAGCATCAGTAACTGTTTTGGCACTGGCAATGCGCGGTAGTTCTAAAACTGTCGGACTGTCGTTATCTTCAGCCGTTCCCGAAATATCGGTAACCTTATTCCCTGCCGGAGTACTTGCCGTAAGTGTGGCAGTATTGCTAACCGAACTTACATTTTTCTCGGCCTGGGTAATGGTGTACACTACGGTTGCTACAGCAGTTTCACCAGGCGCAATACTTGCTGGTGTGAAAGTAACCGTTGAAGGGATTTTAGCATCAACCAGGTTAAAGTTGCTTAAAGTAACATTACCGGTATTTTTTGCTGTGAATGTATAAGAAACCGTATTGCCATCAGCACTTAGGGCACCTGTTTTAACCAAAGTTAAACCTGGGGCTTCTGGAATAATGTAAACTGTAGGATCATCCGGAGCTATAGTTTTAGGATTATCAGAAACTTTGGCCAGCTTGTTGCCCACACCATAATTAGCCGTTAAACTGGCCTGGTTTACAAATTTTCCGTAATCGATTTCAGGCTGGGTTAACGTATGTCGCGCCAGGATCATAGCTGTTTCTGCTGGCTCTAATTTGGCAATAACCGCAGGCGTAATACTACCCGCATCAGCACCAGGATCGGTTACTACGATATTGGTTAAGGTAATGTTACCGGTATTGGTTACCTGGATGCTGTACTCAATCACCTTGATTACACCGGCACCGCTGGCTACCAATTTGGTAAACCTTACAGATGGATCGGCAATAATTGGCGAGAAAGTAGCATCATCGGCAGCAGGTGTAGCCGGATTATCAGACACTTTGGTTAAAGTATTTCCCTGGGGATCTTTAGCCGTTGCATTTACCTGATTACTAAAACCACCTGCATTTACGTCACTTTGTTTTACCGTATGTTTAGCGCTAATGCTCACCGTTTCGCCCGGTAATACGCGGGTGATATTGGCAGGTGTTAAACTTCCGGCATCGGCATTTGCATCTGTTAAAGCAATATCGGTTAATGTTACATTACCTGTATTTTTGAAAGTAATGTTATAATTAATTACGTCGCCGGCTTTGGTTGCTGTATTTGCAGCGGCCTTGGTTAAAGTATAAGCAGGCGAAGGAACTATCTTCGTTACAGTAGGATCGTTAGGCGTGGTAGTAGCCGGATCATCTGATAATTGGGTAATCGTATTGCCTTTACTATCGGTAACTTTTACAGTAGCCTGGTTGGTAAAGCTACCTGAATTGATCTCACTTTGTGTTAAGGTATGTTTAGCCACAGCATTAATACTTGCTCCCGGTGCCAACGTTGCAATGCTTGCCGGCTGTATGCTACCTACATTTGCCGCTGCATCGCTCAATACCAGATTACTCAATGTAGTGCTACCGGTATTGGTAATGGTGAAGGTATAATCGATTGATTCGCCAGCCTTTGTACCTACTGAAGTGGCAACTTTGGTAAAGGTAAACGATGGAGTACTCACTACTGGTGTTTCAGTTGGTGTATCGTTACTTCTTCCGCTACCCGAAATATCAGTTACGGAATTTCCAGCAGGTGTTTTTGCTGTTACCGAAGCCGTATTGCTTACTTTTCCGGCATCTTTATCACTCTGTGTAAGGGTATAAACTTCATTATAGGTTAAGCTTGCACCCGCCGCCAAAGTACCAGGTAAGGTTTTGGTGAGGGCTAGCTTACTATCTACCAGTACAATATCATTAATGGTTACATCGCCGGTATTGGTAACGGTGAAAGTATAGGTAATCTGGTTTCCATCGGCGCTTAAGGTACCAGTTTTAACCAGTGCTATACCACCTTTTAATAAAGGCGTAGTTACCGAAGATTGGTTATTGGCATTTTCAGGATCGTTTGTTCCGGAAGGTGCGGTTAAAGATACCTGATTAACCAGTGCCGAACCTGCATAGCCTGCTGCTACTTTCCCATTCACTATTAAACTTACTTCATCGCCAGTCAATAAATCGGCCGATAAGGTAAAGGTATTTCCAGTTGCACTGTAAACACCGCCTGTAGCTGCGTAGGTAATATTTTCAAGTCCGGCTGGAAGGTTTTCTGTTACCCCTATCGATTTGCCGCTTAAAACGGTAGTCGGACCATTGTTTTTGATTTTAATGGTATAGCTGATATTTCCGCTGGTTTCTACACCGCTAACATTAGCTGTTTTGCTGATCTGAAGATCGCTGCTCCAATCCGGAATGGTAACCACAACTTTAGCTGTAGAAGTCTTGGTCGCATCCAGTTTATCGGTAATGGTATAGGTCAGGTTGTACACTCCAGGAAGTGTTTTAGCTGCTACATTTACTTTTCCGCTGGCAACATCGATGTTGATATTCGGGTTATCAGTTGAATTTTGGGTGATTGAAACGGTTCCGGTTGTTGCGGTCGAAACTGCATTATAAAGGTCGTTCACTAAAATATCGGCGACTGCAGTACCTCCTGTAAATCCATTAACGGTACCGGCATCATCTTTTGCTAAAATTGCACCTGTACCAACGGTAATGGTTACTGTGGCTGTTTTAGTTTGACCAGGGTTCAGTTTATCTTCGATCTGGTAAACCAAAGTATAGGTTCCGGCAGGCGTGTTTGGTGCTACATTCACTTTTCCAGTGGTCACATTTAAACTTACATTAGTATTGCTGCTCGAAACCTGGGTTAATTTAACATCAGCCAAAGTTGCAGGGTTACCATTATAAGTATCGTTCACCAATACATTTTCTACTGCTGTGCCACCGGTAAAGCCGTTTGCATTGCCAGCATCGTTTGTAGCAACGATTGCTGGTGCAGTAACTGTAATGGTTACTGTAGCTTGCCTTGTTTGAGTAGTATCTAATTTATCTGCAATTTCGTAAACTATCGTGTAAACGCCTGCCGGGGTATTAGGTTTAACATTAACCTCTCCGGTTGTTGTATTAAGTGTAACGTTCGGATTAGTTGTTGAAACCTGACTAAGTGTAACATCACTTAATCCAGGGGCAGCAGTTGTTCCATTATAAGTATCATTTGCTAATACGTTCGCCACTGGAGTCCCTCCTACTAAACCATTAACACTTCCCGTATCGTCTTTTGCTGTAAGCGTTCCCGAAGCTACCGTTACTTTTACTATTGCAGTAGAGGTTTTAGTCGCATCCAGTTTATCGGTAATGGTATACGTTAAGGTATAAACACCAGCGGCAGAATTCGCTGCAACACTCACTGCACCTGTTGCAGGATCGAGTGTTACTTTTCCATTGCTATCATTTGTACCATTGGTAATGGTTACATCTGCTAAAGTTGGCGCGGTTGTGGTACCGTTGTAAGTATCGTTCGAAAGTACATTCGCAATAGCTGTTCCACCAGTTACTGAGTTAGCTGTACCAGCATCATCTTTGGCTAATATCGCACCAGAAGCTACCGTTACTTTTACTGTTGCAGTAGAAGTTTTGCTTGCATCCAGTTTATCGGTGATGGTATACGTTAAGGTATAAACACCAGCTGGGGTGTTCGCTGCAATACTCACTGCGCCTGTTGCAGGATCGAGTGTTACTTTTCCGTTGCTATCATTTGTACCATTGGTGATGGTTACATCTGCCAAAGTTGGGGCAGTTGTAGTACCATTATAAGTATCGTTCGCCAAAACATTTGCTACTGCTGTTCCACCAGTTACCGAGTTTGCCGAACCAGCATCATCTTTAGCCAATATCGCACCCGAAGCTACCGTTACTTTTACTGTTGCAGTTGAGGTTTTAGTTGCATCCAGTTTATCGGTGATGGTGTAAGTTAAGGTGTAAACACCTGCCGGAGTATTCGCTGCTACGCTAACCGATCCTGTTGCAGGATCGAGTGTTACTTTTCCGTTGCTGTCGTTAGTTCCGTTGGTAATGGTTACATCTGCTAAAGTTGGTGCTGTTGTGGTACCGTTGTAAGTATCGTTCGAAAGTACGTTCGCTACTGCTGTTCCGCCAGTTACGGAGTTTGCCGAACCAGCATCATCTTTAGCCAATATCGCACTCGAAGCTACCGTTACTTTTACTGTTGCAGTAGAAGTTTTGGTCGCATCCAGTTTATCGGTGATGGTGTAAGTTAAGGTGTAAACGCCAGCTGGAGTATTCGCTGCAACACTCACTGCGCCTGTTGCAGGATCGAGTGTTACTTTTCCGTTGCTATCATTTGTACCATTGGTGATGGTTACATCTGCCAAAGTTGGGGCAGCTGTAGTACCATTATAAGTATCGTTCGCCAAAACATTTGCTACTGCTGTTCCACCAGTTACCGAGTTTGCCGAACCAGCATCATCTTTAGCCAATATCGCACCCGAAGCTACCGTTACTTTAACCGTAGCAGTTGAGGTTTTAGTTGCATCCAGTTTATCGGTAATGGTGTAAGTCAGTGTATAAACAGCAGCCGGAGTATTCGCTGCAACTTTAACTTCTCCAGTTGTTGGATCAAGTGTTACTTTTCCGTTACTGTCGTTAGTTCCGTTGGTAATGGTTACATCTGCCAAAGTTGGTGCAGTTATAGTACCATTGTAAGTATCGTTCGAAAGTACGTTCGCTACTGCCGTTCCGCCAGTTACGGAGTTTGCCGAACCAGCATCGTCTTTAGCCGTCAGCGTTCCCGAAGCTACTATTACTTTTACTGTTGCAGTAGAAGTTTTAGTCGCATCCAGTTTATCGGTAATGGTATAAGTCAGGGTATAAACAGTAGCCGGAGTGTTCGCTGCTACGCTTACCGCTCCTGTTGCAGGATCAAGTGTTACTTTTCCGTTGCTATCATTTGTACCATTGGTAATGGTTACATCTGCTAAAGTTGGTGCTGAAGTGGTGCCATTATAAGTATCGTTTGAAAGTACGTTTGTTACCGCTGTTCCACCCGTTACCGAGTTCGCTGAACCTGAATCATCTTTAGCCGTTAAAGTTCCCGAAGCTACCGTTACTTTTACTGTTGCAGTAGAAGTTTTCGAAGCGTCCAGTTTATCGGTTATTGTATAGGTTAAAGTGTAAACACCAGCCGGGGTATTCGCAGCAACGCTCACTGCGCCTGTAGCAGGATCCAGTTTTACTTTTCCATTGCTGTCATTTGTGCCGTTGGTAATGGTCACATCAGCTAAAGTTGGTGCTGAAGTGGTGCCATTATAAGTATCGTTTGAAAGTACGTTTGTTACCCCTGTTCCACCAGTTACCGAATTGGCTGAACCGGTATCATCTTTAGCAGTTAAAGTTCCCGAAGCCACTGTAACCTTAACCGTAGCAGTTGAAGTTTTAGTTGCATCCAGTTTATCGGTGATGGTATACGTTAAGGTGTAAACGCCAGCTGGAGTGTTCGCTGCAACGCTCACTCCACCGGTTGCAGGATCGAGTGTTACTTTTCCGTTGCTATCGTTAGTGCCGTTAGTAATGGTTACATCTGCCAGAGTTGGTGTGGTTGTGGTACCGTTGTAGGTATCGTTTGAAAGTACGTTCGCAACCGCTGTTCCACCAGTTACCGAGTTTGCTGTACCTGCATCGTCTTTTGCTGTCAGTGTTCCTGAAGCCACTGTTACTTTTACTGTTGCAGTAGAAGTTTTGGTCGCATCCAGTTTATCGGTAATGGTATAAGTCAGGGTATAAACAGCAGCCGAAGTATTCGCTGCTACGCTTACCGCTCCTGTTGCAGGATCAAGTGTTACTTTTCCGTTGCTATCATTTGTACCATTGGTAATGGTTACATCTGCCAAAGTTGGTGCGGTTGTGGCACCGTTGTAGGTATCGTTCGCCAAAACATTAGCTACCGCTGTTCCGCCAGTTACTGAGTTTGCAGTACCTGCATCGTCTTTGGCCAACATTGCACCCGAAGCTACCGTTACTTTTACTGTTGCAGTAGAGGTTTTAGTCGCATCCAGTTTATCGGTGATGGTGTAAGTTAAGGTGTAAACGCCAGCTGGAGTGTTCGCTGCAACTTTAACTTCTCCAGTTGTTGGATCGAGTGTTACTTTGCCATTGCTGTCGTTAGTTCCGTTAGTAATGGTTACTTCTACCAAAGTTGGAGCAGTTGCAGTACCATTATATATATCGTTTGCCAAAACATTAGCTACTGCTGTTCCACCAGTTACCGAGTTTGCTGTACCTGCGTCGTCTTTAGCAGTCAGCGTTCCTGAAGCCACTGTTACTTTTACTGTTGCAGTCGAAGTTTTAGTTGCATCCAGTTTATCGGTGATGGTATAGGTTAAGGTATAAACGCCGGCCGGAGTGTTCGCTGCAACTTTAACTTCTCCAGTTGTTGGATCGAGTGTTACTTTTCCGTTGCTATCATTAGGACCGTTGGTAATGGTTACATCTGCCAAAGTTGGGGCAGTTGCGGTACCATTGTAAGTATCGTTCGCCAAAACATTCGCAACCGCTGTTCCACCGGTTACTGAGTTTGCCGAACCGGCATCGTCTTTGGCCAATATTGCACCCGAAGCTACCGTTACTTTTACTGTTGCAGTAGAAGTTTTGCTCGCATCCAGTTTATCGGTGATGGTATAAGTTAAGGTATAAACAGCAGCCGGAGTGTTCGCCGCAACGCTTACTGCACCTGTTGCAGGATTAAGTGTTACTTTTCCGTTGCTATCATTTGTACCGTTGGTAATGGTTACATCTGCCAAAGTTGGGGCAGTTGCAGTACCATTATATGTATCGTTTGCCAAAACATTAGCTACTGCTGTTCCACCAGTTACCGAGTTTGCTGTACCTGCGTCGTCTTTAGCAGTCAGCGTTCCTGAAGCCACTGTTACTTTTACTGTTGCAGTAGAAGTTTTGCTTGCATCCAGTTCATCGGTAATGGTATAAGTTAAGGTATAAACGCCAGCTGGAGTATTCGCAGCAACTTTAACTTCACCAGTTGTTGGATCCAGTGTTACTTTTCCGTTGCTGTCATTTGTACCGTTGGTAATGGTTACATCTGCCAAAGTTGGTGCAGTTGTAGTGCCATTATAATTGTCGTTCGCTAATACGTTTGTAACAGCTGTTCCACCAGTCACAGAATTTGCAGATCCTGCATCATCTTTAGCCAATATCGCACCAGAAGCTACCGTTACTTTTACTGTTGCAGTCGAAGTTTTGCTTGCATCCAGTTTATCGGTGATGGTATAAGTTAAGGTATAAACGCCAGCCGGAGTATTTGCTGCTACGCTCACTGCACCTGTTGCAGGATCGAGTGTTACTTTTCCGTTGCTATCATTTGTACCGTTGGTGATGGTTACATCTGCTAAAGTTGGTGCAGTTGTGGTACCATTATAATTGTCATTCGCCAAAACGTTCGTTACAGCCGTTCCACCAGTTACAGAGTTTGCTGTACCTGCATCGTCTTTGGCTGTCAGCGTTCCTGAAGCCACTGTTACTTTTACTGTTGCAGTAGAAGTTTTAGTCGCATCCAGTTTATCGGTGATGGTATACGTTAAAGTATAAACACCCGCCGGAGTGTTTGCTGCAACACTCACTGCGCCTGTTGCAGGATCCAGTGTTACTTTTCCGTTGCTGTCATTTGTACCATTGGTGATGGTTACATCTGCCAAAGTTGGTGCAGTTGCAGTACCATTATATGTATCGTTTGCCAAAACATTAGCAACTGCCGTTCCGCCAGTTACCGAGTTGGCTGAACCTGCGTCGTCTTTAGCAGTCAGCGTTCCTGAAGCCACTGTTACTTTTACTGTTGCAGTAGAAGTTTTGCTTGCATCCAGTTTATCGGTGATGGTATAGGTTAAGGTATAAACGCCGGCCGGAGTGTTTGCTGCTACGCTCACTGCACCTGTTGCAGGATCCAGCGTTACTTTTCCGTTGCTATCGTTAGTGCCGTTGGTGATGGTTACATCTGCTAAAGTTGGCGCAGTTGCAGTACCATTGTAAGTATCGTTCGAAAGAACGTTCGCAACCGCTGTTCCACCAGTTACCGAGTTTACTGTACCTGCATCGTCTTTTGCTGTCAGCGTTCCTGAAGCCACTGTTACTTTTACTGTTGCAGTAGAAGTTTTAGTCGCATCCAGTTTATCGGTGATGGTGTAAGTTAAGGTATAAACAGCAGCCGGAGTATTCGCAGCAACTTTAACTTCTCCAGTTGTTGGATCAAGCGTTACTTTTCCATTGCTATCATTAGTACCATTGGTAATGGTTACATCTGTTAAAGTTGGGGCAGTTGCAGTACCATTGTAGGTATCGTTCGCTAATACATTAGCCACTGCAGTTCCGCCGGTTACCGAGTTTACTGCACCTGTATCATCTTTAGCCAATATCGCACCTGAAGCCACTGTTACTTTTACTGTTGCAGTCGAAGTTTTAGTCGCATCCAGTTTATCGGTGATGGTATACGTTAAAGTATAAACACCCGCCGGAGTGTTTGCTGCAACACTCACTGCGCCTGTTGCAGGATCGAGTGTTACTTTGCCGTTGCTATCGTTAGTACCATTGGTGATCGTTACATCTGCTAAAGTTGGCGCAGTTACAGTACCGTTGTAAGTATCGTTTGAGAGTACGTTCGCAACCGCAGTTCCACCAGTTACTGAGTTTGCTGAACCAGCATCGTCTTTAGCAAGGATTGCGCCAGAAGCTACCGTTACTTTTACTGTTGCAGTAGAAGTTTTGCTTGCATCCAGTTTATCGGTGATGGTATAAGTTAAGGTATAAACACTAGCCGGAGTGTTTGCTGCTACGCTCACTGCACCTGTTGCAGGATCCAGCGTTACTTTTCCGTTGCTATCGTTAGTGCCGTTGGTAATGGTTACATCTGCCAAAGTTGGGGCAGTTGCGGTACCATTGTAAGTATCGT
Source organism: Pedobacter sp. KBW01 (assembly GCF_003852395.1). NCBI lineage: Bacteria > Pseudomonadati > Bacteroidota > Sphingobacteriia > Sphingobacteriales > Sphingobacteriaceae > Pedobacter > Pedobacter sp. KBW01. The sequence continues at coordinate 328,731 of NZ_QAJQ01000007.1, forward strand.
TCGCCAAAACATTCGCAACCGCTGTTCCACCGGTTACTGAGTTTGCCGAACCGGCATCGTCTTTGGCCAATATTGTACCCGAAGCTACCGTTACTTTTACTGTTGCAGTAGAAGTTTTGCTCGCGTCCAGTTTATCGGTGATGGTATAAGTTAAGGTATAAACAGCAGCCGGAGTGTTCGCAGCAACTTTAACTTCTCCAGTTGCTGGATCAAGTGTTACTTTTCCGTTGCTGTCGTTAGTGCCGATAGTAATGGTTACATCAGCCAGGGTTGGAGCAGTTGCAGTACCGTTATAAGTATCGTTAGCTAACACGTTAGCTACTGCTGTTCCGCCAGTTACTGAGTTTGCCGTTCCATTGTCGTTTACTGCTATTATCGCTCCACTTACCAAATGAACTGTAACTGTTGCTTGTTTTAAATTTCCAGGATTTGCTTTGTCCTCAATCTGATAAACCAAAGTATAATCACCCACAGGTGTGCCTGGAAGTACTTTCACCTCTCCGGTTGCCGGATCGATTGAAACATTCGGATTACTGCTCGATATCTGAGTAATGGTTACATTCGTTAAGGTAGCCTGATTTCCGTTCAGCTTGTCGTTCACTAAAACATTAGCAACTGCAACACCACCACTTACCGCGTTTAAGGTTCCTTCATCATCAGCCGCATAAACACCTGTAGCAGTTACTGTCGGTGTATCGTTGGTTGCTGTTGTACCGGAAACATCAGTTACATTGCCATTCGAAGGATTTTTTCCGGTAACTGTTGCTGTATTGCTTACCGAACCCGATGTTTTCTCTGCAGCAGAGATTGTGTAGCTTGCGTTAGCAGTTGTACTGGCCCCTGGAGCTAAAGTTGTGGCAGCTAATGTAATCGGCGCGGTAACTTTACTATCGGTTATAACCAGATTATTAAGTGTAACGTTACCTGTATTTTTAACCGTAAAAGAATAGCCAATGGTATTTCCATTCAGGTTAAGGGTACCGGTTTTAACTAAAGTAATGGCTGGCGATAGCGTAATACTAACATCTGCTGTAGCTGTTTTCGCCGTTAGCAACTCTGTGGTTTGAACACTTGCTGTATTGGTAATTTTTCCAGAATTATTAACTGGTTTACCATTGTTATCCAAATCAGCCTGAACTATATTATAAGATCCGCTATAAGTCCAGCTCTCCCCTTTTTCTAAAATATTATCAGCATTTCCTGTTTTAACCGGATTGCTTAAAGTTCCACCCAATAACGGGTCGCTAACAACCACATTGGTTTGACTTGCGTTTCCGGTATTGGCTACTGTTACTGTATAGTGAATTGTATTTCCAGCTTGATTAACAGTAGCTACATCCGCTACTTTTGCGATCGAAATTGATGAACAAACCGGAATATTTACGATAATAGTAAAAGGGTTTCCAACGCATGCTCCGGCTACCGTAGCTTTCGGCGTTACGGTATAGGTTATGGTTTGAGCTGCATTGCTGGTATTAATTAGAGTTTGATTGATCGTATTTCCCGTTCCACTTGCAGCTCCACTTACATTGCTGTTTGAATTGACAGTCCAGGTAAATGATGCAGGCACAGCATTTCCACCATTGGCTGTATTATCAATATTTGCAGTTTGAAGATTATAGCTGAAACTACCAGTACAATCAACTGTTTTAGTATCATTAAATCCTTTTGGTGTTTGATAGATCGTTACAGTAATCTGTGCACGGCTTGC